>PMTT01000511.1:11197-24240 GCA_003167275.1 Bryobacterales bacterium | reverse complement strand
CACGGAAGGCCGCTTATTGTTCGTACCCACGGTACATCCGGTCAGCAGCATCAGTGGCAGGAGGCACCAGCTTCGGGTGCGTTGTGGGGCGGACCCCCTGGTCCGCAGCCGACCCCCCGGTCGGCTTGTCGCCGAAAGCCACTGAACACTCGATGGCCGCGCGCGGATTCCTGGCGCAAGATGCGATACGGCTCCGGCGTCGTGCCGTGCTGGAACTAAAGCCCGAAATGCGAGAAGATCAAAAAAGATGGCGGTCGATTCTGCATTGGATCCGAGGGGCACCAGCTCACGACCTGTATCACGCCGGACAGATCCGTTTGTTGGGGCGGCTGTCCAAGGGATCAGGCGAGGGCTCGCAGTAGGCCTCCTCATGGCGCTCTCCGCGACCGGGGCGCGAACCGCCCGCGAGTCTCCCATGGCGGTCGAAATGCTGGCGGCCCATAATGCGTTTCGAGCGCAGTTCAAGCTGCGCCCTTTGGTATGGTCGGACAGTCTGGCGTCGGCTGCCCAATCTTGGGCCAACTACCTTTCGAAGCGCCGCCAGTTCTACCACGAGTCACAACCCTGGCACGGGGAGAATCTCTTCGAAATCCAGGGCGGCGGCGCGACTCCCGACGATGTGGTGCACGACTGGGCATCGGAATCGCTGGACTACGACTACCATTCGAACGGCTGTAACTCCGTGTGCGGGCACTATACGCAGATCGTCTGGCGCTCCACGGTCGAAGTGGGATGCGCCGTGGCCCGGGGCGGCGGCCGCGAAGTCTGGGTCTGCCGGTACAGCCCGCTAGGCAACGTGGCAGGGCAGAGGCCGTACTAGGTTTCTGACCGCGTGATGACTTGCGCTTGCCGAAAACCGCTCCCTTACGGTCGCGGCTCGGTTGCGATTGTTGCTGATTCAGCGTGAGTTACCGAGCCGCGACCGTGAGGGAGCGGTGTTGACTGGTGAGGAACCCGCCAATGGTTAAGCACCCTCGATCAGCTCACCGGCCTGCCCTACCAGCACTTCTGGCATACTGGCGGTTTGCCACTCTATCCGATCGCATGCTGGCTGGCGTTCGCCTCGGCCGTCGCCATTCTGCTGAACCTGACGGCATCCGAGACGCTTCTGGTCCTCTCCTTGGTCGCCCTCCTGGCATCGCGCGCCAAGCTGAGGCTGCCGCGCGTCTGGCTGCCGCTGTCACTGTTTCTGGCGGGCACGGTGCTCTCGCTGATCTTCTCTCCCAGCCCCCAGCATGGGCTGGTCCAACTGAAGAAGATCCTCATCTACTCGGTGCTTATGGTCGTCTTTTCGACCGTGCGGGACGTCGCCACGGCGCGCCGCCTGATTCAATCCTGGAGCGTCGTGGCCGCGGCGGTGGCGCTCTTCGGCATGGTGCAGTTCGCGCGAAAGTGGCACGAGGCCCACGTCCTGCACGTCGATTTCTNNGCCGGCCAGGAAATGATCGTGCTGCTGATGTTGCTGGCGTTCCTGTTCTTTGCCGCCTTGAACCGCCGGTCCTTCTGGATCTGGGCCGGCTGCGCCGCGCTGCTGGGGACGGTGTTGGTCCTGAATGAGACGAGAACCGTGTGGTTCGGAACCGCGGTGGGCGGGGCCTGGCTGCTCTGGTGGTGGAAGCGGTGGGCCGCGGCGGCAGGGCCCGTCGCCATCCTCCTGTTCGTTTGGCTGGTACCGGGGCCGGCGCATGACCGGTTCGTCTCGATTTTTCATCCTCAGAAGGACATTGACTCGAACGAGTTTCGCCGCATCGCCTTCCGGTCCGGCTTGCGGATGATCGAGGCACATCCGCTGTTGGGCATTGGCCTGGATGAGACGAAGTACCACTTCCTGGACTACATACCGCCCGATACGCCGCGCCCGCTGCCTTCCGGCTTCTATCAGCACTTACATAATTTCTACCTCCAGTTCGCGGCGGAGCGCGGTGTTCCGACGATGCTGATGATGATCTGGATGCTCCTGCTGACCGTCTATGACTTTTTCCACGCCCTGCGGAAGCTTCCCGCGGGCCCCAGCGACGCGCGCTTTCTGCTGCACGGCGGGATTGCCGCGGTGATCGGGATTATGGTGAGTGGCGTCTTCGAAGTGAACCTCAACGACAGCGCGGTGCTCACCGTGTTTCTGATCGTGGTGGCGTGCGGATATGTCGCCGTGGAGGAAGGCGGCGCCGGACGGGTCGACGACCTGCCGGCCCCGTAGTTTTTGTGTGCCTCTTGCTGAGGGGTGCGTTTTGGGGATTTCGCGGTTCAAGCGGGCAACCGCTCCCTGACGGTCGCGGCTCGGTTGCGGTTGTTGCTGATTCAGCGTGAGTTACCGAGCCGCGACCGTGAGGGAGCGGTCTTGACTGGTGAGGAATTCCCCAAAATGGTTAAGCCACCCAGACCCGCTCTACAAGGCGTGCTACTCTTAACAGTCTTGGAGGTACGGAATGTCACCGACTAGTCCTTCGAATCGCTATATCTGGATCCGACTCATCCTGTTTTCGGGATTCGCAACCGCTTTGATGGCGGCCCCGCCCAACCGCGTCACTCGGCCGGTGGATGCCAGTCGGACCCGGGTGGTGGCAGGCAACCTCCATCCCCTGGCACAACCTCAGTTCGATCAGGGAGCAGTAGATGCCGCCATGCACATGGACTACATATTGCTGGTGGTCAAGCCGTCCGCGGCCCAGCAGGCGGAACTCGACGGGTTGCTCGCGGATCAGCAGAACCCGTCCTCGCCTCGCTTCCATCAGTGGCTCAGTCCCGAGGAGTTCGGTAACCGATTTGGTCTGAGTACCAGCGATCACTCGAAGGTGGTCGCGTGGCTGACATCCCAAGGACTCACCGTCAATGAAACGGGGCGCGCACGCAACTGGGTCGCCTTCAGCGGGCCGGCGGGGAAGGTATCCCAGGCCCTGCATACGCCCATCCATCGCTTTCTGGTCAACGGCGTGTCGCATTTCGCCAACGCCGCCGAACCATCGGTGCCGGAAGCGCTGGCCGATGTAACTGGCGGTATCATCGGCCTGCACGATTTCAAGCCCGAGAGTTTCGCCAGGGTTGCCCAGCCCGATTTCAATTCCGGCGGCTCCCATTTCCTGGTCCCCGAAGATTACGGGACCATCTACGACATTGCCCCGCTGTACAAGGCTGGGATCGACGGAACCGGCCAGAGCATCGTCGTCGTTGGACAATCGGATGTCCTGCTGAGCGACCTTCGCGCCTTCCGCACGCGCTACAACCTGCCGCCCAACGACCCCAAGATGTTGTTGTACAGCTCGACGGACCCCGGTTTCAACAGCAGCGCGCAGGTCGAGGCCAACCTCGACCTGGAGTGGGCCGGCGCGATTGCGCCCAATGCCACGATTTACTACATCTATGGGCCGAACGCGTTCACTGCGATGGCCGCGGCCATCAGCGTGAATGTGGCCCCGGTGATCACCTTGAGCTACGGAACCTGTGAAATCTTTGGCCCACCGGCCCTTCGCTCCATCGCCCAGCAGGCCAACGCACAAGGGATAACCATCCTGGCTGCGTCGGGCGATGCCGGCTCCGCCATATGCGATGGCTTTGTGGGTTTCAAATTCGCGACGCAGGGCCCCGCGGTGGACTGGCCCGCAGTCATGCCAGAGGTCACCGGAGTCGGCGGTACGCAATTCGTGGAAGGGACGGGCACCTACTGGGCAACCACCAACGATTCCAATTCCGGCTCAGCACTCTCCTACATACCGGAAGCGGCCTGGAACGAGTCTAATCCGGGCGGGCTTATTTCGACCGGCGGCGGCGCCAGCGTTTATTACTCCCAGCCCTCCTGGCAGATCGGCCCCGGCGTACCCAACGATGGCGTGCGGCACGTGCCGGATATCGCTCTGACGGCAGCCGGGCACGATGCCTATTTAGTCACCTACTTTGGCAGCACCATCCAAGTTTACGGAACTTCGGCTTCGACGCCCTCCATGGCAGGCATCCTCGCGCTGCTCAACCAGTACCAGGTTAGCAAGGGCTTCCAGAAACAGCCGGGGCTTGGCAACATCAACCCGCAGCTCTATCGCCTGGCGCAGAGCGCACCCTCGGCTTTCCACGACATCACGGCAGGGAACAACCTCGTGCCGTGTTCGCAAGGAAGCCCGGACTGCCTCACGGGCTCATTTGGTTATTCGGCGGCGCCAGGCTATGACATGGCCACCGGCCTGGGCTCCATCGACGCCAACAACTTCGTGACGCTCTGGAATACCAAGACGCAAGCGGTGACAGTAGTGCTTTCGATGAGCGCTGCCAAAGTGGGACCGGACGATACCGTGGCGCTGACCGCGGGGGTTTACCCCGTGAGCGGCAGCGGCACGCCGACCGGCACGGTCAGCTTCAGCACCGGCATCGGCGGCGTTTCGCTAGGGACCGCTGCGCTGACCTCACGCAACGGCCAACAGGTAGCCGATTTCTACTTCCCGGGTTACATGCTGCAGGGCATCGGCATTCTCTCGATAACCGCGGAGTATTCCGGCGATGCGGCCTTCAGCAGCGGGGGTACTACCAAGACTATTCAGGTGGCCCCCCCCGCCGGTGCGGCTGCCATCATTGCGTCGTGGCCCGATACGGTCTTGCCCAACCCTCCCGATGCCCAAGGTTTGAGTTGGACCACCAGTTTCATCCTGCAGGAAGTCGCGGGAGTGGCAGCCCGCATCACTGGTTTCACCATCGACGGCGCGCCGCAGCCATTGGCGCAGTCGTTTCCCTCGGTGGAGATTGCACCGAAGAGCACCAACAGCTACACCGTAGTCCTGCGGAACCTGACTGTGCCGGCGTCTCGCACGTTCGTAGTAAGCGGTATCGACGCGGCCGGGCAGTCGTGGTCCCGTCAGTTTACCGTGAACTATAACCCGGCCGGCACGCAAGTGTACTTCAATCTGGCGGCGACCCCTCTGACCATTACGCAGAACACCGCCGCCGACCCTTCGTGCCAATGGGCAGTACAGGTGAATATCGACGATCAGGGCGGTTTTCCGCTGTCGATCAGCAGCCTGTTCCAAGGCAGCGTCGACATCACCGCACGGGCTCCCGCGATCTTCGGAACGGAGCGCCTGTATCCTTACGGTTCGCTACAAGGCACGATCTGTTATGGAGGAATCACACCGCCGGTAACTGACTCGATCGCCGTGTTCCTGAGCAATGAGATCTTCACGAACATCGCGATCTCTCTGGTCGGGCCCCCGGCAAACCCGGTGAAGCTCTCCGCCACCCCGGCGACCGTCAAGCTGACGGCGGCCGACGCCAGTAAGCCCGCGACGGCGAGTCTGGCTGTCGCCATCTCCGATAAGACCCAGCAGTGGACGGCCGCCATTTATCCCGCGAATCGAACCAGTTCCTGGCTGACGCTCTCGCAGTACTCGGGGATCGGGCCGGGACAGATCTCGCTGGCGGCTTCGGGCACCGGTTTTGAACCTGGTGTTTACCGGGCCACCATCGTTCTGCAATCGCAGAATGCCATCCCCCAGTGGATCAATGTGCCGGTGATGTTCGTGCTGGGTAACACTTCCGGAACGACCATCACCGCGGTGGTCAACTCCGCCTCCACCGGGACCATCGGCAGTCCCGGCGAGTTGATGACGATCTACGGAACGAACCTGTCGAGCACCACCATACGGCCGGGAACCAGTTTCTCCAGCGGCGGCGTTTCGGTTACTTTGAATGGCGCGGCGGCGGAACTGGTCTATCTCTCGCCCACACAGATCAATATTGAGGTCCCCTACGAGGTGGGAACCGGGCCTGCCATGTTGGGAGTCAACAACAACGGGCAGATCGCGGCATTTCAGGTCAATATCGCGCCTTCGGCTCCGAGCATTTTCACCGACGCGAACGGTTTCCTGGCGTCGCAGGCGACCGTGCTGCAGGGGGGCACGGCGACCCTGCTACTGTCCGGGGCGGGCGAGGTCAGCCCGGCGATTTCAGACGGCTTCGTGCCGTCGGCGGCAGCGACCGGAGCGTTCAAGCCGGTGCTGCCGCTCACGGTGACGGTCGGCGGGGTGGACACGTTCCTCCAGACGACTGGCCTCGCTCCGTCCCAGCACAGCGTGATGCAGGTGAGTTTCCTTGTGCCGGCATCGGTCCCGGTGGGCGATCAGCCAGTGGTCGTGACGGTAAACGGGATAGCTAGCCCGCCCGCCAAGATCACGGTTCAGCCCAAGCCATAACTTGTGGGGTATGCTTTAGCTTGCCCACCAGTCCAATCAAATCGAGACTTGGCAAGCTAAAGCATACCCTACCGGCGTTATCCGTCATACGGTATGTTCCTGTTAGTTCACCTCCGTTATGAGCCTCCCAGTACCTTCATAACAGTGAGTTTTTCGAGAACTCGTGAGATGATCTGGCTAGTGGTTCTTCGACAGAGACGTACGCGAATGCAGATCACTATTTCTTTCAGCCCCGGCTTCGATGTTGAAGGTGTTGTCCTGTCAGTCAGCGGCGGCCGGTTACGGGTTGCACTCCAGAATTGGGATGACGCGGCGGAATTCCAGTGCCGGCATGGCCAATGGTTCTCGGAGAATCGGGATCCGGTACACATCGACTGGCCCCCGTCCTCTCGCAGCGACAGCACCGAGAGCCTCACGAGAGACAGTCTGCGCGGCCGCGCCAGCCTGCAATCTTCCACCTGGGTGAATTGATCCCTGTAACACAGGACGAATGCCTGTGCTACCATAGAGCTCTACCCTAGAGCGCTATGGTAAACTCGCCCAAGCCGGCCGATTCCCTCCAAGGCACCCTCGAACTTCTGATCCTCAAGACCCTCGACCTTGGAGCCAACCACGGATTCGGGATCACCCTGCACATTCAGGAAGCTTCCGAAGGATTGCTGCGCGTGGAGGAAGGCTCGCTGTATCCCGCCCTGCACCGCCTGGAACGCAACCAGCTCGTGACCGCGGTGTGGAAGATCACCGCCAATGGCCGGCGCGCGCGGGTCTATGCCCTGACGGCCTCCGGGCGGAAGAGGCTCGGCGAGGCGGAGGAGAATTGGGCCTCGCTCGCCAAGGGCGTCGGAAAGGTGCTGAGGTTCGCATGATCCACTGGCTACAACGCATCCTTCGCCGGCCGGGGCGGGCGCAGGAAATCCACGAAGAGATCCAATCGCACCTGGAGATGCGGGCGGACCTAAATGCGGCCGAGGGAATGCCGCCCACCCAGGCGCGCCTCGACGCCCGCCGCCGGCTCGGCAATTCGGCGCACATCGAAGAGGACACCCGCGCGGTGCATCGCGCATGGTGGACCGGCGCGCTCGGGCAGGACATCCGCTACGGGCTGCGAAGTTTCCGCCGCGCGCCCGTCTTCACCATCACCGCCATCGTCACTGTGGCCTTGGGCGTGGGAGCCTCCACCGCGGTTTTCAGCGTGGTGGATCGCATCCTCTTTCGCCCGCTTCCCTACCCGCAAGCCGACCGGCTGGTTTCGGTCGGGATGCTGACGGCCGCCGATACCAACGAATTCCTGATGGGCCCGGCCTATCTGCAGTTTCGCGACCGCCAGACACCGTTTTCGAGCATGGCGTCGTTCGGATTCACGTCCGCGTGCGACCTCACGGAAGCCAATCCGGAGCGCTTGCAATGCACGCTGGTCGATTCCACGTTCCTGCCCACTTTCGGAATTCATCCGTTGGCCGGGCGCAATTTTACCGCCTCGGAGGACGTGCCGAACGCGCCCCGATTCGCCCTGCTGACTTACGGATTCTGGATGAGCCGCTTCGCCGGGGACCGGGAGATCCTTGGCCGGTCGATCCCCATCGACGAGAAGCCCACTACCATCATCGGCATCCTGCCCAGCGATTTCGAACTCTTCAACTTGAGCCGGGTCGACCTGTTGATGCCTGAAGGGCTGCTTCCGAACCAGGCCGGGCGCGCGTTCGCGCGGCTCAAGCCAGGCGTCTCGGTGGAACAGGCGAAGGAAGCCCTGCAGGCGTTGTTCGCGGAAGAGTCGCAGCATCTCCCCCCGGAATACCGCCCCAGGATGGCGCTGGTGGTCCGGCCCTTGCGGGACCGCCAGATCGCCAATGTGCGCACGGCTTCCTGGGTGCTGCTGGTGGCGGTGGTGCTGGTGCTGCTGATGTCGTGCGCCAACGTGGCCAACCTCCTGTTGGCGCGTTCGGCCAGCCGCCGCCGGGAACTTGCTGTGCGCCACGCACTGGGCGCGGGACGGGCTCGCCTGATCCGCCAGGCGCTCACCGAAAGCCTGCTGCTGGCGGTCGCCGGGGCTGCCGCCGGATGTTCGCTGGCCTGGGCGCTGCTGCGCTTCTTTATCGCGATGGCTCCCAACGGCATCACGCGCCTGGAGCAAGCCACGCTGGACGCGCGCGTGCTGCTGTTCACGGTGGCAGTCTCGGCAGTCTCCGGCATTCTCTTCGGACTGGCGCCGGCGCTGGAGCGTCCGGATGCCGAAGCGCTCTGTGGGGGACGGTCCATCGCATCGTTCCGCGGCCTGTTGCGCCACGCGCTGATCGCGGCACAGATCGCGGCGTCACTGGTCTTGTTGACGGGCGCCGGGCTGCTGCTCGGAGCGCTCTGGCGCATGGAACAGGTACCGCTGGGCATCGACCCGGACCATGCCGTCACGGCCCATTTCGTCTTGCGTAATACCTACAACCAGGCCCGAGTGCTGGCGTTCTACGAAGGGCTGGAATCGCGATTGAACCGCATGCCCGCGACGGCTGTGGCCATCGGGAGTTCCATTCCACCATTCGGCGGCACCGGGGGGACACCTTTCTCCGCGCTCAGCGTGGAAGGGCGTCCACGCCTGCCGGAGGGAGTGGGCGGAGGCGTGTCGTGGCGCTACATCACGCCGGGATACTTCGGCGCGCTGGGCATTCCGATCTTGCGCGGCCGCACCTTCAACGAGCAGGATCGCGGACCCGGCGCGCCCGCCATCGTGATCAACCAAACGCTGGCGCAACGGCTCTTTCCCGGACGGGATCCCATCGGCCAACGCATGTTTCCATCCGCCAAAGGCGAGTGGCACACCGTGGCCGGTGTGGTGGGCGATGTCCGCGGCCGCGGCTTGGACCAACCACCGGAGCCCGAGTATTACGTGGTCCGCAAGCACGCCCCCGACGAGATCTTCGGGGACGGCTCGGGCGTGCGCTCGGCGAGTGTGTTGGTGCGCAGCCCGCTCGATCCGCAAGCCGTGGCCGCGTCTATCCGTGCCAATATCGCCGAACTGGACCCCGCCCTTCCGGTCGAGATTGAGACGATGGGGGAGCGGGTCCGGGAATTGACGGTGGGGCCTCGCTTCAACGCGATGCTGCTGGCCGGTTTTGCCGCCACGGGCATGGTGCTGGCTGCAATCGGAATCTACGGGGTGATCGCTTTCCTGGTAAGCCAGCGAACCCGGGAGGTGGGGGTCCGAATGGCGTTAGGGGCGACGCCTGCCGGGGTGATCGGGCTGTTCCTGCGGCACGCCGCGCGTTGGACCGCCGCCGGTTTGTGCCTGGGGCTGGCCGGTTCGATCGCGGCGACGCGTTTACTCAGCTCGATGTTGTTCGAGGCACGCGGCCGGGATTGGTGGAGTTTCGTTGCGGCTGCCTCGATGCTGTCAGTGGTAGCGCTGTTGGCAGCCTGGCTGCCGGCGCGGCGGGCCGCGCGAATCGACCCGGTGCGAACCTTGCGCGAGTAGCGTGGCACAGGCATTCTTGCCTGTGTTGGTTTTCTTCGTCATTGCCCGCCAACCGCAGCCCAACCAACACAGGCAAGAATGCCCGTGCCACGCTACTCATGCTTTTCGAGTTGTAGGGTGATGGTGCCAATCGTAAACTGCAGGCGGACGCGGATCTGGACGGGGAGTTTCCGGCGGTCGTCGGTCAGCCATAACGTAATGTGTGCCGAACGGCGGTAGATGACATTGTTGAAGATGTAAACCTCGTAACGGATGGTCTTGAACGTGCCCTCCGGCGTCTTGATGTCTTCGCGTACTTGCGCATCCACCTTCACCATCGCGCTCTTCTTGCCGTCGCTCACCGCGATCTCGGTGCTCTGATTGGGCTCCAGATTCAATGAGCGCAGGACGAACAGCCCGCCCAGCACGTCGTGCACACACGGCGGAACATCGATCTCCTGGTTGAGAAGAACGCTGTTCTTGACGAGGTCGCGCTCCAGGTAAGTGGCCTTGTTCATCGCCTCGGTGTTGAAGGTGACCTTGGTGTCGCGCTGTCGGACGCCCTCATGCGCCGTCATTTGCACGGCTTGCGCGCAGTAACCAGGATTGAGAAGGGCGTTGTACTCGTCCTCCACCTTGAACAGCTTGGAGACCAGCCCGACCGATTCCAGGTGAAAATGGACCTGCGAGGGCACACGAAGTTGCGGCTGAGGCGTCCATTCGATCCTGGCCTTCCCGGCCGAAATCAGGCGCCACTCGATGTTGTAGTACAGGGTCTCCTTGGGTGGCAGGTTGTTGCTCTGCGGTATCGCGATCGGGGCCCAGACCAGGGGCAGCAGCCACAACAGCTTCGAGGGCATGAAGAGCCAGTTTCTCAGATGCGCGGAGCCGTACGCAATTCGGGTGAGCCAAAAAGCCGTACGGGGCATCCTGGAGAACAGACGTGGGAACCTGGGTTGCGGTTGCCCATCTTCCGGCAGACCTTCGAGTACGGCCCGTCACAGGCCCTTGAGGAGACACTCGGCGATCTCACCGTAAGCAAACCGTCCACCCGGGCTTTTGGCAAAGGCGCAGGTGAGGGTGAGCACTCCCTCGGAAAACGAAAGCTGCTTTTGCTCCACCTCGGGCACGTTCCGGACAAGGACCTTCTTCACGTCGCGGAGCGCTTCCCGCCCCAGATCGTCGGTAGCTATGGTGCGAAAGGCGTTGCACACCTGCTGAGGGCCGTTGTACTCCAGCCAATTGAGCCCTTGGGAATCGCCGAAGAACGACGCCCAGTCGATGTCGTACGGCACATCGCCGCCGCAAAGTTGGTTGAGTTCGGCCTGTTGTTGGGGAAGCCATCCGGCCACCGCCGCCTGGAGCTCGCGTCGTTCCGCGAGTCCCAAACTCCGGGTGAGGAACTCAGCGATCTCGCCGCCCGAGAAGCGGCCGCTGGGGCTCTTGGCGTACGCGCAAGTGAGCGTGAGCACTCCGTCGGAAAACGAGAGATCCTTTTGTTCCGCCTCCCGCACGTTCCTGACGACGACCTTCTTCAGGCTGCCAAATGCCGCGCGCCCAAGGTCGGCGCCGACGGTGCGGAGAGCGATGCACACCTGTTGGGGCCCATTGAATTCGAGCCAATTGATGCCCTGCAGGTCGCCATCGAACGAAGGCCAATCGATGGAAAACGAAACATCGGCGCCGCACAGATCCTGGATCTCGGCTTGTTTTTGGGGAAGCCACCCGTCCTGGGCGGCTTTGATTGCGCGCCTTTCCTCAAGTCCCATGTTCCCGAAGATACCATGGGGAGTGTGCTACGCAGGCCGAGCATGTCCGGAAGGAATGCGGTGTCTCCTTACGTGCCGCGCCGCGCCCCGCACCTGCTCGACCACCTCGGACACTTCGAGCATGGCGCGAACACGTTCCGCCGGGGAAAGGCGGAGATTCTCTATGAGAAGCGTCAGGTCAACGCCGTACCGTTTGGCGGCTTCGATACGGCTTCCAGGACGCGGATTTCGCAAACGATCTTCCGCCCTGGCCAGTTGCTTGGGTGTCAAAGGAAGCAGTTCCTTCATCACCCCTATCGTAACGCCTTCCGAGGTCACTCTTCTGCCCAGCCCGTGGGGCAAGCAGGTAAGCTGTCCTCATGCCCAATTCTTCCCAACCCCCGACTGGAGTGCCCGTCGTCGAAACCGAACGCCTCCGACTGCGCGGCCATCGGATCGACGATTTCGATGCTTGCGCCGCAATGTGGGCCGATCCCGTCGTGACTCGTTACTTTGGAGGCAAGCCCTTTTCCGGGGAAGATGTTTGGACCCGGTTGCTGCGTTACGTGGGGCACTGGTCGTGGTTGGGCTTCGGTTACTGGGCCGTCGAAGAAAAGGTCACCGGCCAGTTCATCGGCGACCTGGGGTTTGCCGATTACAAGCGTGACCTCCAGCCGTCTATCCAAGGACTGCCGGAACTGGGATGGGTACTGGCCTCCCACGTGCACGGCAAGGGCTACGCCACGGAGGCTGTGCGAGCGGCAATTGACTGGGGCACAGCGCACTTCAGCGCCCGGCGAACCGTATGCCTGATCCACCCGGAGAACCGGGCGTCTCTGCGGGTCGCGGAGAAATGCGGGTTTCAGGAATCCGTACGAACCACTTACAAAGGCCAACCGACCATCCTGTTCGCCCGGCCGCTCGGAGAGGCTGGAGTCTGAGCTGACCGCTGGTGGGGCGGACCCCTGGTCCGCGGCCGACGCCCCCGTCGGCCTGCTGGCATCGCGCCGGATGACGATTCAACGGCGACAGCGGGTCCGGGGGGACCCGCGCGGACCAAGGGGTCCGCCCCACCAAGAACTATGCTAGCGCGTTCTTGCAGAACTGCACGCACTTGGAGGTCTCGACCACCGCGTCGGATCCCTCGGGAATCTGGTATTCCAACTCGATGCTGGCCGGGAACTTGTACTTCTCTTTCCGCATGAGCGTGAGGATCTCCTTGATGGGCGTCTCACCCTGGCCCCAAGGGAGATTGTCGCCGCCGTTCGAGGCCTTTTTGCGATCCTTCAGGTGGATGCTCGCGATGCGGTCGTGGAGCTTCTGGATCACCGGAATCGGACTCTCGCTGGTGCCGGCCACGTAGTGTCCGCAATCCAGGTTCACGGCGTTGCCCTTGGACTGAGCCAGCACCGCATCCCACGCCGTGATCGTGGCCTGGGTGTGCGCGTGATAGGCCACCACCATGTTCTTCTTGGCGGCGAAGTCGCCGATGCGCTGCGTGAAGGCGGCGTTGGTGGAGAGTTCCAGGGTTACGTGATTGGCGCCCAGCGTATCCGCCACGTGGAAGATATATTCATATTCCTCGTCGGACATGGCCGGAGTGGGCTCCAGCTTGAAGGCATAAATGTTCACGCCGGCATCGTTGTACATCTTGCGCATGGCCTTGTACTTGTCCATCGAGACGGA
>PMTT01000511.1:0-11159 GCA_003167275.1 Bryobacterales bacterium | reverse complement strand
GCGGCCCTGCCCGGTCCGCCGCCGCCGGGTCCGCGACCCTGTCCGCCGCCTCCGCCTCCACCGCCGCGGCCGGCAGCCGCCGGCGAACCGGCGTAGATCTCCGCGGCCGGAGCCATCAGCTCGATCCCGCTGAGGCCCGAATCCACGATGTATTTCAGAAGCGCCTCGGCGTCGTTGGCGCCCGGCATGGAACGATAGCTGTAGGTGATGACACCGACCTGCACGCCATCGAAATTCGAATTGGGCTTGGCAAGCAATCTCGATGCCGGGATGGCAGCCAAGGCCAGTTTCCCTAAATCACGTCTGGTAAGATCCACAGGGTCTCCCTCTCTGTCGCGCCGGCGGTCCCGGCCGACGATACGATTATCGCGTCCGCGTTCTTGCACGTAACGCCGGCGGTCGCCGCCGGTTACCGGTTGACAGACGACAAAAAACGATCGTCTGTCCCACCATGCTACTACGGTTAGCCGATGGGTGAAGGGCGTCTCATTGGGCGGTTTTGTTACGCACCGCCGCAGGGGCCGGTGCGATTTTTGCCGGATATGCATGATCCAGCACAGACCACATGAAGTCGGCCGGCAGCCGGGCCTGGTTGTGGCAGCTCATGCATCCCAACTGCGGACGCGATTGGTCGAAGGTCTCCATGGTCACGTTGGAGAAGGCGGAGAAAGCGCCGGCGCCGGGAAAGGTGTTGGTGATGTCGCCGTTCTGCGTGGCGGGCACGGGCAGCGCCTGGTTACCTTCCATGCGCGGCCACTGCGTCACCACGATGCCGTAATACTGCCAGACCGTGTTCTTCAGGAGCTCCTGATACTGATAGTTGGTGAGCTCGGTCTTGGGGTGTACCCGGGCGAAGAACGGCCTCTCCACGTTGAAGGGCGTCACCGGTTCGGGCGCGAGTGGCGCCAGGGAGAGCGGGTTCTCGGCAGGCATGGGCGCCTTGCCGCCATCGTGGAAAGTGAACTTCACAGGGTCGCCGAAGCGCGAAGGCGGCGCGCTATCGATCTGCTCGTAGGAAGACCAGATCCACTGGGGGCGGCTGGCCGTCTTCTGCACCAGGTGCAAGCCCACGAGCCCCACGGTCACGCGCGAGCATGCGCCGGTGCCCGGGTCGCGCACGATGGCGCGGCGGGTGTAATAGCGCTTGACCTGCTCGGCTGGGAAACCAGCCATGTCCAGCCAGGCGGCCTTCAGGACGAGGGATCCGACGGGGAACTCTATCACCGGCGTGGTCGGGCGCGGGCTCGGCACCTCGGGCAGGGCGCTGCGCAGGTAATAGCGGTTGCGCACGATGAAATCGAAGGCCGCCTGGTTGTACAACGTCTGGTAGCGGACGTACCGGCCGTTCTGCGCCGCCAGCGGTCCGGCAAGTTCGCCGGCCCCCGCCTGCCCGATCTCGTCGATGCCTGAAAAGGAGGCGAGCACCAGATCGCCGAACTGGGGTTTTACCTGGCAGGCGTTGTGGGCGGCGCTGTCGTAGGTCTGGAAGTCGGACGCCGGGGCCGAACCGTCTTCGTGGAAGACTTCCCACAGCGATTTCAGCGTCTCAAACACGAGTGGTCCGGCAGCGCCCAACGGCTTTTTGACGTCGGCCATGCCGCGATGGCCCGGAGCCGCCGGCCACACCATGGCCAGAAACGCGCGCCACGCGTAGTCGTCGAAGTAGTTGACGGGAACATCGATGAAGCCGTCGGGAATGCACACGTCGGCGGGCGTCGCGGAGGAGGAGATCGACCGCACGGGGCGGTCGGGGCACCCGTTGTTCGCCGCCGGGGAGACGACGATGGCGGCCACCGACAACAGGCCGATCCGGCACAAACGGAGGTGGTGCTGCCGGATTGGCAACCTTGTGGGCATTGAAAACGATTATAATCGACGCTATCCGGTAGCCGGTGCTGGAACGGATTTGGGAAACGTCAGCAACCGCTCCCTCACGGTCGCGGCTCGGTTCAGGTCGTGCGGATTCAGACGGAGTTGCCGAGCCGCGACCGTCAGGGAGCGGTTGCCGGGCGGAGGGGAGACCTTATGGTATCCAGACGTGATTTCGGAAAGATGGTATTGGCCACAGTTCCTGCGTCTGCCGCGTGGAGCGCGCCTGGCGATCCGGCACTGAACGGCGTGCAGGTTGGGGTCGACACGTACAGCTTCCGCGATCAGGTGCGCACCCCTGGTCTGGACAACGTGGACGGCATCATCAAGGCCCTCGAATTTGCCGGCGCGCGGGAGATCGAACTTTCGTCGGCGAACACAGAGCCTGGCGGACCGAACAGCGGACCCGCTGTTCCGCCGCCGCCCTCGGCTTATCCTCCGCCGATCACCGCGCCCACTCCCGAACAGGTGGCCGCCGCAAAACTGGCAGTCCGAAACGATCTGCGGCGCTGGCGGCTGGCCACGCCCCCCCGGAACCACGAGGCAGTCCGCGCCAAATTCCAGGCAGCCGGGATGAGCTTGTTCGCCTACCGCGTGGATTATGACGAGCAGTTCACCGACGAGGAGATCGAGGTGACCTTCCAGCAGGCGAAGGCGCTCGGCGTGCGTGTGATGGCTTGGCCGACCACTCTGGGCGGCGCCCGCCGCCTCGCGCCCTTTGCGGAGAAGCATGAGATGACAGTGGCGCTGCACAACACCGCGAATGTGAATGACCCCAACGCCATCGCCACTCCGCAGAGCTTCCGGACGGCGCTTGCGATCTCGAAGAATTTCCGGCTGAATCTCGACATTGGCCACTTCACGGCGGCCAACTTTGAGGCGGTGGCCTTCATCCAGGAGAACCACGCCGGCATCTCGCACATCCAGCTCAAAGACCGCACCCGCAACGGAGGCACGAACGAACAGTTCGGCGAGGGTGACACCCCCATCAAAGACGTACTGACTCTAATTAAGGAGAAGAAGCTCCCGATCCCGGTGTTTATCGAATACGAGTACCTGGGACTCGGGACGCCGCAGGAAGAAGTCAGAAAGTGTCTGGGATTTGTGAAGGCTGCACTGGCGTAAGTGTAGATCTGCTTCTTGGGTTGGGCTGGCCACATTCACGCCCTCTCACTCATGCCGTCCAGTTCGATATTCTGACGCCAATCTCATCGAGATGATTGAGCAAATCGCGCGGGTCTTCATACACGCGATATGCACCGGCCCGTTCGAGTTCCTCCTGCCCGTAGCCGCCCGACAGCAATCCGACTGGTAGCGCACGCGCCCGTTGAGCGGCCAGAAGGTCCCACACGCTGTCGCCCACCACCACGCAGTTGTGAATCGATACGCCCAGGCGGTCGGCGGCTGCCAGAAACAGATCCGGGTCGGGCTTGGCATATCGCACCAGGTCCCGCGTGATCACCGGGAGGTCGGGACGAACACCCAGCAGATCCAGGATGGTGCGGGCGGTGTCCATCCGGCCGCTGGTTGCGATGGCGTGCGGCACACCCGCCCCGGCAAGAGCATCCAGGAGTTCTCTTGCGCCCGGGAGAGGGCGCACCTGCGGGGAGATTCGCTTGTAGGCCTCGGCGTGAAGGCTCTGCAAGCGCTCGATATCGGCGCCGGTAAGCTGCGCTCCGGTCTCTCGCAACAGGGCGTTTAAGAAGAGGCCGCCGCTCATACCGATCCGGCGATGAATGCGCCACACTGACAGTTCCATACCCGTATCTTCCAGCGCCTCGCGCCATGCCAGCACGTGTTGGTAGACACTGTCGACGAGGGTGCCATCGAGATCGAACAGGAACGCCGGAGGCGAATACACGGATGAGGAAGTGGCCATGCCTAATCTTCGCGCAAGCAAGGGTGGGGGGAGGAGTTGACTGGCCCGAAGCGTGCGCAGAGGCCGCGGGAAGGCGCAAAAAGAGGCGACGCCCACCAGTAGTGGTATGTTGATAAAGTGCAGCAGAATTCATCGCAAAAGCCGTCTGGGGGCCAGCCTCGAATCTTTGTTTGCTCCGCTCACCGGGATGAGGGCTGGGCAAAATGGATATCCAATTATCTTGGAGTACGCGGATTCGATGTCTGGAGGGACGTAGAAGCGCTCCCCGCTGCCGCGTCTTGGACGAACGCCATAGATCAAGCGCTCAGCGAATCCAACCTTGTGGTGGCTGTGATGTCTCCGGCGTTCTTCGAATCCCAATGGGCGCAGACAGAGACTGCGGCAGCGGCGGCCAAGAAGATGCCAATCATCCCAGTTATGATAGAACCCTGCAAGGTCAGCGGGTTCCTTAGTTATTTGAATTGGGCTGATTTAACAAAGGATCGAGAAGGCGGGATGCAGGACGTGATCGAGGCCGCGAGCCAGCTATGGGCGCCCGCAGGTGGGTAGCCTTCCCGGCGCCCCGCGGAGCGGCGTCGACCCGGAGATGCTCCGCGAGAAACTGCAGGAATTGACCGTGCTGGTCGGGAAGTTGATGGATTCTCAGGAACCGGCACAGAACAGCCCCAGCATCACGAAAGAGCATCCGAAGTGCTTCATCATCATGCCCTTTGGGAAGCAGGATCTTGAGGAACTCTATGCTGAGTTCCTGCTGCCAGCTTTGAGGGAATGCGAACTCGACTGCCAGAGGGGAGACGACATTTTCGGATCCAATGTGATAATGGAGGACGTACGCACCAGCATTTCGTCGGCGGATTTGATCGTGGCGGACCTGACCGGGCAAAATCCAAATGTGTTCTACGAGGTTGGTATCGCGCACACACTACGGAAACCGGTATTACTCCTCTCTATGTCAATCGAGGACATCCCTTTTGATCTTCGGCACCGTCGCGTCCTACAGTATGAGTACACACCGATGGGCTGCAAGCGGCTGTTGGCGAAATTGAAACAGCATGTGGCGAGCATGCTCGGCAAACCTTAGACGATCCGCTCTTGGTGACTTCCTCACCGGCGCCCCGTGCGGCACGGTCCACCACCAGGGGTCAGGGTTGGGGAGTTGGGGAAGGCGGCTCGCTCGCAGGCGATTCACCGAAGAAGAGAGCCGCCCCTGCTCTTCAGGCCGATTCCAGCGAAACCAACTCTTCCCCGTATCCGTTCTCGGCCAGTTTCTCGATCAACTCAGAGCCGTACTCGAACCCCTTGTCGAATGCCTGCAGATTCAGCTTCTGCATCGCCGGGGGAACCGAATCGGCCACAGCTTTGCGTAGTGCATCGGGCTCCAGCAGGTTAGTCACTGCCCCGAAGAAGCCCACCATCACGATGTTCAGGACTACCTTCCGGCCTAACTCCTCGGCCAGGCGCGTGGCGGGAACTCCGTAGGCGCGGACCCCGTTCGGGTATTTGTCCACCCGCACCATCTCCTGCTCTGTGATCAGGATGCCGCCGGGCTTCAACTGCGGGGTGAAGGTGGTGTAGGCCGCCTGGCTCATCACCACCAGGACGTCCGGATGCGCCACGTAGGGGTAGAGAATCGGCTCGGTCGAGAGGATCACCTGCGCGCTCGAGGAACCGCCGCGCGCCTCCGGGCCAAAGCTCTGAGTCATGGTGGCATAGCCGCCCTGGAAGATGGCGGCGGCCTTGCCGATCACGGCGGCGGCCAGGATCACTCCCTGACCTCCAAATCCACCAATTCTAATCTCGGTTAGCAACTGCATGAGACCTCCGGTTCCGCGTAACGGTCGCCCAGCGACTCGGTCATTTGGCCACGCAACAGCTCCAGATAATCCGGGCGGTCGCGATCCACGAACTTACCCACCACAATCTCACCAGACTTAGTCAGTGCGCATTCACTGGTGGGCGCACCATGACGGATCTTACTCACTTGCTTGTAGAACTTCATGGCATCCAGCCCATCGCCCATCTTGTTGCGACGCTGATACAGCGTGGGGCAGGGCGACAGGACTTCGATGAAGCAGAAGCCCTTCTTACTGAGCACCTCTTCCATGGAACGGCTGAGCTGCTTCACGTGGTAGGTAGTCCAGCGCGCCACATAGGAGGCGCCCGCGGCTTCCGCCAACGCCACCAGGTTGAAGGACGGCTCGAACACTCCATAAGGAGACGTCGCGCTGATCACATGGTCGGGCGTAGTGGGGGCCGTCTGACCGCCGGTCATGGCGTAAGTCAGATTGTTGACGCAGATCACTTTCAGGTCCATGTTGCGGCGCGCGGCATGGATGAAGTGATTGCCGCCGATGGCGAACAGGTCGCCATCGCCCGAGTAGACCACCACCTGAAGTTCGGGGTTAGCGAGCTTTAGTCCGGTGGCGAACGGCAGGGCGCGGCCGTGCGTCGTGTGGAAGGAGTCGAGGTTGGCATACCCGGCCACGCGGCCGGTGCAGCCGATGCCAGAGACCACCGCGACCTTGTCCAGATTGGCCTTGGAATCCAGCAGTGCGCGGGTGAAGCAGTTCACCGTAGTGCCGATCCCGCATCCGGGACACCAGATGTGCGGCATCCGGTCCATGCGAAGAAACGGTTCCACGGGGTTGTGGGCGTCGACTGGAATTTCGTAAGGGATTTCGAGCGTCACTTGATTCATCGGGCTGCCTCCACAATCGCTTTGAGAATGGCGTCGGGGTTGTGTACACTGCCCCCGGCGTGGCTGACGGGAATCACGGCGGCTCTACCGGCGGCCGCGCGGGCCACCTCGTGGACCATCTGCCCCAGGTTGATTTCGGGAACCACGAAAGCCTTCACCCGTCCGGCCAGATCGCTTATGCGCTGTTCGGGGAAGGGCCAGGCCGAAATGAGGCGGAACTTGCCGGCGCGAATCCCTTGGGCGCGGGCCAGTTGGATGGCCCGCTGCGCCACCCGCGACGTGATCCCGTAGGAGACCACCACCACTTCGGCGTCGTCCAGGTTTTCCGTCTCGCATAGCGCGCGTCCGTTGGCCAGCGGTTTCAGCTTGTCCTGCAGGCGCCGCACCTGGACGTCCTGCGTTTCCACGTTCATGCTGGGGTAGCCGCGCTCGTCGTGCGTGAGGCCGGTGACGTGAAAGCGATATCCGTCGCCTGCCTTCACCATGTCGGGAACCAGGTCTTCGCGCGGCTCGAAGAGGTGAAATTCCTCGGGAGGAAGCTTGGTGTAACGACGCGGCGTGACCTCGATTTGGTCGGCTTCCGGGATCACCACCTTCTCGGTCATGTGGCCGACGCACTCATCGAGCATCATCATCACCGGGACGCGAAACTCTTCGGAGAGGTTGAAGCCCTGGATGGTGAGGTCGAAGCACTCCTGGGGCGAATTGGGGCAAAGCGCGATGATGGCGTAATCGCCATGCGAGCCCCACCTGGCCTGCATCATGTCGGCCTGGGCCGGCAGAGTCGGCAGTCCGGTGGAGGGGCCGCCGCGCTGGACATTGACGAAGACGCAGGGCGTCTCGGTCATGGCGGCGTACCCGATATGCTCCATCATTAGGGAAAAACCGGGGCCGGAGGTGACGGTGAAGGCCTTAGCTCCGCCCCAAACGGCTCCCTGGATGGCGATGGAAGCGGCGAGTTCGTCCTCCATTTGGATGAAGATTCCGCCGACGGTTGGAATTCTCCACGCAAAGCGTTCGACGACCTCGGTGGAGGGGGTGATGGGGTACCCTGCGGAAAATCGCGCACCCGCTGCGAGTGTTCCCTCACAACAGGCGTGGTCACCGTCTAGAAAATGGACACCCGTGAGAACACCTTTAGGGTCAGCGTGCATAGCGAGCTCCGAAGATAGCGAAATCGGGACAGTACATGCCGCACAAGTCGCAACCGCTGCATTTCTCACCAGCGACGACGTGGGGCGCATGATAACCTTTTGAATTAAAAGCAGATGAAAGCGCCAAGACGTGGGTGGGGCAGAATTCTACACAGAAACCACACCCCTTGCAGCGTTCCACAGTAATGGCAACAAACCCTTTGGCCATGTTGGGCCCTCCTCATGTGATCGGTAAGGAGCAAGCACGCCGAGGGCCATTTCAGATATTCATACGATAAAGTCTGCTAGCGGGGTGGGGGTCTTGGCGCCGATCGTATGCGCAAAGCCTAGCTTCGTTCCTTGGGGACTGGTTTCTTGGCCCCAGCCTTGTGCGAGCGGCTCTTCTCCGTGCGTGGGGCAGGTGTCTTCGACGTGTTTTGGCGGGGGGAGCCGCCTGGCAACCGGGTTGGCTCAAACACGATCCGCAACCCGACGGCGTTCAGGACTCCGATCAGGCTGTTGTATGTAGGGTTTCCCGACTTGCGGAGCATTCGATAGAGAGCCTCCCTTGCGACGCCAGCCCCTTCCGCCACTCGGGCCATCTGTCGCGCTTCGGCAACGTCGCGAAGAGCAACCAGGAACATGTCCGTGGAATCCTCAAACGCAGCGTTCAGGTAGTGCGCGGCCTCTTGTGGGTCGGCCAGATCGGCCAGAAGGTCTTCGCGAAAATCAGTTGTCCGTTTAGGCATTATAGTCTTCCCAGCATTCCTGAGCTTTCCTGATGTCCGAACTTTGGCTGTCCTTAGCGCCTCCACCAAGCAAGATGATTTCGTTGCCGTCGATCCCGAAATACACTCGATAGCCTGGGCCCGTGTCGAGCCTTAGTTCGTATACGCCGGAACCAACCGGCTCACAATCCCCATAATTTCCAAACTCCTCGATTCGCCTGATCCTGGAGTTAACTCGGTTGCGCGTTGCACCATCGACCTTCCGCGTAATCCACTCCCGGAATGGGCTTTTGTTTGCAGCATTGCGGTAGTTTTTTGCTCTTCTGGCAATCGGGTCCACAGGCAGAACGCTCCGGCTGCAATCGTGATTTAAATATCACAATCCGAATGATAGCATAGGCGGTGTCCACGAGCGGTGTGATTTCGTGCTCAGCCCCGTGTCCGTCTCCATCTGGACGTTTGGCATTTGTGTCGGTTGGCCTCGAATTAGACTGGGCGACCATAGACGATCGAACGATCAGTTCTCAGAGGGGCCGCTCCACGTGATCGATGACGAGGAATTCACGCGGGCCCTTGCCTGGGTCTAGCTGAAGTCCGAGCCGTTTGCGGATCGCCGAAACAATCGACGTGCTACGAGGTTCGCTGGCTGCGCCTTCGGGTGGAGGCGCATTGGGATCGTTCTCTTCCCATTCCAGATGGATGTCGAAAGTTCCGGTTAAGCCGGTCCGGTCGATGACCGGCCGGCCGGCGATGTTGAGGAGTTTGGAAAAGACATCGAGACTCAGGCCGCTTACCTCCCACGCCCAGGCCGTTCCACTTCTATGGGCGGGGCGATGACCAAGGCTTGCCGCCGGGCGGGATATTCAGAGACTGAGTGAGATCTGAGGTATCGAGCTGGTTACATCCGCCCTGCCTGGTAGGTTGGAGCTTGGGACCATCCTTGCTCACGGTCATTATGTAAACCGGAACCTCTCTGGTCTCGCGATGAGTCTTGAGATGAAACCGGTCTTCGAGCAGCCGCTGCATCATGGGGCCCCTCATCATTGCGATACTCTGCGGAGTTTCCGCCCTCGCCTCGATCGAATACCGGTCAGGAGACATTCCGTTCGGAAAACCCTCGACCGGAGTCAACGGAAAGGACGGGTTCAAAGGATCGACTGTACCAGCCGCGAATACCTCATACGACTCCTGGATCAAACGGATCAAGGGCCAACAGGCCAAACTCAACCTGCCGGGCGAAGAACTCGGGGACGGGGGATGATCCGTGTTCTTACACAGTTTGATAGAGGCCACTTCAAACGCCGGCCTGGTATCGGGGGTCTGGGGAAAGACGGGCAATCCAGCGAGCACAATCAGAATCGGGATCGACCAGTTGCGCATTGGTCACGATCTCTTCGCCGGGTTGACGCCGGGGTTGCAGAAATCGTGCAGGGAATCAGCGAGGCTGCGGGGCTCGAAGCGGGGAATGTCGCCTGGTTTCCATTTACCTTCATCTGTATTCAGATGGGCAGCCTGTGGGGGCGTGTCTGGCGGATTGGCGAGTTCCTTTTCGGTGGATTCCCGGGGTTGGGACGGGCGGGTGGAGGTGGGTTCGGCGGGTGATGGAGCCGGGATGGGCTGAGTGGCGGCTTCCGGCGCCAATTCGGGGGGTGCGGCAGGTGGGGTTTGGGGTTCCGCGGGAGTCTCAACAGGGATCTCTTCGACTTCCTGCGAAACAANNACAAAGCCAATTTCCTGTAACTTACGTTCTTTCTGGAGCTTGCGGAGGTCGTTGAGGGTCTTGGAGAAGCCCCGGACGGCGGTGGTGTGGTAACGCAGCACGAGGGCGATCTCGGGAGTATTCTTCTCGGCGTAGTCGGCGTCAATGATTTCCGAAGTAAGGAGGGCGCTGGCGCGCCGTTGAAACAAGAAATGCTCGGCCATCTGGTAGACCAGGACCTCCTCATTGATGCCGACGGGTTGGTTTTCTTCGACGAAGGCGGCAAGGAGTGGCTGAACCTCAACCTTTTCGAACGTTTCCCGCTGTGTCACCGGAATGCTGGAGGTAAAGCCGTGGCGGAAGGCGTTCTGACGGATGGCGGCTTTGCCGTCGGGGGTGCGCGGCCCCGTCGACTTCTGCGCATTGAGTCGGTTGGCATCGATTTGGGCTTGGGTGGCCATAGACGGAGTTCTCCTCTGGCGGCCTGGATGGCCGCGAGTCTGTTTCCCAGGTTGTTCTGCCGGGGGTGGAACGCGAGGCGGATAAGACGGTCGAATTCCTGCTTCGGTTATAGCAGACGAGCGGGCGAAAACGTTCCCGGATGCCTGTATGTGGTTGAGGGGGCTTGGAATATTGGTTGTGACTGACTTGGGGAGAAGGTGGGGAGCGGAATGGATCGGTTGGAATTGGTTCCGGAATCGGACCCTAATTGGCGTGCGGAGCCTTTGACCGGGGTCGCGGCGCCTTCCTCGGATCCGGGCGAGCCTTTGACGCCCGTCAGCACGGCCTGGCCTCCCAACTGCTCTGCACATTTCAGAAGTCGTTTGCGTCTAACCAAGCGGACAGCTCCAAATACACCTAATCGCATCTCCCAATCTCATGACAATCCGAGGGTGACCAGTGAATGAACGATGCCACGTTAAAGCATGTCAATTGGGTGTGGCTATTTTGGAACCACGGTCCGGAAGGGGTGTAGCCGGCGCTGGTCCTGATCGATGTGGAATTGCCAGTAGCGATCAAAGTCTCCTGAGAGGTAGACGGCCCGCAGTTGTACGATGGCCTCCGCCATCTGCTCGGTCCAACGCATACCGGAGCGTTCCATGCGATCTTTGATCAGGTTCTTGCAAGCACCTTCGACAGGGCCACTGGCGAT
>PMTT01000802.1 GCA_003167275.1 Bryobacterales bacterium | reverse complement strand
GCATTTCGTCATCGGGGCGTAGCTCCGTTGTGGCACGGGCATTCTTGCCTGTGTTGGTTTTGTGTTTGACTCGACGATTGATTCAGATGTGGTTTTACCGGGACGGCAAGCTAAAGCATACCCCACCTACCTGCTCCATCACCCACTCCGTTGGGAGCGCGGTGAGAGCGCTCGAGACCGGTGCGCGGCCCTCCAGGAGGGCGCTCACGAAATCCTCCACACAGGGATAGTGAATGTTGACGTGAGTGGGGATCTGTTCGGTGGCTTGGGGAGAGACCAGTTGCGGGTCGTTGAGCGGGGTCAGTTCGAGCTCGCCTTCGGTGCCGCGGATACGGAACTCATCGCGCGGCACGCGGGAATGCCATCGCACATCCACCATCCCGCGCACACCGTTTTCGTATTCGATCAGCACCGTGGCGTTGTCTTCCACCTGGACGGGCATCACGAGCGTCGAGAGCTGCCCGGTGACTCGCACAGGCTTCCCGAACAGGTAGTTGAACAGGTCGATGCGGTGGCAGGCGATGTCGCGGAGCGGGCCTCCGCCGGCCCGTTTTGGATCGGCGATCCAGGCACGGAAGCCAGCGGCCAGATCGGACCAGCCGTGATTCGTGGCTTCGGCGAACACCGGACGCCCGATGGCGCCGCTTTCGATCAACTGCCGGGCACGCGCCACCTTGGGGTACGTGCGCCGGTAGTAGGCAATCCCCAATGTGAGGCCACTCTCCTCGGCGGCCCGCTGCATGGTCAGGGCTTCGGCATACCCCATCGCCATGGGCTTTTCGCAGAGCACCTGTTTGCCGGCGCGCAGGGCGGCGATGGTCTGCGAGGCATGCAGGAAGGGTGGCGTGGCGACGTAGACCGCATCCGCCGGGCATTCCGCCAGGGCGACGGCGAAATCCGTCCAGGCGGGCACGCCGTAGGACGCCGCTTTGGCCGGATCGCGCGTGACAAGGCCCGCGAGCGTGCTGCGCGGTTCAGCGAGAATCGCGGGCAGAACCCGCCTGGTTGAAATGTCGCCGATGCCGGCGACCAGCCAACGGAGCTTTTGAGGTTGAGTCATAACGCGAGGGTACCGCGGCCAAGGATCTCTTGCGGGTCGAAACGGCGCTTGACGGCCTTCATGGCTTCCAGGTGCTCAGGGGCGTACTGCAGCTTCAGCAGGTGCGCCTTGCGCTTCCCGAGGCCGTGTTCGGCGGACACCGTACCGCCCAGCGCCACCGCCTGCCGGGCGAGTTCCAACAGCAGAGCGGTCGCCTGGCCGGGGTTGGCCGGGTCGGAGAAGAGGTTGACGTGGACATGCGCGTCGCCGATGTGGCCGAAGATCAAGTAGCGGCCGGGGAATTCGGCTTCCAGGCGCTGACGGTAGAAGGCCAGCATTTCGCGGTTGCGTGCCAGGGGAACGGCATAGTCGGTGTTCATCTTCATTGCGCCGCTCTGGCGGACCGTGTCGTTGACCAGCTCAGGCAGCGAGTGGCGGAAATGGCGGAAGCGCTCGCGGTCGCGGGGGGTGAGCGCGACCCAGGAGTCGTCGGCCAGCGCTTCGGACTCCTCGATGCGCGTGAGCCAGGCATCGAGTTCGGGGTCGTCGTCCGACTGGAGTTCCTGCTCCAACAGGATGGCGGCGCGGGCGGCCGTCGGGATCTCGGGGAAGCGGCGGCGCAGCAGCCCCAGCGAAAGCGCGTCGAAATACTCCAACATGCGAGGCGACGCCGTAGTGCGCCACACTTCGACAGCATCGACCGCCGCCTCGTCGGAGGGAAAGAAGATCACGCCGCCAAGCACCGCCGGGGGAATCGGCAGAAGCCGCAGGCGCGCCTCGGTCACCACGCCGAGCGTGCCTTCGGAGCCCACGAACAGGTCGACCCAGTCCATGCCGGGGCGCAGCAGGTAGCCCGCGGTGTTCTTGGTGACGTCGGGCAGCGGGATGGTCCCGGGGTCGAAATCGATGGCGTCGCCACGGGCTACCGGCATGACCCGCCCGTCCAGCAGAACGACGCGGAGGCGTTCCACCCATCGCCGGGTAGGTCCATAGCGGAAGCTGCGCGAGCCGCTGGCGTTGGTGGAGATAGTGCCGCCGATGGAGGCCGAAGTCTCCGTGGGGTCGGGAGGATAGAACTGGCCGGACCGCTGGGCAGCAGCGTGCAGGTCGCGGAGGAGGACGCCTGGCCCGGCGATGGCATAGCCCGGGTGGACTTCCAGGTGGCTCAGCTTTTCGAGCGAGAGCACCCATCCGCCGAAGGGGACGCGCGCGCCGGTGACCCCGGTGCCGGCGCCGGCGATGGTCACGGGGATGGCGGCAGCGGAAGCCTCGCGCAGGGCGGCGACGACTTCGGATTCGTCGGAGGGGATAATGACGCGGTCGGCATGGCCGCGGAGGCCGGAGGCGTCTTCGAGGTAGTTGGGAGGTACTGAGTCCAGTGGGACAGACGATCGTTTTTTGTCGTCTGTCAGCGGGCTGTCAGCCCGCACCAGCGTCTCAGGGCTCAGGTCGGAAACATCATTCGCGTGCGCGGGGCCGGCTTTCAGCCGGCTGACAGACGACGAAAAACGATCGTCTGTCCTACTTGCTACACTTCCAGAATTACTGGCATGATCAGCGGGCGGCGCGACGTTTCCTTCACGATGAAGCGCTTCAGGTCGGCGCGGATCTTCTCCTTCATGACACCCCAATCGGTCTTCTCCTCCTGGTTCGAGCCCTCCAAGGTCTTGGCCACGACCTGCCGCGCGCTCTGCATGAAGGTCGAACCATCCTCCGCCCGGGCGAAGCCGCGGCTCACAATCTCCGGCAGGCTTTCGATCCGGCCGGTGTGCCGGTTGATGGCGATGATCGGCAGCACGATGCCGTCCTCCGAAAGGTGCCGGCGGTCGCGGATCACCACTTCCTGTACCACGTCGTCGATTGAGCCGGAATCGATGCACACGCGCCCCACGGGCACGCGGCCGGCTTTGCGCGCGCCGTGATGATCGATCTCCAGGACGTCGCCGGTCTCCATCACGAAGGTTTCTTCCAGGCCCGCGAAGCGCAGGTGATCGGCCAGGCGCGCGTGCTTGGTAAGCTGGCGGTACTCGCCGTGGATCGGCATGAAGAAGCGCGGGCGGACCAGGTTCAGCACCAGCTTCATCTCCTCCACGCTGGCGTGCCCGGAGACGTGTAGCGGCGGGTTCATGGTGCCATACATCACATCTGCGCCGCGCCGCGCCATGTGGTCGATCATGCGGAAGATGGCTTTTTCGTTGCCTGGAATGATGCGCGCGCTGAGCACCACGGTATCGCCCTTCTCCACCGAGACGTGCTTGTGATTATCCACGGCCACGCGCGAGAGGGCGGACATGGGCTCGCCCTGGGTGCCCGAAACCAGGAACGCCACCTTGTCGGGCGGCAGGTTCATGGCATCCTGGGGGCGCAAAAGAATCCCATCGGGAATATCGAGCAATCCCAGGGAGTGCGCGATTTCCGTCACCGACACCATGCTGCGGCCAACCACCGCCACGCGGCGCCCGAATTCCTGCGCCAGGTCGAGCACCAGTTGAATGCGGTGGATCGAGGAGCTGAAACAGGAGACCACCACGCGGCGTTCGGCGCGGTTGAAGATCTCCTCCATGCGCGGGCGGACCGCGCGCTCCGATTCGGTGTAGCCCGGGCGGTCCGAATTGGTGGAATCGGAGAGCAGCAGCAGCACGCCCCGTTTGCCGTAGTCGGCCAGGGTGTGGAGGTCGAACAGTTCGTTATCGGTGGGAGTGGGATCGACCTTGAAATCGCCGGTGTGGATGATGACGCCGAGCGGAGTGGTGATGGCCAGTGCGACGGCGCTGACGATGGAGTGCGTCACATGGATGAACTCGATCTTGAAAGGGCCGATCTCGACGATCTGCTTGGGCTTGACGTGGATGAAGCGCGGCTCCTCTTCGAGGTCGTACTCTT
Organism: Bryobacterales bacterium; assembly: GCA_003167275.1. Classification (GTDB taxonomy): domain Bacteria; phylum Acidobacteriota; class Terriglobia; order Bryobacterales; family Bryobacteraceae; genus JAIQFL01. The sequence goes on along the minus strand of PMTT01000802.1, from coordinate 552 downwards.
CCAGGCGCCGGTCCACCAGGGCCAGCGTGAAATCGGTGCCATAGACGGGGACATCGATTTCGGAAAGGAAGTAGGGCACGGCGCCGATGTGGTCTTCATGACCGTGGGTGAGGATGACGGCCCGGATCTGCGCCTGGTTTTCCTTGAGGAAGGTGAGATCGGGCATTACGAGATCGACGCCGAGGAGCTCGGCTTCGGGGAACATCATGCCGCAATCCACGACGATGATGTTGTCGGCATAACGGATGGCGGTCATGTTCATGCCGAACTCGCCGAGCCCGCCGAGGGGTATTACCTGCAATTTGTGATCTGCCATTAACTCTCTTTAGCATGTCACATTCGCGGGGTCTCCGTGGCGCAAGCACCTTTGAAAGCACCCTTGGTGGGGCGGACCCCCTGGTCCGCGGCCGACGCCCCCGTCGGCCTGCTGGCGTCGCGCCCGATTCTCGTTTTCCTGCCGATCTTTGCGGGCACGGCGGGCAGAGAACACTCGCGCTTGCCGCACCCCGGCTCGTCGGGGGGCCCGCTTAATCCCCGGTATTCTCGTACTGC
>PMTT01000482.1 GCA_003167275.1 Bryobacterales bacterium | reverse complement strand
GGTTGACAACCTGCCCCACAATGCTACCGGCGGGCAGGTCACCCAAATTCACCCCCTGCCCGCCGGCATATACCAACATCAGCGCCAGAATGCTTCGTTTTGCGCTTTGGCGACAAACCTCTTGGCATTAACAACATTCGCCAGGGCCTCCGCGCGCCAGCCCGCTGCCGCGCGGTTGTCCTCCGCGAAGGAAAGATCGCGCTCCGCCGAATTGAGCAACTCCATCGCTTTGGTGAAGCGGTCCCGCCAGCCCAGGTGGGCATCCACCGGCGGATAGTCGTTGGGGTTCCTCCCATCGTCAATCGCCGCTGCGCGTGCCGCGCCAATGGCCCGGTCAATCTCCTCAACGGCGGCCCGCTGATTGCGCATGATATCGCGCCAATCCGGACGGAACAAAAGCGCCCGCGCAGTACGGAGATCGGAAATAGCGTGCAGATACCGCGGGTGCGCGCCGACTGGCGGGGGCGGTGGTTCATTGCGGTATCGCTCCCGCTCGGGCGGTGGCGGCGGCAGCGCGGCCGTCTCATCCCGGAACTTATCGTAGCCGCCCTTGCGCACCAGCGCCACGGCATTGTCGAGCATGCCAAAAGCGCGCCCGCGCCACTCACGAGCTCTCGGATTGTCCTCTTCCCGGCTGATGTCGTTACGCGCGCTATCGATTAGCCGAAGGATTTCGCGGAAGCGGCTGCCGCGCCCCAGTCGCGTATCCACCGGCGGATGATCGTCGATGTCCCGGCGATCGAACGCTGCGGCGACGTCAATTTCGCGGATAGCCCGCTCCGTAAACCCGGCGGCCTCCTGCATGTCGCGCATCACGTTCGGTTCGTCCGGCAGGCGCATCAACTGAATGGCGCGCCGCAGGTCGCTACGCGCATGCAGATAGCGTGGATGGCGGGGTTGGGCAAGCATAGCCGGCGGAGCCAGAGCGGCGGCCGCCAGCGCAAAGTATATTGGTACCCGTTTGACGATTGTCATGAGTTCAATTATACGGATTTGCGCGTCGGAAACCAGATATCGCGCAGATTTTAATGGGACTTTCACTCTAGCCGGTCGCCCGGGAGCGCGCTACACTGGGAGTAGCAGGGCGATTCCGGGTACCGCACGCTCGCGCACCGCGCCTTAGAGAGGGGAATTTCACCATGACGATGACAATCAACAATCCGGCCGCGACGGCCAATCCGCTTCGGGCCTTGGGGCAGTACGGACAATCCGTGTGGCTGGACTACATCCGCCGCAGCCTGATCACCAGCGGCGAACTACAGCGCCTCATTGATGAAGACGGATTGCGCGGCATGACTTCCAATCCCGCCATCTTCGAGAAGGCCATCGCCGGCAGCAGCGACTATAAGGATGTGCTCGAAGATCCGGCATCCCGCAACCTGGACGCCAAGGCGCTCTACGAACAGATCGCCATCCGCGACATCCAGGCCGCCGCGGATGCCCTGGCGCCGGTCTACAAAACGTCCCAGGCGCACGATGGGTACGTCAGCCTGGAAGTTTCCCCCAGCCTGGCCCGCGATACCGAGGGCACCCTGGAAGAAGCTCGCCGCCTGTGGAAAGCCGTCGATCGCAAGAACCTCATGGTCAAGGTCCCCGGCACGCCTGAGGGCATTCCAGCCTTCCAGCAACTCATCACCGAAGGCATCAACATCAACGTCACCTTACTCTTCTCTCAGTCCGTCTATGAGCAGGTGCTGGAAGCCTACATCGCAGGACTGGAAGCCCGCGCCGCCCAGGGCGGGGACCTCAGCCACGTTGCCAGCGTCGCCAGTTTCTTCGTCAGCCGCATCGATACTGCCATCGACGCGATGCCCGCGGCCAAGGCGGCCGGAGTGGCCGGTAAGGTCGCCATTGCCAACGCCAAAGTGACCTATGAGCGATCCAATGAGATCCTCAGCAGCTCGCGCTGGCTCGCCCTGGCGCATCAGGGCGCGCAGAAACAGCGCCTCCTGTGGGCCTCCACCAGTTCCAAGAACCCCGCCTATCGCGACGTCATCTATGTGGAAGAGCTGATTGGCACGGATACTGTCAACACCATCCCGCCCGCCACCTTCGACGCCTTCCGCGACCACGGCAAGTTGCGCGCCAGCTTGGCCGAGGACGTGCCCGCGGCGCATGCCGTGATGGAATCGCTGGCCGCCGCCGGGATCTCCATGAAGGCCGTGACCGACAAGCTGCTGGTAGACGGACTCCAGCAGTTCCAGACCGCCTTCGACGCGCTCTTGAAAGCCACCGGAAAGGCATCCGCGCAGACCGTCGGATCGTAACACGGGCATTCTTTCCTGTGTCGGTTTTGTTTGCCCACGCCATATCGCACGCATTGTGGGGCATGCTTTAGCTTGCCCTGTTATCCTCGAAGAATGTGTCCAATTCCGCTGGAAGCAACCCCCGGCCCGGTCGTCCGCCAGAAGGACCTGTGCCGGCTATGAGATTTGGAGTATTTGGATGGGGCATCGTCGCGCCGAAGTCGCCCGATATCGGGGCCTTCACCACGAACCTGGCCTCCTCGGAGACCTGGCTCTCTCCTTTTAACGGTTTCGGACCGGACAACTTTCTGGTGGGCACTCCCCGGTTCCAATTCGAGGATTACCGGGAGTGGATCGATGCCCGGTTTGCGCCCCGGCAATTCCAGACCCTGAAAGAGAAAATGGATCTGCCGACGCTTTACGCCATCGGCGCCTTCATTCAATCGCTCCGCCAGAATCCCGAGATCGAGAGTGAGTTGAAAGCGCTGGGAAGCCAGGCGCACGTCTATCTGGGAACCGGGCTGGGGAGTCTGGACACCATCTACAGCGCCAGCGTGAAACTCTACGAAGCGCAGCGGCGATGGGACCGCTTTTGGTCCGAGCCCGAACGCAATAGCGAGTTGCGCGCGCATCTGGCGCGACCGTCAGCCGATGCCGATCCGGACGTTCCCCCGCACCCCGGCTCCGTAATCGCCGCCGAGCGTGACGCCGCCGAACAATCCTGGAACCGTTATTGGATGGAGCGATCCCCCGAACTCCAGCGCTATCTTGCCGACCTCGCCCGCATCGACGGTTTGAGCATCGAAGGTGACATCGCCGCCGGAAAGCTGAATGCCATCCGCGAGAAGGAAAAGCGGCGGGCCAAGCTCCAGGAGGAATGGCAAACCCCGGAACCACCCTGGAGGGTGTCGGCCAACGTGATCTGGAACATTCACAACACTCCCGCCGCGCAGATTTCGATTCTCGGAAAGATCAAGGGCCTGGCGTTCGCGCCGGTCGCCGCCTGCTCCACATTCGGAGTCGCCCTGAAGCTTGCCATGCGGGCGATCGAACACGGGGATGCCAAACTCGTAGTGGTGGGCGCCACCGATCCGCCGCCCCATCCGCTCACGGTCGGTTCGTTTTACAGCGCCCGCGTGTTGTCCGCCGACCGGACCGTCTCCGTTCCCCTCACCCGCCTGCAAGGCACGCATGTTGCGGGTGGTGCGGTGGTGTGGATCCTGGGAGATCTCGAATACTGCCAGGCCAAAGGCTTCCGCCCGCTGGGGATGGAACCGTTGTCCGTCGGAGTGAGCTCCGACGCCCATCACATCATAACGCCATCCGCCGAGGGCCCGTGGACAGCCATGCAACAGGCGCTCTCGGAGGCCGGCGCAACTCCCGATGCGATGGGCACCTGGGACCTCCACGCCACCGCGACTCCCGGCGACTATTCCGAAGTCGTCGGCTTCCGCTCCATCTTTCCCGGCGACGTTTTTGTGACAGCTCGGAAGGGTACCTTCGGTCACGGGATGAGCGCCGGAGGCGGCTGGGAACTGACGGCCCAGTATCTCGGTTACGAAGCCGGACAACTCTTTCCGACCCCGTTGTCGGCGCGCGAACTAAACCCATCGATCGCCGATCTGCACGACCATATTGTGTACGACACTCCCTGCAGCTTTCCATCCGGACTGGGAGGCAAACTTTCGATGGGAATCGGCGGCATCAACGCCTGCGTAATCTCCCGCCCCTGGCCGGTGCCATCGGCGCCATAAGTGGCGCAGGCGGTCGCCGTCTGCGCATCCCAACATTTCTGAGTCCTGACCCGACAGGCCAAATCTTCACATCTTTAGTGGGGCGGGCCCCCTGGCCCGCGGCCGACCCTCTGGTCGGCCTGTTCGGAGTGGCGTGTCGGCCCCAAGTTTGGTTTGCGGCTCTTGCTGCTTCTGTGAGGCACGCACCCAGTGGCGCGGCGCGGGCGTCGAGCGATCACTCTCCTGCAAGGCAAAGTGCTAAGCTGTCTTCCATGCGGAATCCTCTTGGAATGATGGGCGCCCGTTTCGCCTTCCCGATCTTCTGTCTAGCCTATACTGCGAGTGCACAGGCTCCGCCAATGCCCGCTCAGGCGGCACCTCCCGGCCCTGCCGGCGTCGCGGTCGCACATCCGACCTACGTTTCCATTCCGATGGAAATCACAGTCAACCGCCCCGCGACGGAAGTGTGGAAACGCGTCGGCAAGTTCTGCGATATCGGCGAATGGTTCCAAGTTCCATGCACGATCACGGCGGGCAAAGACGGCGAAATCGGCGCGATCAGGACCATCGGGAACGAGGTGTTGGTGGGGAAGACCGAACTTTCTTACACCTACACCCAGCCCGTGAGGGAAGGGCGGCCTTACAACCTGTATCACGGCACGCTGGAGGCGCGGCCGCTGACGGCTACCACGTCGAAACTGATTTACACCCTGGTGTTCGACAATTCGATGCTGGCGGATGACGCGGCCCGCGAAAAGGACAAGGCGCAAAGAACTGTGAGGTTCACGCAAGCACTCCAGAACATGAAGATCCTCGCCGAAGGCGGCACACTGCCACCGCCGCCCGCTCGCGGCGGTGCGCCCAAGCAGTAACTAAGACTCAAATGCCCGAGGATCTCGCCCCGGCCGCGCTGAGGGGATCGATGTCCCCCGGGCCCGCGGCAAAACGCCTGAGAGGTCCCAGATCGCGCGGCGCCCTCGCCAGGTTGTTAGACTCTTGGAGAGAACCAAATATGAAACTGCTCGCTCTCGTCCTTCTGGCGGCACTTTCGCTATCGGCGCAGAATCCGCCGGCGGCGCCTCCCAAAAAGGGCCCTGGAAATTCACCACCTCCCGAAGCCGGCGACGATGTCCGCGGCTATAATGACACCCCGCAACTGCCGGGGCAAAAATGGAAAGTGCACGACATGACTCGACCCCGCCCCGTGGCCGTCACGCCCGCCCCCTACGTGAACGAGGCTCCGCCCGCCGACGCGATTGTGCTATTCGACGGCAAGGACCTCTCACAGTGGACCGGACAGGCCCGCGGCGGAGCACCGCAAGAGCCCAAGTGGAAAGTCGAAGACGGTTACCTGGAGATCGTGCCGCGCACCGGCAAGCTGGTGACGAAGGAGAAGTTCGGCGATTGCCAACTCCACATCGAGTGGCTCATCCCCAAGACTTCGACTGGCAACGGCCAGGGCATCGGCAACAGCGGCGTGGAACTCATGACCCGATACGAAATCCAGGTGCTTGAGTCGAACCAGCATCAGACCTACGCCGATGGAGGGGCTGGGGCCGTCTATGGAGTCTGGCCTCCCCTGGTCAACCCTTCGCGTCCCATGGGCGAGTGGAACGTCTATGACATCTTTTTTGAAGCGCCGCGGTTCGATGGCGACAAGCTGTTGAAGCCCGCCTACATCACGGTGCTCTTCAACGGCGTGCTGGTGCAGAACCATAAGGATTTCCTCGGGACCACCATCTGGCGACGGGTCGGCACCTACACCGCGCACCCGGCGGAGCAGCCGCTGAGTCTCCAGGACCACTCCCAACCCGTGCGGTTCCGGAACATTTGGATCCGCAAGATCGATCCATCCCGCGAGCAATAACGGTTGATCTTAAGATCTCCTTGCACATGAGGATTTGGGCCGGAATGTCAACAAATGTCAGCAACGTGCGTCTCCCGTCAAAGTGGCCACGATTCGGCCCATTGCCGTCGCCAACCCGCCGGCCGGCCTAGTCCCTCTGAGTGTCAGAAGCTACGGCAACTTCAGGCCCGCAGCGGCACCTACCTTTCGAGCAAGTCGTAGGAAGTCGTCTTTGCAGTCTCTTACTGCTTCACCATGCGCGCCGATCGCGCCATCGGCGGGCTTTAAGTGGAACATCGGCTTGTGCGCCTCCATAGCTAGAGGCATCAGGCTGCGGTAGTGTTTGAGTTGAGCCAGGCAGTTCGGATCATTTTCGACTTTGGGAACCACTCCAGCAGTTGGTTTGCCCAGAACCGCAGTTCGGTAGACCGGCGGAATCTTGTCCATCCAACGCTGGTAGGCCTTTACTGGCCGACTGTCCCGCATTCCGTGCTGCATTACCACATAGCCTGCTGGTGACATCGACCCCGCCGGCAGGGATAGATCCTTCGGAGCCTTGGTTATCAGGTCAGCCCACGTAGCGCGCCACCCGATCAGCGCCGGCCCCAGGTTCTTCAAGCCCTGCAAGGAATAGAGGTCTGGAGCGAGCGGCACGCAGACATGGTCGGATGCTATAAGTGCAGCGCGGTTTATGGCGCCCAGGTTCGGCCCCACATCGACCAGGACCAGTTTCGCCCAACCGTCGGCCATCTCATACATCAACCGGTGGAACGCCGTCATGATGCGGAACGCAGCTTCGTCGGAGTTATGGCATCGCGGCCATGCGTCCGACAGTTTGTCCTCAAACCCCGAAAGACCCAAGTCGCCGGGCAGCAAGCCGAGATTCGGAACAATCTGCTCTACCGGCGGTCTGGCAATATCCCCAATCCCCCGCAGAATCGGCCGCACGGCGCCGAAGATCGTCGCCTTATGTTCTTCGTCCTCGGACCAGATCTCTTCCAGCCGCTCTTCGTTCAGGAACATCGCGGTCAGATTGGCCTGGGGATCCAGGTCTGCCGCAAGCACTGGTACACCTCGGTCGGCGAACATCCACGCAAGGTGGTAGACCAGGGTGGTTTTTCCAACTCCGCCTTTATTATTGAAGAATGCAATAGTCTTCATTTCCGGATCCTGAGGGTCACTCCAAAATGCATTTCGCCAAAGATGAACTCGGCTGGGGGACTTCCGTTTCTTTTCAGTGCCGTCTGTGCACGCTCTACACCCCGGCCAAAACGGTTCACAGCTCCCAGTGTCTTCATCGCCTCAGCCAGCACGGGATTGCGATAGCTCGTCTGAGTCGGAAAGTTCTCCGGCCGCGCCAACCCGTAAAGCGGACCCGGATTCTGAATCTCGATCCGGTCGGAGTATTGATAGAACCGTACGGGCTGCGGCGCCTCATAAGATCTATGCAGCACGGCATTCATCAGGAATTCCCGAATTGCAGTCTCGGGATAGTCTGCGACCATCGTCTCCTGCAAGGCCGAACTGCGCACGGGCCGACTGTCGGCGATCAGTTTCACATAGGATGCCAGATCGCGCACCACCGAAAGTAGATCCCCCTGGAAACGTTTCTCTGCCGAAACCTCATCGGCCATCCGCGGGCCGTCAAAGCGCACGTATTCTACAAATGCATTCGGCAGCCAGTTCGCCAAGTCCTTTGCAAACAGAACCAGTCCGGCGTAGGTTGGATAGTTGCGCCTCAGGTCGAAGAAGCGTAGCGACGCCAACTGCTGTTCAATCGGCCGGTGATTCTCGGCGATGGTCTCGGCATCGATTGCTAGCGGCCGGTATGTATTCGTGAACAAATCCAAGGCTAAGTCGGAAAGACTGGCGCCTATGCAGGGCTGTGCGTCGAAAGTGCGGGCCGCCGCAGTGCGCCGCTCGATGAGAATCGATTCTTCCGTTTCGTTGGCGATGCCTTTACGTGGTCCCCTTCGGATCCACGTCTGACCCTTGAATCGAACCGGAGGAAGGTCGGACGGCTGCACTTCTATCACCGCTATATCGCCGGCTCCAGAACTCAGACTAACGCGGTAAACCGTTATTGCTGGCGCCGGCAGGATGTTGCCATCGCTCGTTAAGCCGGCTAGGTTTCGCAGCAATTCATCGGTAACCTTCAGCCCAGCGGGCCTGCCCGTCTTGTCATCAGCTCCGATCAGCACGTATCCGGGCAGGTGCGATGCTGCCAGGTCGTTGGCAAAGGCACAAACTGCCTGGCTGAACTTCGTCGTATCACTGATAGAAACCGTGCGCTCGACTCGGAACGACTCCACGTCGCCGAGCAGAGCCAGCAGTTGGGATTCGGTAATCATAATGTCGTCGTCCGTATTAGCGGTATGTGCGGTCGAATCGCCCAGAAGCGTCCCGTTTCGCCGAGAGCTCCTTCAGCACCCATTGTCGCCCACCTGGATCACTGTTGCCACGGATTCGTCTCGGACGCGTTCCCTTCCTAAACGTGGCATCACGAGGTCAGATCAGGTCCGCCTTCCGCGGAACTTAAAGTCGCCATCTCGGGCTTCGGCCCGGCCGGCGGAGCCGACTCCGGCGTTCTGGGTGATCGATCCTCGCTGGTCGCCCAGCGTTTACCTCAGTCCGCTGCCTCCGCCCGCTAGTGAAACAGATCCCGCACCCCAATCTCGAAGAACACCGCCCCGCGCCCCTCTCCCGCCTGCCGATTCACGTTCCACGCATACCCCGTCGTGAACGTCACGAAGCTGGCAATCGCCACCCGGATTCCACCCCCCGGCCCGAATCGCAGGCCATTCGGCCCAGGCCCGATGTGCGCCACGTCCAACACCGCCACGGGCCCGATCGAGAACACGTTCATGTCGTTCACCAGCGTGTTGATGGTGCGGCGGACGAAGCGCGTTTCGTCCGCCGCCTTGGCTTCCGCGGCCGGCTGAATCTCCAGGCTCACTTCCCTCATCTGGTCCCTCAGCCTCTCCGCCTCGGCCGCCGCGTCCCGAATCTTGCGCAGGTCCGCGCCGCCTGCTTGCGGAAGCAACCGGTCGACGCACGCGCCCAGCACCTCGGCGACATCCGAGATGGGCGCGATCGCCGAGCCGTACAGCGTATCGTCTCTCTTCTTCGCCGCCATCTTCCGGCGCGCCATGGTGATGTTGAAATTGGCCCCCAGGAGCTTGTTGTTGCAATCCGTAAATGGCTGCGCCGGCAAACCGGGATTCTCGTCCCGCAGCGCGGCAACCGCGGTCCTGAGTGCCCCCAGGGCGTTCTGCATCGGCTCCAGGAGTTGCAGGATTTGTTGGAAGCCCGCGCTCTTCATGGCGTAGTGGTTTTGCAAAATGCTGGTGGCCGAAGTGATCTGGCCATCCAGCAGCGGGCCGGCCTCCTTCTGCAGGATGGTCGGAACCAGCGGCCAGGCTTTCACCGGAGCCTCCACCGTCAGGTTGAGGCTCGCAAAGCTCTCCGCCCCGGCGCCTTGTTTGGTGAAGTCGAAGCGGTTTGCCGGAATCGCCCGGATGAACGGGTCGTCGCGGATCTTCCAGGTGTCGCCAGGGATGAAAAACGTCTCGTCGTTCCCGCCGAAAAAACGCTCCGCCACCGGGATCGAACCGGGCACCTGAATCACGCCTGCGGCGAAACGGGTGGCCACGTCCAGGGGGTAATGCGGGCGCAGGGGAATCCAGAAATCGTCCACCACATCCACAATATGTTTGTGCCAATCCACCCGCTCCGCCGGTCCCACGGAACCGAGCTCCAGCCCGTAAGTCGCCGAGAAGACGTTGTGCGTCAGTCGCGACGCCACGCCCCCATAGAATTTCAGGGCGCCATAGTCTGCCCCCGGGACCGTATCGGCCGCCAGTTGGGCGGTGGGGAAACTGCCATGCAGGTTTCCGCCCTCGATCCCGCCGCCGAACCGGGCAGTGACATTGCCGCCCCAGAGCGGCCGGGTCGCCGCCGAGAACTGCCCCGACAATTGCGTGCGGCGCAGCTCTGCGGAGTTCGCCGGGCTATCGGCATCGAAGTAATTCAGGCGCCAGTCCGCGTGTTCGATCTTTCCGAGCCGTTCGGCGGATCCGGCCAGCGCCATCGAGACCTCCCGCACGGTGGCGGAACCGCGCCCCTCGGCGACCAATGAGTTGAATAGCGGGAATCCTTCCACGCGCCGTGTGACTTCCAGGCGCCCGCCTCCATACCAGCGCTCCGAGCCGTTGAAACCGCCCGCCGGCGTGAAATGCACGGCGCTTCCACCCTGCGTGAGCCCCGCTGTGTCCTGGGGCGACTGCATGGCCTGTGCCTGTGACTCGGGCGTGCCACTCAGGATCTTGGCGGGGACCGTGGAATAGATCTGGTATTTGAGATCCAGCGTGTTGGGGTTCTGGCGGCAGTTGGTGACGGCGGCAAAGATCACGGTGGCCCGGAAGCCCGTGGCGCTATCGGGAAGGAATCGCTGCTGCTCGATCAGGGCCAGCGCATCGTGGATGGCGAGCTGGTAAGTAAAGGGCCGGCCGTTCAGCAAAGCCGCAAGCTGCGCATCCGTGGCACTGACTTTTCCGCGGACCCAATACAGAAAGTCGAAGGGATCCCGCACCGTCGCCGTTCCGATGCGGTACTGCTGGCTTTCGAAATTGATCCCCTGGCCACACCCTTCCGCGGCGACCACCTGCGCGTCGGGGCCGCTCTGGCCGAAAAGCGTAGCGACCGCCAGAAGCCATAGCGGCCCACCACTCCACCATCGAAATACCAGGCGCACCATGCGATTGTCGCGACCGCCGCGTTAGCAGCCGGACCTACTGCTGCAAAGTTCCCTGGATCTGATCCTGCGCGACTTCCACAGGCAGTTGCCCTTGCTGGGCGGCCAAGGCCGCATCGGCCGCCGGTCCCGTGGCGTGTGCCGTCTGAGACGGGGTGAGTCCCTGCGTCGCCTTTTCGGCGCGCCCGTTGAGCTGGGGATTGACCTGGACATCGAGACTGACAATGGGATCGACAAACGGCTTGCTGCGGTCGTTACGTTCCCAAAGCTGGAAGTGAATCTTCCAGATGATATCGGTGCCGGTAAAGTCCTTCTGCAGCCCGAACTGAACGCGCCGGGTGCCATCGGGCGTGTTCAATTCAAACGAAACCTTGATCGCAATTGTGCTGTCGTCGCCCGCGTTTGCCGTGCCGCTTCCTGGATTCGCCATTCGGTCCCCTCACTTCGGCCCCAGTACGTATAGCAGGAGTTTCATTTCCTGGGGCAGTTGCCCAGTATACACCGTAGGGTATGCTTTAGCTTGCCCAGCGCACGCGCGGCTCTGAAACGCTTGAAAACACCTTGGTGGGGCGGACCNNCCGGGGGGACCCGCGCGGACCAGTGGGTCCGCCCCACCATTGCGCAAAATGCCCGGCCTTCACGGCAGGCCCAACGCCCGTGCGGGGTTGGTCTTCGACATCTGGTCGATCTCAGCCTGCGTGAAGCCCTCCTTCTTCAGTGCGGCGAAGAAGGCCACCAGGCCATCGGGGTGGAGTGGATTCGCGGGTTGGCCCAAGTCGCTCGACAGGATGCACGATTGCGGACCCACCGCGCGAATCGCCTTCGCGTAGTCTCCGATCTGGTACTCCCGGTTCGGCCCGATCAGCCCGTTGTAGACGAACTCAATATACGCGCCATCTCGGGCCGCTTCCTGCATCTGGGG
>PMTT01000675.1 GCA_003167275.1 Bryobacterales bacterium | reverse complement strand
GCACGAGTGCTTGCGCCACGAGAAGTGCTTCGAGACTACACACTCTGATTGTAAGGTAGGGGTGGATAAAAATGACGGTTCGCGGAGTTGTGGCGGGAGGATAAGTTAATTTATATCAGATGCTTAGGAATATTTTGAAAGTTCGTGACTGGGCCGGCGGGGGGGCGACAAATGCTAGCCGGGGAGATAGCCGATCAGCTTTTCGACCAGCTTCCTTACAGCGGCTTCACCGGCAGGTTTGACCTTTATCTTGAAGGACCACTTGCCGTGCTTGTCGCGGTCGATGTCGATGGCGGTGCTTAGGGCGTAGTAGACGGCGAGGTAAAGTCCGATGGTGGCTGGGTCGGCGTAGGTGTGCTGGCCGGCGGACTCCTCTTCGCCCGCCATCGACTCGATAGCCAGACGGGTGGCCGGGTCCTCCGCGAGGAGCGTCAGGGCTTGACGGGCGAGGTCTCCGGCGGAAACGCTTGGGGGAGAGGGAACGACCTGGAAATCGGCGGCCAGTGCCTCGCGGAGGTCGGAGAGCGCGGGAGTGGGCGAGTTGGCGGACCGGACGCGGGCGATGGTCGTGAGGATGCGCTGAGCGGTTTCGTCGTCGAAGTGAGAGATGTCGATCATGAGTTCTCCTGTGGTGGGAATGGGCCGAGTCCCGCTTTGGTCCATAGGGCTTCCAATTCGCGTTTCTCGTCGTCGGAGGCCCAGCCGTGGATCAAGACGAAATTTGCAGCCGACCCTTGGGCAGAGTGAGGATCGTTGCTCCTGAAGAATATGGCTAGTGCACGTAGGCAGAGACGGCCGGCTTCAATCAGCCGTTGCTGCTTAACAGCGAGATTTGACAACTCGAGGAGGGTGCTCGCGGCACCGTGTTCGTTTCCCTGCTTTTCCGTGATCGTGAGGGACTTCCGATACCATTGCTCGGCAGCCGCGAAGTCGCGGCGTTCCTGGGCCACCGTCCCCAATTGGTGATAGGTTATCGCGGCGACGTGTTCATTTCCCTGTCTTTCCGAGATCGCGAGGGATTTCCGATACCATTGCTCGGCGGCTGCGAAGTCGCGCCGTTCCTCGGCCCCTCTCCCCAACTGGTGATAGATCATCGCAGCGCCGTGTTCGTTTCCCAGCTTTTCGTTGATCGCGAGGGACTTCCGATACCATCGCTCGGCGGCTGCGAAGTCGCGCCGTTCCTGGGCCACGGTCCTCAACGTGTGATAGGTGCTCGCGGCGTCGGGCTCGTTGCCATGCCTTTCGGAGATCGCGAGGGACTTCCGAGACCATTGCTCGGCAGCCGGGAAGTCGCGGTGTTCCAGTGCCACCATCCCCAACTGGTGGTAAGCGCCCGCGGCTACGTCTTCGTGCCGGGCGAGGTGCAGGAACAGCCGCTCCGCCTCGACGAAGTTCCGATTGTTTAGCGCCCAGGCAGCGAGGCTTTGGGTCAACGCCTTTTCCGCCGCCTGCATTGCCAGTCGCTCGGCTTCAATGAAGGCTGTGTGGAAGTTAGCGCCATGTAGGTAAAAAGGGAAGCGCTGCTCGTGCAACTGTCGCGGTGTGAGCGAGTCCGCGAATCTCCCCATTACATCCACAAACCCCCGGTTCCATTCGTCCGCTCCCGAACTCCCGGAGGTATGGACTCCCAGGTGCGACCGCAGGTATCCGGTGAGCGCAGGGTGTAGCTCATAGATTGCCTGGCCATGATCGGTCAGCAGCCCTGCGGTGCCCAGCGCACCCGCCAGTTGGTCAATCTGTGCCCGCAGCCAATTTCCTGGCACTCGCTTCGCCATCGCCTCGAGTAAACGAAGTTCCACCCAACCTTCGTGCAACGAAAGCGGAAGCAGCAGAGGGCGCAACGAGTCCGGGAGAGAGTGCTCGACGAAGCGCAGCGCCGCGAAGAGTTGCTCCGATGCCTCATCGCCGGCAGCGAACTTCAGTTCCTCCAGGTTTCCGCGGAGCGCGTTCGAGATCTCAGCGGCGCTGTGCTTCTCCAGTTGCGGCAGAATCACGCGCATCGCCAGCGGATGGCCGCCGAGTTGTCTCATCAGCTCGGCATAGTCTTTGTTCTTGCGATCCACCGCGAGGCCGAGATCGCGCACGATGGTCTCGCAGTATTCCCAGCGCTCCTCGCCGTCGAAGCCGGTCAGCGGTAGCTTCCAGCGGCGCTGCGGTCCCAGCCAGTCTTCCTCCGAGCGGCTGGTGATCAGAACCTTAGTGGCGCCACCTCGCAGACCTTCGAGAAACCGCGCCAATAGCGCACGGTCCCCATCGGGAAGATTCGCGGTGACGGACGTGCCCGCGATGCCGGAGGCGGATTCGAAATTGTCCCAGACGATCACGAAGCGATGCTCTCGCAACGCCTTCACCAGAGGTTCCAGCTTCGCTTCTACGGGAGCCGATCCGAAGTTCGGCCCAAAGAGCTTCTCCCCGATCCGGTTTAGCACATACTCCGCGGAGCGGATCTCGCGGAAGTCCAGCCAGAACGCTCCGTCACCCAAGCCGTTGGTGTCTTCCAGCCATCGCACAAAGCCTCGGGCCAGGGTCGTCTTCCCGATGCCGCCTAACCCCTGGATCAGTATTCCGGCCGGCGGCCGAAGCATCGCGCGTTCCAGTGCCAGCAGTGCACTATCGCGGCCGATGAATCCGTAGGGGTTCTTCTCGCGGCGGAACTCCTCCGGCAGGATTGACTCAGCTTTGGAAAGAGTTGCTTTCGCGGCGAAGGAAAGATCCAGCGGAGCTTGCTGGTAGAGCACCGGCAAGAGCCAGTCGTCCAGGTCGAAACGTCCACGCGCACAGACGCGCTTCGGTTGCGCCCGCATCTGCTGGCGTCCCGCGCGCGACGCCTCGGCCATGCTGCCCGTCTCGAACAAGGACCGGTAGAAGGCCGGCAGGAACTCCTGTGCGCCGGCAACATAGAGCGCATACGCCATGGCGACCACGCCTCGGGCTCCCGAGCGCAGCAGAGCAGCAGCCACCGAACTGAAGGCGTCTTTGGATTCCTGGGCCACCATCGCCGACTGGCATGCGTTCAGCACGATGCCGGGGACGGCGTAGTCGCGCAGGAGATCGTTCAACTGGCCGGCGGTGACCGGATCGTCCGTGCCTTCGGCTGTTTCGAAGACGAGCTTTCCTTCGACGCTTTGATAGGAGTGGTGGGACGGGGTTCCCGGCGCGGACGAATAGGCGCCATGGCCATCGAAATGGAGGATGTGATAGTAGTTGGGGTGCTGTTTCAGGTGCTCCCGAAGCTGCGCGAATGTCGGCGGCCGCAGAAGGTCCACGTGGGCCGGGAGGTTGTGTTTGGCGATCAGTTCCACGAGCGATCGGGCGATGGAGCGGAAGCGCACGTCCTTCGCGCCATAGGGACGGGCGACCACCAGCAGAATGTTGACCCGCTCCTGGGGGAGGTTTGCGTGGGGTGTTGGGGCGTCCCGAATCTCTGACAGGCGGCGCTCGATCTGGCAGGCGTGCGCCATGGGAGTTCCCAGTTGCGGATCGCGCAGGGCTTCCCATGGCCACGACAATACGCCGGGGTCGTCGCTGGCGATCTGCAGGGTTAGGGCGCGGTAGTCGGCTGCGGTGGCGGCTTGGAACAGGGAGCCTCCGCTCAGGTTGCCGAAGAGGGACTCGAAGGCTTGTTCGCCCCAGAGCTTTAGGGAATGCAGGATTCGGTCGGCGTGCTCGGTCTCGGGCGGGAAGGGGTAGTCCAGGAACTTCTCCAGGTACCATTGGAGCTCGGACATCAGGTTGCTGTTGGGGCGTCCTTCGACGGGCCAGGCGTAGGGCGATGGGACCTTGACGGGCTTGGACTGCTTGAAGGGGTCCGGGCGAGTGACCTGGAAAGCGGCGTCGGGAGATAGCTGCTGTATGACTAGGGTCGTGGGCATGCTTGTGACTGCCGGGGTTGGTGACTGACTGATGATATCAGGTTGTTGGGTGGTCGGAAGGGCGGACAGGTTTGGTTGCGGAATGGATTCGGCGGGCTTTAGGGTGAGACCGCTCCCTTACGGTCGCGGCTCGGATTTGAGCCGCGCGCGTTAGCAAAGCGGTTCGGCGATACGTCGGTGGGCTTATAAGCAGCGTAGTGAGCGATGCCTCCAGGCACCGGCACGGGAGCGTCGGAAACCCTCTTGGGCACGGACTGGCAACACGCGAACGCGTCGAGACGAGTCTCGACGCGGCAGACACGAGTGTCCGCGCCACGTTGCTGACACGAGCGAAAGTGGGCTAAAGATCAACATCGGAAAGACACTTGGGCACGAGCATCCTTGGCGGTGTTGGCTTTTGGGGGAAAGAAAACCAACACAGGCAAGAATGCCTGTGCCACGGTTGCTACAATGGGGAGTATGCGGTACTGTTTGTGTCTGGTCGCGGCGGGGCTCGCATGCCTGATGGCTGCCGAGACCCAACAATCCGTATCGGTGCGCGGCAAACTTAGCGTGCATGAAGGGGCGCCGGCTACTGTCGAGACTCCGGACCACAAAGTGGTCACGCTGGATGGAGACACGGTCACTCGCAAGGTGCTGGGCGACGAACGGCTGAACGGGTTTGAGATCGAGGCCAGGGGGCACTTCACGGCGGCCGACCGCTTCACGATCGACCCGACCCATACTCACCCGCTTCTGGTGCGCCAGAATGGCAAACTTAAGCTGGTTTCCTATTGGTGCGACATCTGCTCCATACGCGCGTATACGCCCGGTCCTTGCGTCTGCTGCCAGAGGGAAACCAACCTCGACCTGCTCGATCCCGACAAACCATGAGGACCGCCGCGCTCGCTCTGCTGCTTCCGCTTATGACAACTGCCGCCAATTACTCAGCCCGCCGCACCGAGGTGGACGGGATCGAGGTCGTCACACTCGCCGACGCCGAGCACCACCTGGAAGTTTCGATCGCGCCTCCGATCGGCAACATGGCTTACGAAATCAAGGCGCACGGGAAGAACATCCTGTGGTTTCCCTTCCACTCGCCGGCCGATTTGAAGGCTCAGCCGACGCTGTGTTGCGTGCCCTTTCTGGGGCCGTGGGCCAATCGCCTGGACGAGGATGCGTTTTGGGCCAACGGCAAGAAGTACCGGCTGAACCCCGACCTCGGCAACATCCGAAGAGACAGCCATCAGAAGCCGATCCACGGGCTGCTCAACTTCTCGCCGGCGTGGGCCCTGGTGGCGGCGGAAGCGGACGCACGGTCGGCCTGGGCCACGAGCCGCCTGGAGTTTTGGAAGCACCCGGAGATGATGGCGCAGTTCCCCTTCGCTCACACCATCACGATGACCTACCGGCTGCGCGACGGCGAGGTGGAGGTGGAAACTTCGCTGGAGAATCTCTCGGCCGAGCCCATGCCGGTGGCTATCGGATACCATCCCTATTTCCAGTTGGACGATGAGCCGCGGGAGCAATGGAAGGTGCACCTGGCGGCGCGCGACCACCTGTTGTTGAGCAATCTGCTGATTCCCACGGGGGAGCGCAAGCCGGTGGAGTTTGCCGACCCGCATTCCCTCAATGTCTCCCAGTTGGACGATGTGTTCGGTGACCTGATCCGGGGAGATGACGGGCGCGCGCGGTTCTGGGTGGAGGGTAAGAAGCAGCGGATCTCGGTGACGTACGGTCCCAAGTACACGGTGGCGGTGGTCTATGCGCCGGCGGCGCGCGAATTCATCTGTTTCGAGCCGATGGCGGCCATCACGGACGCTTTCAACCTGGCGCATGCCGGCGTGTATAAGGAGTTGCAGAGCGTCCCGGCGGGAGGACAGTGGAAGGAAAGTTTCTGGATCACTCCTTCGGGGTTCTGACGGTATGCGGCGGAGAGGTCACGGGCCTGCGGGGCTTGGGTTCTTCCGTTGATCCGGACTTCAGAACGGTGACATGACGTCGCATATCCTTTACACTGGAGAGAAATAGCAAGGAACCGCCTATGAACATCGAAATCCACGATTCGGCCTTAGAAGCTCGAATGCTCAAACAGATTCAAGCGAGTGGCGCTGCCAGCGCCGAGGAAGCGTTGCTACGCCTTCTCGAGACGCAGGAAGAGCAGGATCGCTGGCTTCTCGAAAACCGGAATGAAATCGACTCGAAAATACGGCGGGGGATAGAACAACTCGAACGCGGCGAGGGAATCCCGGAAGACCACTTGGACGCTTACCTGGCTGAACTGAAAGCCCAGCCTGAATGACGCGTCGCTATGTTCTTGCGCCGGAAGCCGCGCGAGATCTCGTCCAGATTTGGCGTCATATCCAAGAAAATGCGGGCCTTGAAATCGCCAATCGCGTTGAATCGGTGATTCGCGGCAAAATCGTGTTTTTGGCGGTTTCGCCCGGCGCCGGACACTACCGCAGGGAATTGACGGACGAGCCTGTGAAGTTCTTCTCAGTCTACTCCTACCTGATCGTGTACCGGCCCGCTACGAAACCTTTGCAGGTCGTCGCTATTCTCCATGGCCATCGCGACGTGGAGCGGCTTCTCAAGGATCGTCTATAAACCGGACGAACGAGTTTTTGAGCCAGCGGGCAGAATCCCAGAAGTTCGCGAATCGACGAGCCGGAGTTCATCATTGACGAAGTGCTGGTGTCAACGCTGATCGAGTAGGGAGCCCACTGATGACAAACTGGTGCAAACTGGTGACCTGCGCTTGCTTCCCGGAATGGCAAATGTTATTCTCATTGGCCATGCCCATTGACGTTTTCGCGATTGAGGGATTGCCTGACAGCCGCCGGCGAGGGGTCGAACAGGCGGTCGAAACCGCGGGCAGGCGTCTGCCGGGCGCACATGAGGCATGGGTGGTTCCCGCGCGCGCCGGAGTCGGGTTCTGCGTGCGGATCACCGGTCCCGACGGATTCTTTTGTCAGGCGGAACTCGCGGGCGACGAGACCGATGCCGAGATCAAAGACAAGGTGATGCGCGCCCTGGAGCACTGATCGCCGCCGTTCTATAATCGAAGCGGCATGAGTCGGAGCACGATTTCGGGCTCTCTTTTGACGTTATTCCTTTACGACGTGGGCGATGCCATCCGGCTCGACGACTTGCGCCGGATTCTGGGCGTCCCACCGGCCGGACGGGAGCCACCGTTCCGCCAGCCTGCGCCCGAATACGTGCAATTCGCCAGACCGCCGGTCATCGAGCCGCTGCCGCCCATCGTGGTGAAGGAGGGCCGCAGCTTCGGCGGGCGCCTCGCCTACTATGACTACGGAGTGGTTACGATCCAGCTCGAGATGCCGTTCGACGGCACGTGGGAGGACGTCATCGCGCTCTCGGCCCGATGGATGAATGCGCCGGAATTGGAGCAGAAGGCCGCGGCCGCGGTCCGGCAGTCGGTCCACAAGGCGGCCGGCGCCATCGTCAATGCCTACCAGGAGCATCTCACCGAGGACTACTACATCGTCCACCTGCGCTCGGTTCACGACGAATCTGGAGCGGCTCTGACGGCGCACGATCTGATCGAGCGCTGCCCCGACTACATCGCCCAGATCGTGCGCGGCGAGAGCGCGGTCTTCTCGGCCCCGGAGCGGGCGGAGATCCTGGAATCGCGGATGTCGTATTACGAGAACGATCTGCTGGTGGTGGGCTGGTCGGCGGCGCTGGTTTATGACACGCCCGAGGGAGCCGCGCCCACGATCCGTCTGCTGGAGTATGCCAACACGCAATTGCTGGAGTTCCGCCACTACGATGGGGTCCTGACGGCCCTGCTGTCGGAGGTGTACCGCTCGCTCGAGCGAGGGGGCATGCTGGCGCGCTGGCGGATGGCGCGCGATGCCGAGCGGGTGAGCACGATCCGGCTGGATGTCCGCGAGTTGACGGAGCGGGTGGACAACTCGATCAAGTTCCTGAGTGACATGTTTGCGGCGCGGCTATACCGGATGGCGGCCACGAAGATTGGCGTCCCGGACTATAAGATGCTGGTGGAACAGAAACTCGAGAGCGTCGGGGAGCTCTACAGTTTTATGATGGACCGCTTCTACCAGGGCCGCGCGTTCGTTCTGGAATTGATGGTGGTGGTGATTCTGGTGATCGAACTGGTGTTCCTGTTTCGNNATTCACTAAGGCGGGGAAAATATTTGGGCCACGAATGAACACGAATAAGACAAACGCCATTGGTTTGTTACATGGGTGTGAATTCGGGTTCATTCGTGACCTTCGTTTGCGGTCCTACATGATCAGGGGCGTTTTATGTCACCATGAAGGTA
>PMTT01000491.1 GCA_003167275.1 Bryobacterales bacterium | reverse complement strand
AACTTCAGCCATGCCTTTCCGAATATGTTCGTCTCCCAAAATTAGCCTTGCCGTGACGTCCCGCGCCTCGGGTACCACCAACGCAGTAATCGTGGCCTGGCGCGCGGCGACGACTCGGGATTGAGGATCCTCGCCCTCAAGCAGTGCCTCCATGATTTCCCCGAACTTCTCATACTCCAGCCTTAATGCGAAGTTCAGAAACTGCTCGACGAGTCGATCTACCGGCAGCCAGGGGTCCAGGAGCCACATCGGCCGGAACAGGTCCTTGACCTGCTGTTGGAAGGGCGTCCCGAAAAGAGGAGTCAGGGCATAACAGAAGTGAGCCCTTATTCCTCGTGGAACTTGCTGCGCCGAGGCATCGAGCCCTCGCAGGAGCTTTTCCTGAAGCCGATGGATGTATTGCGAATGGCGATGGGGCCAAATATCGTCTCGGTAAGGAGGCTTACTCACCCCGTCCCGATGCAAGTTGTCGGCCACAATCGCCACGACCGAATGCCAAGTCTCCTGGAAGAACGTGATCGGCGCTCCTTGGTAGGCCCGCTGAATGACCTCATCATCAAGTTGATCATCATCGAGTATGCCAATCTCCGCTGAGAACGGGTTTGAAACCCCGCGAGATGATGCGGTTTGCACTGCCTTTCGGAGCAGGACGCCTAACGCTTCGCATGCCACTCGGGCCTTTTCACTACTATCGAATAGAGATGGAGCCAAGGTAGGCCCCGTCGATGGCCCCGGAGCTCGAACAGCCCCTCGCCGAGCAAATCTAAGTACAAATCTAAGTACAGATCGAAAACGGACCGGCTTGCGGTGAGGTCAGAATGGTTAAGTACCGCTGCGGCCAGTCGCCGCCCTTCGCGGCTGCCCGCGCACGCCTCCTGCAGCAAAGGTAGGACATCCGGCGGATTGCGCCGCGCTAATGTGAAACTATTTTCAGTTCGCTGCTTAGTGTCTTTCCTTATTCGTGTTAATTCGTGGCCTTAACTGTTTTGTAGTTTCCCCAGACTCACGCTCAGTCCCAAAAAGCCCAAAACCCTAGCCACCGATGAACACAGATGAACACAGATAAGAAAAAACGACTCTTGCTTGTCTTATCTGTGTTAATCCGTGTTCATCCGTGGCCAAGCCTTTGTTTTGCAGGCTATTTCGAGGCGCCCAGATGCCGGTCGGCCTCGGCGAGCCCATCCGCGGCTTCCTTGAGACGCGCGGGACTGACTCCGGCGAGTCCCTTGCCTTGGAGATCCTGGTATAAATCGACGCTTCGCTGGTACCACTCGCGAGCTTCTCTCCAATGCCCGCCGATTGCCTGGCCCTGTCCGGTTTGATCGTACGCCCGCGCCAGGCTTTGCCGCGCGGAGCGGTTATCCGGCCCCATCGCTTCGAAGATCCTGGCGCTCCGGCCAGCGGCGTCGATCGTCGCGGGACCATCTCGTAACGCCGCCTCCACCAGACTTAGCCCAAGATAGGCCACACCAGCGCGGAAACGGACCGCTGTATTCGCCGGGGTCTTCGCGCTCACGTGTTCGTACATGTCGATCGCCTGCCGGTAGGTTGCGATCGCCGGGCCGATCTCTTTCCGGCGGAAGAGCGATTCCCCAATTCTGCGCGTGTTGTCGGCCAGAGTCACCCGTATATTCACATCGTCCACATCGGCAGCCGCCAACGCTTCCAAGTGGGTTCCAGCCGCCTGGAAACTCTTCAGCGCCCCATCGAAGTCGTGGGTTCCCAGGAATCCTACGCCGACGTTGTGATAAGCGATCGCCAGTTCCCGGCGCGCAAGCGGGTCGGATCTGGTCTTCGCGACCTTCAGATCGATGGCCAGCGCAGCCTGATACTCCACCAGCGCTTCCGGATTCTTGCCGGCGTTGGTCAGAAGACCGCCCAGATTGCTATGCACCGATCCCACTGACACCAACAGCTTCGGTTCGTGGCCCATCGATTCATACAAGGCAAGTTCCTTGCGGTACCAACGTTCGGCTTCGACCTGGTTTCCCAGGCTGGCGCCCACCGGCTCACCCGTCGCACGCGCCATCCACCCATACATGGGAGCCAGCCACGCGCGCCGGTCGTCGACCACGTCGCTCCACAGCCGCAGCTTGCTCGGATACTGGCCGTGGGCGCATAGCTTCTCCAGAATGGCGATCCCTGTTTGCAGGTTGTCCACCGCCGCCCGAACGTCCCCGGATTGCTGGTTCAATTCGCCCAGGTGCTGGTAGGCCACCGCCAACTCCTCCTCGGCCTCCTCGTTTGCGGGAGCGCGGCGGCGCAAACCTTCGAGCAAGGCAATGGCTTTGCGGTAGCTTTCGAAGCCCCCCTTGGTGTCGCCGAGATTAGCGTGCAGCGCACGCGCCTGCACGTCTCCCACCTTGAGATACCCGCCGGCGAGCTCCAGTTGCAGATCGCGATCGCGGCCCGCCTGCTTCGACAACCGGTCCATATATTCGAGGCTGTCCTTCACCATCCGGGTCCTCAAGTTCAGGGCTCCCGGCAGATCGGCCAGTGCGTCGTGATAGTCGAACAGCATGGAATGCGCCAGTTGCCGCACGTCCTGGAAGCGTTGGTTGGCGATATGAGCCTGCCACGCGGTGCCGGCGATCCCTCCGACCAACGTCAGGAATACCAGCATCGCGGCGGCCACCAGGGGCCTGTTCCGGCGCAGGAACCTGGCGGCCCGGTAACGCCGTGTGTCGGGCCGCGCCAGCACCGGATAGCCCTCTTCGAAGCGCCGGATATCCTCCGCAAACTGGTCCACCGACGCGTAGCGCCGCGCCGGATCCTTACGCAGAGCCATCAGCACGATGTTGTCGAGGTCGCCGCGCAAAGCGGGCGCCGCGATGCTCGGCTTACTGGGCTCCTCCTCGCAAACGGCGCGCATCACCTCGTGGGTGGGCCCGGCCGCCGAGGTGTACGGAGAGCGCCCGGCCAGCAGTTCGTAGAGCACCACGCCGAGCGAATAGATGTCCGATGCCGATGTGACCGGTTCGCCGCGCACCTGTTCCGGGCTGGAGTATCGTGGCGTCAACATGCGGGCGCCGGTCATGGTAGCCGTCGCTGCGATCCCGTCGAAAGGGTTCGTCTGCAGCAACCTGGAGATGCCGAAGTCCACCAGCTTGGGTGTACCGTCGGCCGCCACCAGAATATTGCCAGGCTTCAGATCGCGGTGAATCACCATGCGCTGGTGTGCGTACTGCACCGCCGCGCACACCTGACGGAACATGCGCAGGCGTTCCCCAAGACTCGGCTGATGCTTCGCGCACCAGGCGTCCAGAGGCTCGCCATCGATGTACTCCATGACGAGGTACGGAAGCCCGCGGGAAGTCGTCCCGCCATCCAGTAGCCGCGCGATATTCGGATGTTGGAGGTTGGCGAGAATCTGCCGCTCCAGGCGGAAGCGTTGCACGATCTCCCCGGCATCCTCGCCGGAACGAATTAGCTTGATCGCCACCGACTGGTGAAACTCGTCATCCGCCCGAACCGCCCGGTAGACCTTGCCCATCCCTCCGCTGCCGATGGCTTCCATCAGGCGATAGGGACCGATCGTCTCCCCCAAGTGCTCATCCGGCAAAGGACCCAGGCGGCCGATTTCGCTCTCGATTGCGGGGCGTTCCCAGGACGGATTCAGCTCGGCTGCGACATCTCCGGCGAGCAGCCCGCGCAGTTCCGCCAGAAGTGCCGCATTCCCGCTGCATTCGCGCCGCAGAAACGCGTCGCGCCCCGCCGCATCGAGTTCCAGCGCGGCCTCAAACAGGTACTGTACGCGGTCGTCTTCAGTCATAGCGATACCGAAAGCTGGTTTTGCAGCCAGGCGCGCGCGAACCGCCAGTCACGTTCCACAGTAGTCAGAGAGACCTCCATCAACTCGGCAACCTCTTTCGATTCGAGCCCGCCAAAGAAGCGCAACTGCACAATCTCGGCATGCCGCGGATAGCGGGACGCCATCCGGTTCAGTGCCTGGTCGACCGCCAACACGTCCAAGGTCTCTGTCTCTTGTCCCTCAGTCCATTCGAGCATCTGGCCGTCGTCGCGCTTGGCGGAGTTACGCCTGCGCGCATGGTCGATCAAAATGCGCCGCATCATCCGCGCCACCACCGCGATGAACTGCCCGCGCGCCTGCCAGTCGAGGTCGCGGACGGACGCAATATGCAGGTAGGCTTCGTGGACCAGGGCGGTCGGCTGCAGCGTATTAGCGGAACGTTCCCCGTCCAGGTAGTGCGCCGCCAAACGTTTGAGGTCGCGATAGACCAGGTCCGTAACGCGTTCTAAAGCGAGGTCATCCCCTTGGCGCCACCGTACGAGCCACCCAGTGACACTCTCCTCGACTGTCATCAAGCGATTGTACTGCAAAATACAGTCCTGTGCAGTCCAAAAGGCTGCCCTCGATTTCTGTTTGGAGGTCGCAAATTGCGACTTCCAATTGGGGATTGGCCACTCTTTGGCACAGCCCGCGGCCAGAGCTGGCTCCTGGTGGGACAGGCGGTTTCGCCTGTCTGCCGGCGGAAAGCCGGCTTTTGGAGGTCACAAATTGTGACTTCCAATTTTCGATCACTTCTTCTTGGGGCTGCGGTGCACGAAGCCGATCGCCTTGGTCTGGGGCGGGTTCTTGAGCCTCTGAATGTCCCGAACAACGGCAACCAGAATCGAGCCGTGCTGTTTCTGGGCCAGTTCGATCTTCTCGATCTTGTCGGCCAGGGCCTTGTGGCTGCTGAGGAGCTCGCGCATGCGAACAAAAGCGCGCATAATGACGATGTTCATCTGGATCGCGCGTTGGCTGTGGAGCACAGAAGACAGCATGGCCACGCCAAGCTCGGTGAAGGCATAGGGCAGGTAGCGGAGGCCCATCTGGGCCGCCGGATTGGAGGTCACAAATTGTGACCTCCAATTTTCGAGCTCCTCTTTGCTGAGCTGGAACATGAAATCTTCTGGAAAACGGTCGAGATTGCGGCGTACCGCCTGGTTGAGAGCCTTGGTGAGCACTTGGTACAGTTCGGCCAGATCGGCATCGAGCATGACCTTCTGGCCGCGGATGAGATAAATCCGCCGCTCTACCAGCTCCACTGGAACGGGCGGAGGGCTGGAAGAAGAGGAAATCTGTTTGGGCATTGGTTCCGAGAACGGCTCATGGTAACACCTGGCGACGCTACAATCGGTGACTAAGTACAATAGAAAGACTCAATCCATTGCCCAAGAAGAAGAGCGAAGTCAATTCGAGCCCGCCTGCACCGCTGGACCTTCCGGCCGGCGTCAAGCTCCTCCGCACATTGCGAGGGCACACGGACATAATCGGGCGGATCGCATGGGCGCCGGACGGGCGCATGCTAGCGTCGCCATCGGCGGACAAGACGATCAGGCTGTGTGATCCCAGGACGGGCGAGTGCGTGCGCGTGTTGAATGGGCACAAAGACTCGGTCTGGACTGCGGCTTTTGATCCAACGGGCCGCGTGCTCGGCAGCGGGTGCGATGACGGTACGATCAACCTATGGGAGCCCGCAAGCGGTCGGTTGATCCGCACGCTGAAAAAACACGCTGGCGCGGTTTGTGCTATCGCCTTTGATCCGGCCGGTCGCACGCTTGCCAGCGCGTCTAAGGATGGCAGAATCAACCTGTTTGAAACAGCCACCGGACGGCTGCTCCGCACGCTGAAAGGACAGAAACACGGTTTCAATGACGTCTCCTTTGATCGCGCGGGCCGGGCACTCGTCGGCGGGAGTGATGGCGGTTTGACTAGCTACTTTCCGGCGCAAA
>PMTT01000586.1 GCA_003167275.1 Bryobacterales bacterium | reverse complement strand
AGATTCTGTCCCCAGCTATGCAGGACGGAGAAGAAGCCGGTCTCCACGCCCAGGCGTTTGGGGTCGGCGGCAATCGAGAGCAGAGTTTGCGCGGAGGTGCGGAACAGGAGGTCATAGACGAGGGCTTTGTTGTAGAAAGCGACGGCCTCGATGGCTTCCGGGAGAGTAAATACGACGTGGAAGTATTCGACCGGCAACAGTTCGGCGCGCCGCTGTTGGAGCCAGTGGGCGCGAGCCAATCCCTGGCACTTGGGGCAGTGGCGGTTGCGGCAGGAACGGTAGTGAATGTGGCTATATTGACATTGGTCGCACCATTCGACGACACCACCCAGCGCGGGAGTGCGGCAGTTCTCGATGGCCTGCATCAGGCGATGCTGGTGCAAAGGCAGATCGTGGGACTGCCGGTAGGCGGGGCCGTGTCGTCGAAAGATGTCGGCCAACTCCAGCGTTGGCAGCGGCATGGACTTAGCGCTTGGCTGGGGCAGGCGTCTTGGCTTTCGGATTGGGCCTGGCCGGGTTTTCCCCCAGACGATCGAGCGGGCTCCGCACGCGGGCGATGGCGTTGGGGGAAACGGCTGCGTAGCGCGCGGTGGTGTCGATGCGGCTGTGGCCCAGCAGCGCCTGGATGATGCGGATGTCGGTGCCGTTTTCCAGCATGTGCGTGGCGAAACTGTGGCGGAGCGTATGGACGGTGACGCGCTTGCTGATGCCGGCCGCCCGCGCTGCTTCCCGGCATGCGGTCTGCAGCGATTCGGTGTTCATGTGGTGGCCTTTGCGCCATCCGGGGAAAACCCAGTCTTCCGGCGAGACGCTATACGGCTGTCCAGCGGGGTGCTGAGAGCGCCACCAGCAGCGTAGGACTTCCAGCAGCCGGGGAGAGAGCATGGCGTAGCGGTCCTTCTTTCCTTTGCCCTGGCGTATCCGGATGAGCATGCGTTTGGAGTCGATGTCGCGGATCTGCAAAGTCACTACCTCGGAGACGCGGAGGCCGGCTCCATAGGCGGTCATCAAAGCGGCACGATACCGGATAGTGAGCACGTGCTGAAAGAACTCTTCTACCTCGATGGCGCTGAGAATTACCGGGAGCCGGAAGGGAACGCGGCAACGCGGCAGGGCATTGTCCGGCCAGGGCATTTCCAGAGTTACGTTGTAAAGAAACTTGGCCGCTATCACAAAATGATTGACGGATTCGGCCGAATACTGCCGTTCGTTGATCATGTAAAGCTGGTATTCGCGGATCTCCTCCAAGCTGAGGAGGTCGGGGCTGACGAAATAGAATTTGGCTAGACCGAAGATGTAATGCACGTAACTTCTCTGCGTTGCGGCGCTGAGATTGCGCAGTTGCATGTCTTCGATCATGCGTTGACGAAGCGGTGTGATCCGTGGTGCCATCATGGGAGTGGCTCCTTGAGAGTGGAATTGGTCATTTGGGATAACCATATCCAGTTTTCCTTAAGGAGCCACGTCCCAGCAAGCCCGACACCTCCGACGGCCTGCCGCCTCGCAGGGGTCCTACCGCGTAGCGGTTTAGTTCACCGGCTTTCAAGGTGTAGGCATTGAGTAGCAGGACGTTCTCGGGGCGGAAACCGGCATCCAGATTGGTGAGTGTCTGGAGACTCCGGGAGAATAATACGGCCGCGGCCAGCAGCACACACGAGATCGCTACCTGTGCCACTACGAGGAATCTCCCAGACCTTCTGCCAACGTTCCGGGCCGGCCGAAGCCGGCCGACAGACCACAAAAAACGATGGTCTGTCCTACTGGCTCGTGCGGCCGAACGAAACGACAAGGAAGCGCCGGCTTTGAACATCGGCGAAAGATCGAGACGGGTTGCGGCCAACGCCGGGGCCAGTCCGAACAGCATCGCGACCCCGACAGAGGTGGCAAGCGTGAAAGCCAACAGGCGGTGGTCGATGCCGAACGAAAGATCGAACTTCCCAACCGCGGACGACAAAAACCGCACCAGAAATGCCGCGGCTTTCGGCGCCAGCAGGAGGCCAAGCGCGCCTCCCGTTCCGGCCAGGACGAAGCTTTCGGTCAACAACTGGCGGATCAGCCTCCAGCGGCTCGCGCCCATCGAAAGCCGGATTGCCATTTCCTTCTGGCGCGCCGAGGCGCGCGCCAGCAGCAGGTTTGCCAGGTTCACCGCCGAGATGAGCAGGAGCAGCCCGACCACCGTCATCAGCACCAGGAGCGGGCGGGAGAAGCGGCGGCGCAACTGGGTGAGACCGCCGCTTGCGGGCGAAACCTCCACGGGAACCGACTGCCCAAATTTCCACTCCGAGTTCCACTAGCGCGCCAGGACCTGAATGTTGGCGCTCGCCTGCTCCTCCGAAATGCCGGGCCTGCGCCTCGCCATCACACGGAACATCAGCGCGGCTGGGTTCTGCAGGTTCCCCCGGTCCACCCACGACGTCATCGGCACCCCGGAGATCCACGGGCTGACCGATCGACACACCAGTAAAGCCCGCGGGAGCGACACCAACAATTGTGTATGGGTGGCCGCCCACGCGCACCGCCTTGCCCAGCGCGGCGGGATCACTGGCGAAAGCCCGCTGCCAGAGTCCAAAGCTGATCACCACGGCGTTGGAAGGCGCAAGGTCTTCTTCCGTGAGGGCGCGGCCGATCACCGGGGAAACGCCCAGAACTGCGAAGTAGTCGCCAGAGATCGGGGAGAGGTAAACATCTCCCAGGTCGACCTTCCCGAGTTCGAGGCCGGCGCCGGAGCGTCCGGAAGCCACGGTCAGCACGCCCGAGAAGACCTGGTTGCGATCGCGGGTCGCTTGATACATGGGGTAACTGAGAGTTCCTCCACCGGGCCGCGTCAGTTCCACCAACTGCTGCGGGTCGCGGACCGGCAGCATGCGCATCAGCACGGCGTCGACCAGGCTGAAGATGGCGGTGTTCGCCCCGATCGCGAGGGCCAGCGAAAGGACCGCCGACAGCGTGAAGCCGGGTGACTTGGTCATGAGGCGGAGGGCGAATGCCAGATCCTGCAGGAGGTCGTCAACGAAGTGGACACTGCGCATATCGCGGCAGTCTCCTTGGTTATCTCGATCGATCCGAATTCACGCCGGGCGGCGAGGCGAGCCTCGGACTCGCTCATGCTCGTGACGCGGACATCCTGAAAACACCCCTGGTGGGGCGGACCCCCTNNCTGGGGGCCCGCCCCACCATGCTCGTGTCTGTGCAACGGGGGCATATAGTCAGTCGTGGCGCAGGGATCGTACGGGGTCCACCCGAATGGCTCGCCGCGCCGGGCCGAATGCTGCCGCCAGGGCGACCACCGCGATCGAGAGCACGGATGCGGCGATCACCACCGGATCGCGGGAACTGGCCTGGTAGACGATGCTGGCCAACACGCCTGCTCCGGCGAAGCCCAATGCCAGCCCTACCAGGGCCCCCGCCGTGACCAGCTTACCGATACGGCCGAACACCGACCGCAAGACCTGTGCCGGCCGGGCGCCGATGGCCATGCGGATTCCGATCTCTCTTCCGCGCCGCGAGACCGTGTACGCGGCCAGACCGTAGATCCCGGTGATGGAGAGCATCAGTGCGAGGACTCCGAAGGCGCTGAGCGCGATCGCCGCGGCGTGCATCGGAAGAAACACCAGGCCGAGCATCTGACGGAATCCCCCGACCGTGTAAACCGCCAGGTTCGGCTCGAGACGAGCCATGGCTTGCCGCATCTCGGCGGCCATCTCGGCTTCGGGCAGGCGGGATCGCACGATCAACATCATTTGCGACGTATAACCCTGTGGAACGGGGAAGAAAACGGCGGCCTTGGGGGTCTCGGTCATTGTCTCGTACTTGCCGTCTTCCACCACCCCGACGATCTGAACTCCGTGGGCGGCGTCATTGCGGAAGAAGCGCCGGCCGACCGCATCCACGGTTCCCACGACACGGCGCGCGAACGTCTGGTTGACCACGGCTACGTCGGGCGATTTTTCATCATCCTGCTGGGTGAAGCTGCGCCCCGCCAGAAGCCGCGTGCCAACGGTATGAAAGTAGCCTGGGGACACATTATAGTGAATCGCGCGCCAGGCGTTCCGTGGGCGGAAGTCGGTGGTGTTTTCGGGATAAACCGAAGTGCTCGACTGATCGATACTCAGAGGAACCGAACTGGAGGTAGCGGCCGACTCCACACCCGGAAGCTGGGCCACCTGATCCAAGGCGCGCTGTTGGAACAGATGTCCGCGAGCTTCGTCATAGCCGATCAAATTAAGGTCATAGCCCAGCACGGCGGCGCCATCGGGCTGGAATCCCAGGGGAGTCTGGAACGACCGCATCAGTCCCCGAACCGCTACCAGGCTGGAGGTCACAAGCACGCAGCAGAGCGCAATCTGCAGCGGGAGGAGGACGTCGCGAGCAGTCCAGCGACGGCCGGAAACGGGAGCGGTAATCCCTTTCAGGCTTAGCGCCGGGTCGGCCGTCCAGGCGCGGTGCGCGGGGCCGATGCCGAAGAGAATGCCGGTCGCGACCGCGGCCAGAAGCGCGAAGAGGAAGACTCGCCAGTCGGCAGTCACGTCGAACTGGACGGGGAACTCCCCGGGCGCCCGCCACCGGCTCAGCATGCCGAGGAGCATCACTGCGACCACACAACCGGCTACGCCGCCGGCGATCGAAATCGTCAAACTTTCCGTGAGCAATTGGCGGGCGATGCGGCCGCGGCCAGCGCCGATCGAGACGCGAATGGCCATATCGCGCTCGCGATCGGCGGCACGCGCAGTCAAAAGCGCGGCGAGATTCGCACAGGCCGCGAACAGGACCAGGGAGGCCAGCAACATTAGTCCCCCGGCGAAGGCGCGGGTGGGATTGCGCACGGCGGAGCCCGCCATTCCGGGCGGAGACAAGGTGAGATCCATCCCTTCGTTGACAGGGTACTCGTGCGCGAGCTGCACCGCGATCGCCTTGAGATTGGCTTCGGCCCGTTCGACCGAGACTCCCGGCTTCAGGCGCCCGGCGATCCATGCGTTGAAGGTGTTGCGGACATCCAGCCAGGAGTGGCCTTCAATCTGCGGCTGCATGGTCATGGGCAGCCAGAGCTCCGCCCAGTAAAACGTCTCGGTTCCATGGAATCCGCGCGGAGCGACGCCCAACACGGTGTAGCGGTTGCCGTTGATGCGGACGTCCTTGCCGGGAATGTCGGGGTCGCCCGCGAAGCGGTTCTGCCAGCAGGAATAACTGATTACGGCATAGGGGCTGGAGTTGGGCTGGGCATCCTCCGCGGGCGTGAAGAATCGCCCGAGGGCGGGGCGGATGCCCAGGGTCTGGAAGTAGTTTCCGGTGGCGAGGTAGCCCCAGACGCGATGCGCGCCGCGGTCGTCGCCGAGAGCGATTTGCACGATGCGGTAGGCGAACAGCGACTGGAATACCGAGTTGCGGTCGCGGATATCGCGGTAGTTGGGGAAGGAATTGGAGGGGCGGCCGGAGTTGTTGACGAAGTATATGCGCTCCGCGTCGGCAACGGGAAGCGGCTTCAACACCAGGGCGTTGAGGACGCTGAAGACGACGGTGTTGGCGCCNNTCCAGCAGATGAACTCGACGCATATCGCGGCACAGCTCCTTGGTATTCTCTATAGGTCCGAATTCACGCCGGGCTGCCAGGCGAGCCTCGGGCTCGCTCATGCCGCCGGCCATGTATTCCCTGGTGAGTTGCTCGATGTGAAGATCGATCTCGCATGCGAGGCTCGCCTCGCTGTGGGATCGTCTGAGAAGTGAGTGGAGACGATGAGACAGAATTCGTCTGAGTCGCATCGATTCCTCCGCTAGGCGCTCTCGATCAGGAGGTGAACGGCGCCGGAGAGCCGCTCCCAGATTTTCAGTTCGCGCTCCAGTTGCTTCTTGCCCTCGCGCGTCAGGACATAGAATTTGGCGGAACGGCCGAGATCGGAGTCCTTCCATTCCGCGGTGATCCAACCTTGCTGCTCGAGGCGATGGAGCGCGGGGTAGAGGGATCCCTGACCGACCGCGAGGACGTCGCCGGAGAGGATCTGGATGCGCTTGGCGATGCCCCAGCCGTGCAGGGGCTCGCGGGCGATGGTCTTCAGAATTAACAGGTCTAACGTACCCTGTAAGAGATCGGAAGGCTTTGGCATGAGGAGACCTCGACTATCGACAATATACCTCGACTATCGACAATGGTCAAGAGGGTGAGAGAACGGAGTGGGCGGAGGGGCGGATTTGGAAGCGGAGACGCGAAGACACGGAGGTCAGCGCGGAGAAGAGAGAAGGGAAGGGGTTGGGCGTGGGCAGGCGTTCGGATGGGGTAGCTGGCTTTGGTGTCCCATCCTGGGAACTAACCACCTGGCCCCGGTGTCTAATTCTTCCAATCGACCACGGGGAAGGCGGTACCGGCATGTTGGACGTTCGCGGACTTACCAAGAAATATCGCCATCACGCCGTGGTGGACCACGTCACCTTCACCGTCCCGCCGGGGGCAGTTACGGGCTATCTCGGCCCCAACGGCTCGGGTAAATCCACGACCGTGAAAATGCTGGCGGGACTGCTGCCTGCGACTTCCGGCCAGATCCTCTGGAATGGCAACGACATCCGGCACGACCTGATCGGCTTCAAGCGATGTTTGGGCTACGTCCCAGAGGAGGCCTATGTGTATCCGCACCTGACCGGCCTGGAGCATCTGGAGCTGATCGGCCGCCTGCGGCAGTTGCCGGAGCGCCTGGTGGAGCGTCGGGCCAACGAACTGCTGCGGCTGCTGTGGCTGCACGACTATCGATATTCGCCGATCTCCTCCTATTCCAAGGGCATGAAGCAGCGGGTGCTGATCGCCGGCGCACTGCTCCACGATCCCGACCTGCTGATTTTCGACGAGCCTCTTTCGGGCCTCGACATCACGTCGGCGCTGCTGTTGCACGAACTGATCGCGGAGCTGTCGCGCCAGGGTAAGACCATCCTTTACATCTCGCACGTGCTGGAAATCACGGAGAAGGTCTGTTCACGCGTGGTGATGCTGTACCAGGGCAAGATCGTCGCCAACGACGAGGTCGGCCGGTTGCGGGACCTCATGCACCTGCCTTCGCTTGAACAGATTTTCCGCCAACTTGCCAAGCAGGAGGACGTGGGGAGCGCGGCGCGTGAGATCGTTGCGGTGATCCAGGAGGGCTGATGAACTCCTCATTCATCCTGTTGGTGCGCCATTTCTTCGGGCGCTTCTTCGATAACGAGATCGTCTCGCAAACCGGCGACATGCGCACCAACGTGGTGCAGGCCTTGGGCCTGCTTGCGTCGCCGGGGATGTTCCTCCCGTTCTACATGATTCCGCAACACGTCCGCTTCAATCAACCCTTCGCATACGGATGGCTGCTGATCACTGACTACTATTTCTTCATCGTGTACTCGATGGTGGTGATGGGGCTGGTCATGATCTTCGAGTGGGACGCACTATTTCCCGACCGCAAAGACTACCTCATCCTCACACCCTTGCCGCTGGGCGGCAAGGCAATCTTCGCCGGGAAGGTGGTGGCGCTGGTCGGGTTCCTGGGCCTCTTCGTCGTCGATTCGAATCTCTTGTGCACACTGCTGGCGCCGGTGGTGGCCAACGATCACACCCTGCTTCGCCCGGTGCTCCCCGAGATTGTAGCGTCCCACGCCATCGCGGTGGTGTCGGGCGGGGCCTTTGTCGCACTGGTCTTCGCGGGCCTGCAGGGCCTGCTGATTAACGTGCTCACGGGACGCGCTTTCCGCCGGATCTCTCCGTGGGTGCAGATGATATCGATGGCGCTGCTGATTTCGGTCCTCTTCCTGACACCTTTGATGATCGACCTGCTCCGCCCGCTGTTTGAGCGCAACAGCCCCGTGCTCCGCTATTTCCCACCCTTCTGGTTCCTCGCACTCTTCATGGACTCATTGCCCGGCCATCCCTGCGGCTCGATGTTCCACGATCTGGCGCAACTGGCAAAGCGGTCGGTAGAGGTTTCGGCGGGGTTCTTCGCGATCGCCTACCTGGCCGGCTACCGGCGTCACGCGCGCCGCGTGATGGAGAGCCTGGAAACGGCAGGCGAGGGTCCCGGCTGGCTGCGAGTAAGATTCGAGCGGATAGTGAATCGATGGCTTCTGCCCCACCCGCTGGAGCGCGCCACGTTTCATTTCATCAGCAACACCATCCTGCGGACCGCCAGGCACCGGCTGTTTCTGGCGAGCTACACCGGAATCGCGTTTGCCCTGGCGCTGCCTGCCATCGTGAAGGTCGGCGCCAAACCCGGAGTGCCGATTGTGGTGTTGTCCTCCGCCGGTCTTCTGGCGATACCGCTGACGCTCTCCTTCTTCGCCGTGTCTGCGCTGCGTGCGGCCTTCAACCTGCCGACCGAACTGCGGGCGAACTGGATCTTCCAGATCTCCGAGAGCGAGGAGCGCTGGAGGCATATCCGCGCGGCGCGGAAATGGATCGTGGTGATGGGAATCGCGCCGCTGTTCCTGTTGCTCGCGCCCTTCGAATTCATCTTCCGCGGCTTCGGGCTGGGGCTGGTCCACCTGACCTTCGCTCTCGTGCTGTCGATGCTCCTGGTGAACCTGCTGTTGGTGTGGTTCCGCAAAATCCCGTTCACATGCTCATATTTTCCAGGCAAGACAAGCATGGCGGGGATGGCCGTTCTGTACATCCTGGGCTTCCTTTTCTATAGCTGGGCGATGGCATCGCTGGAAGTCCGGCTGATCCGGTCTCCAGGCGAACTGATTCTCTTTTACGCGTTTGGGATATTGGCTCTCCGCGGCCTGATGCTACTCGAGAAGAGCGAACTGGGCGTGGACGATGCGCTGATTTACGAAGATCAGCCCGACCCCATCGTGCGGACTNNGCCAGGATTGGCTGCCCCACGAATCTGCGATACAGTAGCAGCTATGCGTCGCCGTTCCTTTCTGCAAACGCTTCCGCTCGCGGCTGTGGCCGCGGCCGCCACGCCCGATCCGCCCGCCGGCGAAGTTCCGGTCAAACTGGGCTTTGACAGTTATTCTGTCCGCGCCTTCAAATGGAAAGCCCCACAGTTGCTGGAATACGCAGCCGGCTTGAAGTTGGACACCATCCAGTTCTCTAGCCTCGACGACTACGAGAGCCACGAGGCGGCCTACCTGCAAAAGGTAAAGGAGCAGGCGGCGCATTTGAACATCGCAATCGACTCCGGAATGGGCTGCGTCTGCCCCTCCAGCAAAGCGTACTCGAAGAACGGCCCGCCCGCCCGCGACCGTCTGCTAGAAGGCATGCGCGT
Organism: Bryobacterales bacterium; assembly: GCA_003167275.1. Lineage (GTDB taxonomy): Bacteria > Acidobacteriota > Terriglobia > Bryobacterales > Bryobacteraceae > JAIQFL01. Next base: position 3,423 of record PMTT01000586.1, on the reverse strand, counting down.
CGCCAAGGACGTGGGAGCCACGGCCATGCGGTGCTACATGGGCACCACTGCCGACCGCCTCGGGGAGCCCGGAATCGAGGGGCACATGGCCAATACCATCAGCCTGTTCAAGTCGGTGCGGTCGGAGGCGCTCGACTGGGGCGTCAAGATCGCGCTGGAGAATCACGCGGGCGACATGCAGGCGCGAGAGGTGAAGACCATCATCGAGGAGTCGGGCAAGGAGTATGTGGCGGCCTGCCTGGATACCGGCAACCCGGTCTGGTGCATCGAAGACCCGTTCGTCTCGCTGGAAACCCTGGCGCCGTATGTAGTCACCACGCACGTCCGCGATTCGGCGGTGTTCGAGACGCCGAAAGGCGCCGCCTGGCAATGGGTGGCGCTGGGCGATGGCAGCGTGGATCTGGTGCGGTTCGTGGAACAGTTCCGAAAACTCTGCCCCAAGTCTTCCATGCAACTGGAAATCATTACCGGCCGCCCGCCAGCGCTGCATAATTACTTCGAGCCCGAATTCTGGAAGGCTTTCCCCAAGATGCCGGCATGGGAATTCGCGCGTTTCGTGGCGCTGGTCCGGAGCGGACACCCGTTCATGGGCGCGATGGTGGTGGAGGACGTGACCGGGCAGAAGCCCGAGGTCATGGCGGAAGCGTTGAAGGAGCAGCAGCGCTTCGACCTGGAACGCAGCTTTGAGTATGCGCGGAAGAAGCTGAACGTGGGGATTAACTGGAGGGCATAGGTGGTCTCGTGGCAGGGCCATTCATGCCTGTGTGGGGTTTGCGCTGCTTGTGGATTGCGGCGGAAGGCAGCGGCAAAAAGCGACCGGAAAACCTGAAAAGCCGAAAAAATCAACACAGGCAAGAATGCCCGGCAAGAGTGCCCGTGTTACACCAGCGCCGCGAGCCGCTCCACTATGCCCTTCAGCACATGGGACTGCGTTTTCAGCGCTTCGGCAGCCGCGGCACCCTCTTCGGCACTAGCGGCGGTTGAGCTCGTTACTGCTTCCATCTGCACGATCGCCTGAGCCACCCGCCCTATGTCGCGCATCTGCTCCTGACTGCTCACATTTACCCCATCGACCAGTGCTTTCGCCTGTGCGGAACTCGCCGTGATGAACTGAATGGCGTGCGCCACTTCGTTGAACTTGCCCTTCCCATCGTGTGACATGGCAATCGACTCTTCGATCAGGCCCGCAGTGTCCCCGGCAGCCTGGGCGCAACGCCGCGCCAGGTTGCGGACTTCCTCCGCAACTACTGCAAATCCCAACCCGGCCTCGCCTGCGCGAGCGGCTTCCACGGCCGCGTTCAACGCCAGAATATTGGTCTGGAATGCAACTTCATCGATGACTTTGATGATCTTGGAGATCTTGCCGCTGGATGCATTGATGTCATTCATCGACGTCATCATATGGTGCAAGCTTCGGTTTGCCTGCTCGACCTTTTGAGCCGCCTCGTCCATTTTCCCGGCAGCCGCTCTGGATTTCTCGGCGCTGCTCCGGGCCATCGAGTTGATCCCTTCGCTGGATGACGAAGTGTCCTGCAACGAAGCAGCCTGCTCGGAGGCCCCTTGAGCCAGGGCCTGCGAGGACGAAGACACTTGGGACGCACCCGAGGCGACGTGTACGGTAACCTCCGTCATTTCGTCCGCGAATTGGCGGAGTTGGCGATTGACACCTCGCACAGTCCAATAGACGCCACTTCCAACCGCGAAGCACAAACCTATCAGGATGAAGGCCACCGTGCGGCTTTCGGTCACGCTCGTATGCGCCGCCAGGCTGGCGCTCTTCAGTAGCTCCTGTTGTTTATCGAGGAGTTGAGCAGCGACCTTATCGAGAGCTCCCATCAGAGGATAGATCCGCTGCAGCATGATGTCATGAGCATCGTCAAAATGATGTTCCCAGACAAGCGAGAGGTACTTTTCGTAGAGCGCCCGCCATTCCGTCACTCCGCTCTCGATGGTATCCAGGGCTCGCGTCTCGCCTTCGGAGGTGATGAGTGGGCGCAGTTCCTTGACTTTTCCTGCCAGCCGGGCTCCCGTCGCATCAAATCGTTGCTTCTGGCTGCTGACGTCGTCTTTGGCGTGGCAACTCGAACAGCCAGGCCCCGCCGCCGCCCCGGGCGTGTCAAGGCGGCCAATCAGCATGTTCACCGAGGACATCTCCACCTTACCTGCGTCGGCGCGCAGTTCTTGAAAGCCCGCGTGGATCTCGCCCACGAGCTGCAACTTCTTGGCACCGGCATTGACCGCGGTATCCAGGGAAGCGCCCAAACGGTCGACTGCCGATAGGGAGGCATAGCTTAACCCCAGCACCAGGAGTAGCATCGCCGCGAAGCCGAGCAGCAGGCGCGCCGTAATCTTTGTTCCGAGCAGCATGGCAAGCATGTCGTTCTCTACCAATACACATCGGCAGAGACTCCGGTTCTCAGTAGAGCAAAAACCAGGGTGAGAAGAGAAAACGACAGGGGACTTGCACGTGTGGCGCGAAGGGCCGGGGAAATCCCGGCCGAAAAGATCTAGTCCTCGTCCAGTTCCGCAAACATCTGGGCGAACGGGAAGTCGATGGTGAGTTGTTGCCGGGGCAGAATCAGCCCAATCGAAAGGCCCGTGAGAATCTGTAGGTTCCCGTGCTGGAAAACCCACGCCCGCCTGTTGTCCGGATCCATGACTAAGATGTTCCGAACACCCAGCTTTTCGTATTCGAAACAGCGGCCAACGATCTCATCGAATGTGTCCTTGGGAGACTTGATCTCGACAACGATGGCAGGCACATCCGTCACAGCCTTCCCCTTCTTATAGGGGATCTCCAGAACGAGGACATCGGGAACGCGATAAACGCCACTGGTGTCCACGCGGAGCCGGGTTTCCGTGCATGCCCTGATCCGGTGAGATTTCCGGTATTGCGCGAAGAACACTCCAACAATATTCTGTAGGATCCCGTGCAGTATTGTCCCCACGTTCCGCCTCACGAGGACGCCGTCCACGAAGTCCCTGTCGGGTTCGTAGCTGGTGTCCAGGTATTCGTCCAGTGAAATCAATGTGGCTGTGCTGCCCATATCGGCCTCTCTCCCGAGTATACGCTAGGCCACGCGTACCGTTGGCCCCTTACTGCTCGTGCACGTCTTCCAGGTACGTGTACCCGTGCAGTCCCTCTTCGTAGAACTTAAGCAGCGCGCCTGACTCCTCGTAGCTCAGGCGGCCTTCCCTCAGGCCCGCTTCCACATCCCGGCGCAGGCGCGAGACCAGCGAGTCCGACTTGAATTGCACGTAGTCCAGCACCTCTCGCACGGTGTCGCCCTTGATCACCGAATCCAGCATCACTTCGCCGGTGGGGCCCAGGCGGACGTGCACCGCGTTGGTGTCGCCGAACAGGTTATGCAGGTCGCCCAGGATCTCCTGGTAGGCGCCCAGCAGAAACGCTCCGAGGTAATA
>PMTT01000292.1:9511-10511 GCA_003167275.1 Bryobacterales bacterium | reverse complement strand
TTCTGGGTGACCTTAGCGAGAGGGACCCACCCGTTCCCATCCCGAACACGGTAGTTAAGCCTCTCAGCCCCGATGGTACTGCACGCGCAAGTGTGTGGGAGAGTAGGAAGTCGCCCGGTTCATCTTTGCAAAAGCCCTCCCCACCCGGGAGGGCTTTTCCGTTATACGTTGCGTAGGCTAGGTCCTCGACCTGCCCACAGGCATCCCGCCCCAAACCGGATCATTTTAGTCCATTTCAGGCTAAGCATTCCCCATAAGCCATTGATTCTAAACAAGACGTAATTCACCGTAACCGAGATTGGTTATGTTTCACGTGAAACAAGACATGTTTCACGTGAAACAAGATCATTTTTTCACCCCAAAATGGTTGGAATGGACCCCCCTCGCCGTCGGGGGTCCGCCGCGCTTTTTGTTCATTAGACCACCCTTCCGCCTTTCGCCCGATTTGCCGGACAGCTCGACCCGTGGTATAGTTGGAGCGCGTTTGATAGCATCCGCGAATCCGGCTGAGTGTTTCTGAGCGACGGCACCGTCGCCCCGCTTGGGTGTTCCTCCCCGATGAGCCCGCTTTCAAATTGTCTGGAGGATTGTGTGAAGAATATTTTCGTGGGCAACCTCGATTTCAACGTCACCGAAGAGGCTGTCCGAAGTTTGTTCGAACGCTACGGCGCCGTCAACAGCGCCAGGATCATGACTGACCGCGATACCGGCCGCTCGCGCGGTTTCGCGTTTGTCGAAATGGAAAATGAGTCGGAAGCGGATCAAGCCATCTCAGCCCTGAATGGCTACACCATGGACGGTCGGGCTCTCAACGTCAACGAGGCGCGTCCCAAGCCGGATCGCGGCTTCGGCGGCGGTGGCGGCGGCAACCGTTTTGGCGGCGGTGGCGGCGGTGGTGGACGTCCCGGTGGCGGCGGTGGCGGTGGTGGTGGACGTCGTCCCGGCGGCGGAGGCGGTGGTGGCGGCGGACGCCGCGAACCTCGCTGGTAAGCAGAGTCTA
>PMTT01000292.1:0-9448 GCA_003167275.1 Bryobacterales bacterium | reverse complement strand
GGCGCTAAACGCCCCGCGTCCCGTTCTCCAGGAACGCGCGGAGCCGGTGGCTCCGGCTCGGGTGACGCAGCTTCCGCAGTGCCTTGGCCTCGATCTGACGAATACGCTCGCGGGTCACCGCGAAGTTCTGCCCCACCTCTTCCAAGGTGTGCTCGCTGCCGTCTTCCAGTCCGAAGCGCATCTTGATGATCTTTTCCTCGCGCGGCGTGAGGGTCTTCAGCACCTGTGCGGTCTGCTCGCGCAGATTCAAGTTGATCACGGCGTCGGACGGTGAGATGCCGTTGTGGTCGACGATGAAATCCCCGAGGTGCGATTCCTCCTCTTCCCCGATCGGCGTCTCCAGCGAGATCGGTTCCTGGGCCACGCGCAGCACTTTCCTGACCTTCGATACGGGCAGTTGGAGCCGCTTGGCGAGTTCCTCGTTGGTGGGTTCGCGGCCGAGTTCCTGCACCATCTGCCGCGATGTCCGGATCAGCTTATTGATCGTCTCGATCATGTGAACCGGAATGCGGATGGTCCGCGCCTGGTCGGCGATCGCGCGCGTGATGGCCTGGCGCACCCACCAGGTGGCGTACGTCGAGAATTTGTAGCCGCGGCGGTACTCGAATTTGTCCACGGCCTTCATGAGCCCGATGTTGCCTTCCTGAATCAGGTCCAGGAACTGCAGCCCACGGTTGGTGTACCGCTTGGCGATGCTCACCACCAGGCGGAGATTGGCTTCGATCAGCTCTTTCTTGGCCGCCTCGGCCTCTTCGTGCGCATTGGTGATGATCTCGACCGACCGGCGCAGCTCCGCCGCCGACGCACCGAACTGTTCCTCCTGCTGCTGCAGTTGCAGGCCGTAACTGCGCTGCTCCTTACGGAGCTCCCGGATGTTCTGCTCCCGCCCGCCCGGCCAGGTCTCGAGACTCTTCTGAACGCGCGCGATTTCCTTCTCCAGCGGCTTCAGCTCTTCCACCGCCGCCTGTAAGCATTCGATCAGGTGGCGAATCACCGGGCTCTGGAACCTGATGGTCCGCACCTGGCGAGAAACCCGCACCAGGAGCCGGCCGAGCTCCCACAACTGGTGGCGATACTGCTTCGGTTTCATGCCGCGCGGAATCGCCAGAAGCTTTTGCCGGCACTGCAGGACCCGCCGATACTGCCGTTCGATCTCCTCCAGGCAGCGCGAGAGCTCGTGGCGCTTCTCCTCCACCAGTTCGTCGCTCATCAGGGGATCGGAGATTTGGATGAGGTCGCGGGCCGAAAGCGCGTCCTTGTCCATGTCCTCGCCCATGGAAATGACTTCCTGGATCACCAGGGGGGCGCGGGATAAGGATTTCAGTACCGTGTTTTGGCCGCGCTCGATGCGGCGCGCGATCTCCACTTCGCCTTCGCGCGTGAGCAGGGGAACCGTGCCCATCTCGCGCAGGTACATGCGGACGGGGTCGTTGACCTTCTCGCCCAAACCGGCGGGCAATTCGAGGTCCAGGATTTCTTCGCCGTCTTCGAGTTTTTTCTCGAAATCTTTGGGCTCTTCGAGAATCTCGATGCCGGCGCCGTCCAGGCCGGCCAGCACATCCTCAAGCTCGGCACCACCGGGCAGATCTCCAGGCAGGACTTCGTTGACCTCGTCGTAAAGGACGTAGCCCTTTTCCTTGCCTAGCTGCACCAGACGTTGCAGCCCCTCGTATTTGTCATCTATCGCCAACTGAAGCCCCGTACTCCTGGCGGAGGAGAATCCTGATTATTGTACACCACGGAGCGGCGCGTCATGGGTACCCGAAAGGCCACTCGAGATGTCAGACGTAATGCGGGTCCGAATATCATCGTCTCTCCCGCCCGGCCCGCTCCAGTTGCTGCAACTCCGAAGTGAGCCGGAGCGCCTCCTCCCAGCGCCCGCCACGCTCGGATTCTTTGATCCGCGTCTTCAATTGCACGCGCTGGTTCTGCGTTTCGGAACGCCGCATGCTCTCGATCGCCGCCAGCACCTCCTCCCGCGAGAACTGTACGTCCTCTCGCAGGACCGCCTCGGCCAGCAGGTGGCGGTCGGCCTCCTCCAGCCGGGCGTTCACTTGATCGAAGCTCAAGGGCTCGCCCGCCGCCTCGATCGCGAAGACCGCATGGAAGATCCGCCGCGAGGTAAACCTCTCCACGGTGTCGATGGATCGCAACTCGCGGACGATCTCACCCGAGATCTCATCCCCACTGAGCACGGCGTTCAGCAGTACGCGCTCGTCGGGACGAATCTCGATTTTAGGGCGTTGAAACGTGCTTTCCTGCCGCTCGGAAATTGCCTTGCGAAAGCTGTCGAGCACCAGACCCCGCTCCACGCCGATATACCCTGCGAGATCGTTGGCGATCGCCATGCGTTCCAGTTTATCCGACACCCGCTGCACGGCTGGCATCAGGAACTTCAGCATGGCCACGACCCCTTCCGATGTGTGCATATCATACTTCTTTCGCGCCCGGTCCGCCAGCCAGTAGAAGTATCCTTTGGCGACGTGGAGCCGCTCCTGGTACGCTTCCGCACCCCGCTCCTTGCAGTATTCGTCGGGGTCCAGGCCGCCGTCCAGTTCCATAATGCGGACCTGCATGTCCTCTTCAAGCAGCAGGGCAATGGACGTCTCGGCAGCGCGCGCGCCTGCCGCATCCGGATCGAAATTGACGACGATCCGCGGCGAGAAACGCTTGAGCGCTTTCACTTGATCCGTGGTGAGCGAGGTTCCGCAACTGGCGACCACGCCGCGGAATCCCGCCGCGGTGACGCCGATCGCATCCATGTAGCCTTCCACCAGGATCGCCTGGTCTTCTTTTCGAATGGCCTCCTTTGCCCGGTGCAGATTGTAGAGCAACCTGCTCTTCTTATATATCGGCGTCTCGGGTGAATTTAAATACTTCGGATTGTCATCGGCCGACAGCGCGCGCCCCCCGAAACCCACGATTTTGCCCGATTCGTTATGGATCGGGAACATTAGGCGGTTGCGGAAATAATCGTAGAACGTGCCGTCGTCACGCTTACGGACCAGGCCGGATTCTTCGATCTGGGCGGCCGTGAAGCGATGCTGCTCGAAGAGGCGCAGGAACGTCCGGCCGGATCGGTCCGAGTAGCCCAGCCCGAATTGCTCGACGGTCTCGGAGGCAACTCCGCGGCGAACCAGGTACGCCCGCGCAGCCTCACCAACGGGTTCCTTCAGGCTGGCCCGAAAGCTCTCCTGGGCCAGTTCGTGCATGTGAAAGACCGCCTCGCGGAGCTTCGAATCCTCATCGGCCACTATGGAACGCTTCGGCATGGGGATGCCGTTCTTTTCGGCGAGCGACTTCAGGGCTTCGTAAAAGCTGATGCCCTCGATCTTCATCACGAACTCGAAGACATCGCCGCCCGCTCCGCAGGAGAAGCACTTAAAGAACTGCTTGGTCACATGAACGTTGAAGGAAGGCGTCTTCTCGTTGTGGAAGGGGCACAGGCCCTTGTAGGCCTGCGATCCGGCTTTCTGAAGCCGTACGTACTCCCCCACCACGCTGACAATGTCCACCGAGGATTTGAGATGATCCTTGAATTCCATGGCGCCCCTTGTGGCTATTATCCCCCACACGCCACTCGGCATATGGTGCGCGTCCCAATCTGTAAACACCGCGACCCTAACCGAAGCAAGCTTGATCGGAGGTGACCACCGGACCGTACACTACTCCTGTAGTGCTGAGCCTATTGGAAGCCTTGAGTCCGCACGCACGGGTGGCCACGGCGATTTTGCCGTTTGTCGTGGCCCTGGTTCTACGGGCACTGCTGGGAGGGAATCGGCTGACTCGCACGCTGATCACGGCCTGCACGCTGTGGTTTGTGGTGAACGTCCTGATGGCGCCTTATTCCGTCCGTATGCGGCAGGATATCCATGAGCTGCAGTCGATGTTCCATTGATTTGATTAGCAGCGGTCAGCAGTCAGCGATCGGCGGTCAGCGATTAGCTTCGCTCGAAACGGCGGAGCCTCCGGGGGCATGAAGTGCCGGAGGTGACAGAACAACGCTGGACAAGACCACCGGTGCTTTGGCGTAGGAGTAATACCGAGAAGACCGCAGCCGGCTAAGAGGCGCCCGCAGGCCGGCTAAAGCCGGCTGACAGACCACAAAAAACGATGGTCTGTCCTACTTTTGCGCTTTTTGCGGAGTGTGGCGCAATCAGTTCTCTGTCGGTCTTTCTATGCGATCGATGATCAGCATTTCTACCGGGGCTTTTTGTGGCTCCAACTTCAGGCCCAGGCGCTCGAAGATCTGAAACAGAGTCGGCGTGGATGGATCGGATAGTGCTAATGTTTCCGCGGTTGGGGTTGTTCCTGGCGCGGGAGACTCAGCCGGGGGTCTGACGCCGAACGGCAGCCAGCCCTCCGTCTGGATGTCGTAGAGTCCCTGGAGTCCCGTCTTATTGATGATGGGGCGATCCGACCAGTTTTCCACGAATTCCACGGTCTCCTGGTTAGTGACTGCCTTGGCGTGGATACCTCTTCCACGGCCCCCCTGGAAGGTGTGGCAGGGATGTGGTTGGTACGGCGTCAGGTTGCCGGTAGAAGCCGGGTCTGGCTCCGCGCAGTCCTTTTCCTCGATCTTCGACTTTTGTAGCGTAGGCCCATTCTTGCCCACGCCTAACGTGTACACCGGGATCTCCTTGGAATCGTGGCGCATGATCAGCTTGAAGCGGTCCGCAAGAATGGCCTGAGCCATCAATCCGAACCTGGCATCACGCTCCGCGGCAGGCAAGCCTTCGGGAATCGCCCCGTTCTCCGCCAAGGCTTCGATGTCGTAACGCTCGGAACGAATCCACTCCGGTCCGCCAGTGAGCCGGGGAGACTGTATCGGAATGTGATAAGCCATGGCAATCACGAAATAGAGCGGGGCGCCCCGAACAATTAGCCTCCCGCCTGGTTCACCGTGAATGTTGCCAAAACTGCGGGGATGTTCGGATGTGTTTCTTTTTACGGAAACCACCTCGGCGCGTATCGGTTTCGCGGGCTGCGACTGGGCACGCCCCACAGGTAAGTCCAGGGCACCGATGATGATGGGAGTTGCAACCGCCGCCATTCCGGCAGCCGCGAGTAACAGCTTCTTTCCGAATGTCAGACTGTGTGTGACCCGGTGGGTCATGATTGTCTCGATTCGTTTCTTCAGATCCGCGCCGGTGACGCCGGACATGCAGGGCATCGGAGACTCCAGGTACAGCTTGCAGACGTTGAGCAGCCCTTCGGCATAGACCTCCGGATCGCGGGCCGCGCGCAGGACTTCCTCATCGCAGGCGCGCTCGCGTTCTTCCATCATGCGGGTCTCGATCCACCACACCAGGGGATGAAACCAGAAGAGCGCTTCCACGAACATGTGAATGGCGGCGGCCAGGTTGTCGCGACGGCGGACGTGGCATAATTCGTGCGCCAGGACCGCGTCCAACTGAGCCGGCGTCAGGTGGTCAGCGAGCTTTTCGGGCAGCAGCAGGACGGGCCTGAGGATGCCGAAGACTCCGGGCTCCAGGCGCGCGGAGGACCCCATCACCGGGATGGGCAGGTCCATCGGCAACGGCGACGCTGATCGAAGGACCGTGCGGATGCGGCGCCACCGGTTGAACCAGGAGAGCGTAACGGTCAGGAATCCGAGCAGCCACACGCCGAACAGGAGAGAGGGAACCCGGCTTGGGGGCGGCGGCACAGCCGACAACACAGGCTGGGTGACGGATGGCGCGAATGGCTGGCCGATTCGATGCGCCACGAAAGTCACGGGGGCGGGTGTGGCGGCGGGCTCGGTGCGCCAATCCAGTTGGGCGCCGATCCCCACTAACAGCGAAAATGGGACGAGGAACTTCAGGGACGCGGCCAGCCATAGGCTATAGCGCACCGGGGCGCGGTTTCTTCGGAAGGCCAGCGTCAACAGGCCCGCCAGGACGGCGAAGAGAGTGGATTGCCACAGGTGGTTGGCTAACGGTGATAAGTACGCCGGGATCATTGCGGTTTGTCCTTTCTCGCGAGTTTCCGGAGAGCCTGCTCGGCTTCCTTTACGTCTTCCAGGGTGAGTTTGCCGGATTGGATCAGGTGGGCCATCACGGGCTTTGTCCCACCGCCGAAGAGGGCCAACAGGTCGTCGATCAAGCGGCTTTGCGCCTCGGTCCGGGAGATGGCCGCCTCAAAGATATTGGCGTTGCTGATCCGCTTGGTGCAGCGGAGCGCGCCCTTGGTTTCCAGGCGATAGACCGTGGTCTGGACGGTGGTATAGGCGGGCCTGCCGGGTTCGGGGAAGGCCTCCTGGACCTCGCGGACGGAGCAGGCGCCGCGGCTCCAGAAGGTCTCCATGATCTGGAGTTCGAGCTTGGTGAGTTTGGGAAGGGGCATGGCACTTAACTATTCGACACAGTCAGTCTACTATGGCAATAGGTGGATTGGCAAGAGTTTTTTGGGGCTGGGGTTCAGGGGTCAAGTCCTGGGCCGAGTCATGGCGTCACAAAAATGGAGAAGATGTCGCTGAATCTCCCGGCAGCGCCGAGGGATAACCCAAAGAAGCCATTAAACGGAGGAGGGACCTGAAAAACGATCTGGACGACGCCGTTCACAATTCCCGGCGCCCCAGCGGCATAGGATACTGCAGTCGTGGTGAGATACGCGTCGCTAAAGCCGGCCGTGTTGTAGACCTGGCAGCAAAAGAAGTTCTGCTGGCCAAATGCCATTTGTCCATCCACGCCAGGAAGGTGGCCTGCCCCGGTTGCCCAGATGGACACGTACGAGCCCACCTTAGCGGGGTTGGTTAATGAATTCAGGGTCCCATTCTGGTTGATTGCTGCGACGGTCCCGTCCGCACTTCGAAATACCTGCGGCGCGGCGATATCGACCATTCCCCGGAAATCCGGCAGTGACACGCCGTTGAGAACCAGCCGCAGCCCAGTGGAACCGGGCGCCAGTTCCAGGGGCGCCACGGCATTGATCTGGGTATCGGAGACGTACAGCAGAGGGGCGAGGATCCCGCCGATCATCACCTGCACGCCTGCAAGCGTCGTCGGAAGGAAACCGGCGGCATTGAAGCTCGCCGGGACAGGTGTAGCCGGTCCCAGGTGCAGCCCATAAAGGGAGATCAGCTCACCCGGCGCGATGCGGCCCGCCATCACGCCTCCGGCTGCACTGGCAATGCCGAAGAGGCGCGGCGGCGATCCTTGGCCGGGCACGGAACCAGGCGTGAAGAGGGAGACCAGCCCGTTGTGTCCGGCGGCGTGCACCTGTCCGCCGGCATCCACTGTCAGCGCCGCGGCAACGAAGTTGGCGGGAAGAACTGCCGAATAGGAGAGCGCCGTGCCGGAGGAGTTCAACTCCGTCAGGAACTCGCCACCGCCCGGCCAGACAGAGGCGCCGGGAAAGTCCGGGGAACCGGTGATCCCCGATACCCAGACATTACCGGCGGAATCCGCGGCGAGGTTCTGAGCCTGATCCGAGGACTTCCCACCCAAGAAAGTCGCCCAGACCATTGCGCTTCCCGTAGGGTCGAGCTTGGCTACGAAGGCGTCGGAGGGCGGAGGCGGATACAGATTGTTGACAGGTGCGACAGAGAGGGCGGTTTGAAATGCGGAGGGCGTCGCGGGAAATGCAGGGTCTGTGGTGGAACCGGCAATATAGGCATTGCCGTCCCGGTCGGCAGCGATGGCAAAAACCAGGTTGCCGGGAACCGAGTCAGTTTCATCCAAGTTTGCACCGTAATTTGCGGCGCCTAGCAGCGTTAGATAAACCAAGCCGGTTCCAGCGGAGTTCACCTTGGCCACGAAAGCGCCAATCCCCTGAGTCCGTAGCGCACCCGGCGTGGTGGGCAGTCCCAGGCCAAAGGTGTTACCGGCGATATATGCGTTTCCGGCTGGGTCCACGGCGATGGCAGTCCCCGAAGTAACGATCGAACTTTCGAAGCAGGTACTTCCGGCCCCGCACGCATGCTGCGGACCGGTAAGAACTCCAGCATAGAGAATGCGGTCGCCCGCCGGTGCGATCTTGGCGAAGAAAGCGCCGGAATCTGAGCCAAACGCTCCAAACGCTCCCTCAAAGACGGTCCCGGCCGGAAGGCCCGGGGTATGAGGATAGTCCGTCGACGTCGTTGAGCTCGTCACGTAGGCGTTTCCCACGGAATCGACCGCGACACCAGTGAGAAAGCTCTTGCCCTTCGTGCCGCCGAGAAACGTGGAATAGAGCATGGCTCCATCCGGGGCGAACTTCGTCAGAAAGGCCGTCTGCCCGGTGCCCGGAGTGCTCTGAATCGGCCGTTGCAGCGGAAAATCCGCGGAGGTTGTCCATCCGGCAATGTAGATATTCCCGGAGGAGTCGATGGCGATGCTGTTCGCCTGGTCCAAGCCCTTACCGCTTAGAGTGACAAGCCAACTCAGATTACCAGAAGAGTCGAGTTTGCTCACAAAGACGTCGGTCTGTGGGGCGTTGCTGTAAAGGTCATTGGCTATTGGTAAGTCGTAGTTGAATGGCGAGGGAGGGCTCACGTCGCGGCTGCCTGTGATGTAGGTGTTTCCGGTCGTGTCGGTCGCGATGGCGCCCACCCGGTAGGGGTAGGTATCGCCGATGTAGGTTGTGTAATCCGTGGCGAATGCGGCGGTGGCGCTCGTCAACAGAACGATCGCAAGGGAAGAACGCAGGGGACATCTCCAGTCGGGCGCGGCGCCTTCAGTGTAGCAAGGGGCGGTAGCGGTTAGGGGTTCGGCGGTAGGAATAGGAACAGCAGGAAGCGGCCTAGTGGGATCGGGGGACTGATCGCGCCGTATCGCGCTATCTTCTGACGGCTGCCGGTGGCGTCCAGGCAGAGGACGGCGCAGGGGCGTGGCGGGGTGGCGGGATAGTAGCGGGACGATGCGTTCTCGACGCCGGTGTGCAGGAAACGGACGGCGGGCTTGCGCTCGCGCAGCAGGGCCTCGAAGACGTACTCGGGCTGATCGCTGCTGCTATCGATACCGACCGTGAGGCAACCGGAGCGCGCGGTCCGATCGACGGCCTCCAGGTATGCTTCGCGATCGTGCAAGGGGAGCATGTCGGAGAAATAGCTTTCGTCGCGCGAAATGGCGAAAATGCTCTGCGGGCCGAGGAGCGGGCGGGTCCAATTCTTGAGCAAGGGCAGGCGCGCACCGCTGAGCAGGAAGACTCCGAGCAGGATGGGGATGAAGATGGGGCGGATCTCCGCCAGCAGGAAGCCCGCTAGCGGCGACGCCACGATGAAGAGGGGCAGTTGGAAGCGCGCGCCGGACGGCTCCCATTTCAAGTAGAAGCAGAATAGCAGGTAGGCCACTAACAGGCTGCCTGTGTAAATGAGCCAGCGGGCGTCGTGGCGTTTCCAGGCCGACCAGGCGGCCAGCGTGGCGGCGGCGATGAGTAGCAGAAGGTGCCAGCGATTGTTGGCACTGCCTTCGTGAGCGGTGCTGACGGGCGGGCCGTAGAGGGTCGGCTGCCATGTGGTGGCGGGGTC
>PMTT01000334.1 GCA_003167275.1 Bryobacterales bacterium | reverse complement strand
CCCGACGGCCTCTGCCGCGAATGCTCAAACTTCGCGGCCGCCGAGCACATTGTCTACGCCACCGCCGAGTTGCTCTCCATCGAATTCGAAAACGGCATCCTGGCCATGGAGTTCGCCGCCCCCGAGCCGGGCGAAGTGATCTTGCAACTGGCGCGGCAGCCGGTGGGGCCGTTCCTCGCCGCCGGCCGCCCCGCCGAATTCGATTGGGACGATAAGACCCTCCGCGCGCGCCTCCCGATTCCCGCCAACTCCGCGCCCGGCAACCGCGTGCGCATCGGCATCGCCATCGAGGAACCCGAAACATCGGCCTTCTTCAACGACGCCCGCCGGCTCGTCATCGGCCAGAAGAACCTGGTCTCCACCACTTACTCCTCTGTGGATGTGGCCACCCGCTCGCGCCTCCGCCTGCCTGAAGGCTTCACCGCCACGCCAACCGTCAAATCGCCGAACGAAATCGACTACCAGGTCAGCGTTCCGCCCGACCTCCTGCACGGGGACTTCGCGAACCTGGCCCTGGAAGCCGACGGCATGCTCCTGGGACGCGCCCGCCTGCAACTGTTCCGCCCCGCCTCCATCCGCCTGATGGAAGCCATGCAGATTCACTTCGGCGCGCAGACCGAACTGCCCCCCGATCCCCCCATCGCGGCCATCGAGCCCAAGGCCGGCACCAATCTGGAGTTCTCCATTCGCAATAACACTCCGGGGATCGAGACCTACCGCCTGGAGGCATGGGGCGATGGCCTGGAGTTCTTCCCGCCCAAGGCCGAGATCAGCATCGGCGGCACCGATGAGCGCCGCGTGTCGATGCGGGTTTTCGCCGCCGCGGGTGTATCCGGCCTGCGCGACTGGAACGTCCATGTGACAGGCGGCACGCAGTTGGATCTCCCCATGCGCCTGCTATTGCTCCCGCGCGGCCGCACGGTGGCCTGGACCGCCGACCTGGATGGCGATGGCTCCCCGGAATGGGTGCTGGAATCCCAAAAGGTGCGCGCCGTGTTTTCGACGCAGGATGGCGGCCGGTGGATGGAACTCAACGCCAAGGAGTTGAACGCGAGCTTCCTCCCCGAACAGGGAATCTTCGCCGCGACGGGGCCGGTAGAGGTGCACGCGGCCGGCGATACCCTGGAGTTCATCGGCAAAGGCTGGAAGCGCACCGTACGATTATCGGACAACGCCGTCACGGTGGAGCAGACCACGCCGCTCCCCGCCGATGGTCTGACCTCCGACCGCCGCGGCAACACCACGCTAACGATCGAGCGCCCGTCGCCCACGCGCGCGGTGTACACGCTGAAGTAAGGGAGAGCCATCAGCGATCAGCCATCAGCGGTCAGGTTTCACCAGCCGCGGAAGGAAGCTTTGGCTGACCGCGGACCGCTGATCGCTGAGAGCTTTTACCCGCTACACTCAAATAACGATATGCGATTCGTCACCATTCACAGAGCAGGCTACAACGAACCCGGCATTTGGTTTGACGACCAGGTGATCGGCCTCCGCGACGCTGGATTCAACGACTTGATTTCGGTGATCGCCGGCGGCGCCGACGCCATGGAACGCGCGCTGCGATGGGTCGACAGTGCTCCCCACAGCGAGAGGCTCGACCCGCAGACCGCACGGCTCGCGGCCCCTATCCCCAAACCGCCCAAGATCGTCTGCATCGGGCTGAACTACCGCGACCACGCCGAGGAGTCCAAACTGGCGCTTCCCTCGGTGCCCACGGTCTTCGCCAAGTTTCCCACCGCGGTGACCGGCCACCAGCATCCCATCGTGCTCCCGAAGAACTCCACCAGGCCGGATTACGAGGCGGAACTGGCCGTCGTCATCGGCAAGGGCGGCCGCCACATTCCCGAGGATCGCTGGCGGGAACACGTCTTCGGGTACACCATGATCAACGATGTCAGTGCGCGCGATTACCAGATGGCCACCAGCCAGTGGATGATCGGAAAAACGTTCGACACCTTCGCACCGCTCGGCCCGGCGATTGTGACTGCCGACGAAATCGAGGACCCGCACCAACTCGACATCTCACTGACTTTGAGCGGCGAACTGATGCAGAACGCCAACACCCGAAATCTGATCTTTAAAATTCCGTACCTGATCGCGTATTTATCGAGTGTGTTCACCCTGGAGCCCGGTGACATCATCGCGACCGGGACCCCCGCCGGCGTCGGCTTCGCGCGCACTCCCCCGAGGTACCTCAAGCCCGGCGACGAAGTGACCATCCGGATCGCAGGGATCGGCGAGTTGACGAACCCCGTAATCGCAGAGCCGTAACACGGGCATTTCCGGTTTGCGGATCCGTTCCGGACTTGCCTGTGTGGGTTTTCCGTTTTTCAGCCATCGACGCCTCCCTCAAACCAACACAGGCAAGAATGCCATGCTGTACATTCCGCCCAGCGCCAACCACGCTTGCGGATCGCCGCGCCGGCTGCCTCGCTATACCAGTGAAAGGCGGCGTCTTCGTCCGCGGCGACCCCGTAGCCGGACTGATAACAGGCCGCCAGTCCGCGCATCGAACCACGATGTCCGCCGTTGGCGCCCTGGGCATAGAGCGCGGCCACCCGATGTGGATCGGGCTGAATGCCGCGGCCTTCCGTGAGGCGAATGGCCAGTTGACAGCGAGCCTCGTGGATACCCCGCGACACGCCCTCTTCCAGTAGTTGGATGGCCTCCTCATCATCGGCAAAGTCCAGGTACCCGGCGATCTTCCATTCCCGCGCCAGCTTCAACGCGGGCTCAAAACCCTGGAACGCAGAGGCTTCGAGGTGGTAGCTGGCAAGCCCCTGATCATTGAGGCCGCGGTAGTAGAGCGCCATCTGGTAATGGCCGCCTGGGTGGTCGCCCAGGGTCGCCGCAGCGAACCAATGGAGGGCCTCATCCGACGGGTCGGCCGCGCTGGCCGACTGTAGAGCCAGGCCGAGAGCGTAGCAGGCTTCGAAGTTGTCCGGAGTGGCGTCCTCGCGGAGGCGCCTGATCTCCGCGGCTCCGGTGGGCACTCCATATCGAGTAAAGGCATGGTTACGGACGTCGTCATACAAGGCTTTCCCTCAGTAACCGAAGGCGACGAAAGAGTCGTCTTATTCGTACCGGTAAAGAACTTGTTCTCGCGGCGCGGTACCATGACCAGCATGGTAAGCCGCGTGCAAGTAGGAAGCGCATGAATAAGCAAGGCGAGGAAGGTATCCGAACGTACAATAGCGTTTCGACGGAAGAGAAGGGTATGGGGCCTGGTTCAGCAGGCCAGTCAGGCGACACTCAGGGATTGTCGGACGTCGCCGAGTCCGGGTCAGAGAGCGTCGAAGAACTGGCGGAGGAGGGTCAATCCTTCGAGGCCGAAGCGATCGCCGGCGTGGAAGATGCACCCGACGCGGATGTGGCCGAAGTTCACACCAGGCAAGTCCCCGAGGACGACGTGCCGTCAGAGTATCTGGAGAGAGACCAATAACTTCGTGGCACAGGCATTCTTGCGTGTGTTGGTTTTGCTTGCCCCCGAAAACCAACACAGGCAGGAATGCCTGTGCCACGGTGTTACTCCCTATATCGCAACGTGGCGCCGATCCCTCCCACATCGGCAAGCAGCGCCGCGTCCTCAATGAGTCTGCACTGCGCCCCGGTCTGCTGGGCCTGCGCCATGATAGTCTCATACGTCGCGTCACCTGACGGCGTCGCGCTCTCAACCCACGGGACACTCTGCTCTCCGTCGTCCGCCTGGAACTGCTTGAGAGACGCGCTCAGGAGCACTTCCTCCACCTGCCCCTTGGAGAGCGCGGCGAGCACATCGGCAACTCCCACCACCGCCAGGCCGCCCGACCGGTAATCTCCGATCAGGCGCTCAACCATCTCTGCATCATCCTTGGCATCCTGGCGGCGCATGGCTGCCAGGGTAGTTTCCAGGACCTGGCGCTCGGGAGCGTGGATGTCGAGCCGCAGCACATCGATTACCTTGGCCGCGAGAAAAGGCGAAAGCTGCTTCTCGAGAAGGGGAATCACCACCTGGTCGCCGGCGAATACGATGTACTCAATCTCCTCCTTGCGCACCACCCGGTCGAGCACCTCCAGAACCTCTTTGACGTGCTGCTCGTGATCGTTCTGCATATGCCGCTGATACCGGGCCTGCGCCCAACCGCCCATCTGCGTGCGGCTCGTCTTCGGGCTCTCGACTAAGTCCTCGGAGATGGTGGTGCTCAGGCCGAACACGAACAGGCGGGCGGAATTCGTGTCCGCGAGCACTGCCGCGTAGCGCGGGAATTGTTTGTTGACGAGCGACAAGGTGTACAGATGCGGCCGGTGATCCACGTAGATCTCGTGGTGTTCGAGCGGAGCGTTCAACTGCACCGCCTCGAAGAAGTTCTCCGCTCCGGCGCAGGCGAACAGGGCGAGGCCATTCGTGGAAGACCGCAACTCGGTCGCCAGGTACTTCTCGATCCGGATCACGTCCAGAGCGAAGCTGGCGCGTGCCGGCGACTGCGGCGCAAACGTCTTGGCCCTGGTGTGGAACTCCTTCCGGATGAAGGACGCAAAATGATCCCGTCCATGGTCGTCGGACTGGGTATTCAGATAGAGGCTGATGACGGGCAGTTCCGTAGGGGTGAAGGCTGCCAGAACATCGATTTGGTCGGCAAGTAAATTGGGCATGGTGGAAGATCGCGTTGCGGATAGAGCACGAGATGGACCAAGTGCGCCCGTGCGCTACGGAACGCTTTAGCGGCTTGGCGACTCAGGGGCGAGAGCAGGTCCCGCACTTCGAGGTGCAGCTTCTGCACTCCTCGCGGCGACGTGTGTGCCTCCCGGTGTCTGTGGGTGGCCGCCGGCAAGAGCGAGGTATACTGGCCTTGCGTGGATCATGGAAGCGGGCGGCCTATCTTCGTGCGGCGCTAATGCGGACACGAAGCTCTGTTCAAGGTAATTCCTTCGATCGCCCTGGCCGCCATGGTAGCTATGTTACACAGGGCCAAACAATCGAACACACTGGCAAGATCGATACGACGATCAATCCGGCCGGGACCCACTCTGTAGTCCTGGCGCCGATGCCTCTGCGGGGCGCCTCCTGCGATCGCAAGTCCGTCGCGCTGACCGTGCAACTCATCACCAGACGGTTCGATCGGCTCTGGGGCCGGAACAGCCCCGAGATCGTCTATTTTGGGACTTCTGTTCGCCAACCGCGAACTGTTTGCCGACGGAATCTTTATCCAGACCCCCCAAAACCGGCGCCTGTTCCCATCTGTCACCCGGCCTGGGCCGGCCGGCCTGCCACGCACCTGTAACGAGTGGGAGCATAGAATCACCCTGACGCGGAACCAGTTTCTGTGGATCGCGAACGCGACCAGCGTCCAGGCCGACGGCGCGAACTCCGATCCGATTACGCTATCCGCCGATCACCTGCAAGCTCTGCGCGATCTGGCCAGCCGCATGGAACCGGAGGAAGACGTTGTGAAACCACCCGATCCCGAAGTCTTCTCCTTCGAGGGCGATCTGCAACCAGGGCTTGTGTACCTTGCGAAGCTCGAAAAACCGTGATGATGGTATTGGATGGCGGCCCGTCGATCCTCCGCTGCGCTTTCCGATTCATCACGCGATCCGACTGGAATGGCAGAACCTCGCCGAGTTTCCCGATCTCTCGCCGAAAAAACCCTCTCGCCGGGAAGTGGTGTTTCTGGTTGTGGAGCGCAAGGTTGTCCCTATGCCTCCAAATCGATGGAACACTACAATTCGATGCAAGATACTAAAGGTGCGCTGACGAGCGGCTGCCTCCGTCGCGACCCGGATCGTCGTGGATCACAGATGTAACTCGTCCAGGGGTTGCCGGCTGCCTTTCTCATGGCCGTGAAAATACGAGATGGAAAACGACAGTGAGTTGGCGTGCGCCCAAGTCTGGTTCAGTGACGACAACTCTCGATCGAAGATCTCCGTCTTCCACCTGTCGATATCCAGTCGGGCCCAAGTCCGTGAAAAGCGGATGTCGATGTTCAGTAATCCTTTAGACTCATCCCACGACAATCCGTCAAACATCGCTTGCCCGCGAAATGACGTCGGACCTGGAGACGCCGGCTTCAAATCGCGCAAGGCGGCTTCGGCGCGTCCCCACTCCTGGGCTGTATCGCAGAACATCAACAGAAACGAAAGGGGATCCCGACGGAATGTCAGAGGGCAGCCGAGCACGCTTCGCACTGCTCTACTAACTCTCCAGTTGTGAAGCGAAACCGCCGTAACCACGGGATCAACCTCGCAATCGGCGACATTCACGCGGAGAAAGTTCTGTAAGATGAGGGCACTGAAGAGACCATGATCGGGTGTTTCGGCGACATGCTTGGCAAGCGCGACCAGCAATTCGGTGCGAACCTTCGCATCGTTAGGGCGATAGCAGGAGCAAAGTGAATTGGCAATTCGCTCCAGGTGATACCAATGATATCGTCGGGCGAAAAGGGTTCCCCAGTGGAACTCCATCGGAATCAACGATGTCAGTGATTCGGGCTCATCGGAGTTCTTGAGAACCCCTAGAACAAATTTGTCGAGCCAGTCCTGGATCTTTTCAAAAGGATATCCGATATCGTGAAACACACTTGCCATGAACCAAAGCTTCATGGCATTCCTCGCGCCCAGGGGAGTATCGTCCAGGCGACGCGAGCGATTCAGTTTGTGCAAAATGCAGTAGCCAAGGAGGAACACCTTGATCTGGTGGAGAAAATGATCGCGGTAACGGGGAATGGTATAGAGGATCTCGTCGATATTAAAGAACTTGCGTACGAGATTGACGATCGGGTCCTTGAGATCGTACACTCGACACAAACCCTCTGCCAGGAACACGGCCATCTCGAGAACGTCGTCAGCCACCCAATGACGCCGCAACTTGAGGGTCGCGAAAAACGAACGAACCAGAGACGCGATGCTTCTCTGCTGGTTCAAATCCAGATTGCACCGAAGCTCTTCGTCAAAAACGACGGCCATCTCAGCTTCGAGTAGAGCGATAAAGTCCTCACCCAAGGAATCGGCGGCCTGATAATGCACGCCTTCCCGTTGGCGCGCGACAAGGGACACCGCACGATACAAAAGCTCGTCAGATGGCGACTCCTTGTCCATGAAGAGGGTGACGCGTTGCCCCGTGCTTACGATCTGGCCGGCGGGAAGGTCCCTGAAAAAGGCCGTTATGTAAATAATGGAGGGCTCATAGCTGATCGGTTGATCCCGGAGTTGCCGCAAGACCGTACTACCGATAGGCACGTCATCGACATTCTGCTCATCGAGAATGACAAGGCTGTACGGAGGCTCCGCGTGTTTCAGTTCGTCGTAGGCCTCGGCCGCGGTCGAGACGAATTCGACCTGATCGGCCGCGGGGCGGTTTAGAGCGAGCGCATCGCGCAACTTGTAGTAATACTCCCAATTGTTATCAGCAATCAGTATCCGCATAATTACACTTGGCGTGAATGCATGTTTGCAATGAACTCATCGATACGGTTAAGGATGTCAGTGAATTTGTGGTAGATCTTGACCGGCTGCGATTGTATATATTGGTCGTCACCGGACATAAGAATGATCTTTTTCGAGAGGGCGCTGTTCCTGCCCTTCAGTTCGCGGTAGAGGTCAACACCGTTTGCGCCAGTGTTCGTGAACCAGCAGTCGAGTAGGATGAAGTCGAACCCGTTCGGGTCGATGTCTTGTGGGCCCTGCGCCGTCAGGCAGACCGGCGATGTTATGTACTCGGCAACGATGTCATCGCGGCGATCCAGTTCCGTCCGAAACGTGTTCAGGATGTTCTGCTCATCATCTATGATTGCCAGCCTTAAACGCCGGGGGCTGCAGGTGGTCAGAACCACGCGGAAAGCCGTGCCTCGGCCTTGGCTCTCGAGCAACTCCAGACGGCCACCGTTGTCCGAGCAGCATCTGGATGCTTCCTTGATTCCCGCGCCACCGATCGCAAACGGCTTGGGGGAGTGAATCTTGTGGTGAATAAGGAACTCATCGCGTTGTGCCTGCGAAAGACCGGGACCATTGTCAGTAACGCTAATAGACACTTCTTTATCGTCAACCATGTGCTGGACCTCGACCTTTATCTGCGGATCTTTCGTCTGTTGGAGCGCCTCAGTGGCATTCATGACCAGATTGCTGAGTGCCCGCAAAATTTGCTCGCGATCGACGTTGACATAAATTGGGCCTTCTGGCGGTGTCTGAATGAGCTGAATCCGCTTGTCGGCGACGATCCAGCCTGAGTGTTGCGCAAGCACCTGAAGAAGAGAGTTGACGTCGCAAGTGGTGGGCTGGTGGTCCGCCGGCGTATCAGCCATGGCCCTTTCCCGCTTGTGTTCGAATTCGGCCACAGCCCGGCGGGCGATTTCCAGTTTCTCGCGGACGAGGTCCATGGTAGTCGAAGGCGCCAGCGTGGCAAGCTTGGACACGCTGCTTTCGATGTGAAACTTGATCAATTGCATGTCGGCGCGCAGATCGTGAGTGAGCGCTCGCGCCGCCTCGCCCTTCCAGAACATTTCACGCTGCCAGTTGAGACTATTCAGTGCGAGGGCGATGTTGCTGGCTAGAATCTCCAGGCTGTGCAGTTCCTCTTGCGAGAAATGCGCCTGCGGCGCCCGTCGCTTGTTCTCGACCTTAATGACGCCGATCGTCTGTGTGCCCAATCGCAGTGGCGCGCCGATGAGTGACGAACAGACCCAGGTGGAATCACCGCCCCGGATCACGACGTCGTACACGCCCTGATGGTTCGGGTCCTGCTGGATGTCCTTTGAACTGTCGAACTTCACGGACTGCCCGTTCTGCCAGATGGAGCCGGTAAGGCCCTGCCCCTTTCGATAAGTCACACCCTCGCGCCGCAGTTCATACCCGGCTCCCGCAATCATGCTGATCACTTGCTCGTCGACGGCGGCGTGTTCCGTTGCTAAATAGAGGGAACATGCGTCAGCATTGAAAATATCGACGCATTTGTTCACAATCAGGTCACACAGTGCACGAAACGGCATGATGGCTTTGGTGGCTAACAGGCCGGAGACCTCTCTTATGGCGTTCAGGATGTCGCCGTATGCTCTTTCCGACAGCCGCCTGTCCTCGATCGCCAGAGCCATGGTGCTGGCAATCAGTTCGAGAACGACCTTGTCGCGGTCGCTAAAGTGGCCCGGGGCGCTATTCTTGTTTTCGACCTTGATGACGCCGATGGTCCGGGCCCCAATTCGAAGGGGTACCCCGACCAGAGACGAGCAGACCCACTTTGGGTCGTCTTCCAGAACGAGGTTGTTGTGCACACCTTTCCATAGGCCGGACGTCTCGAGAGCTTCCGTCGTGTCGAATTTGACGGTCTCGCTGCGGTCCCAGATCGAACCTGTTAGTCCCTCGCCTTTTGCGTAGGATGCCTTTCCCACTCGTTTCCGCTCGTATCCGGCACCCTCCACCATCACGAGACGGGGGTGTCCACCGGGCGAAGTGTCCGTCTGTTCCAAATACAGCGAGGAAGCCTGCGCATCGGTCGTCGCCATCGCAATGTCGACAACAGCACGGAACAGAGCATCGGGGCCGGAACTCGTGGAAAGCTGACTGGTGATTCGGTTGAGAATCTGCTGGAGGTCGGCTGGATCCAGGATTTCCCGTCGAGCGCCGTTGTTGACTAGTTTCCGCATATTCAGATCCTATGGTACTTCATCTGCCAAAGCAACCCCCCAAAGGGAAACTCACTCAGGACGACTGGTGGTGGTCTGGGTGACTCGCGCCGATAGCGCTCTGCAAGGGCAGCCGTTGTGCTGCGATAAGGGCCATGACCCGGCCCATCTCATCCGCCAGCATCGCGAGCCACTCTTTGGCGCCGGGGTCCTTGCGGCACATCAGCGTCACCAGGGCATGGAGCGTTTCCCAATCGCGGGCCGAGTGATGATGATTATGGAGTTGCTCGATCTTCTGTTTGATTCGGCTGGAAAAGACCTTCTCTTTGAGTGCGTCGATGACAGTCTTGCCCGGTTGCTGTGGATCGATCAGGTGGCTGAGTTCGTTTGCGCATCGATTATAATCTTCCAGCACATCCGCTGTTGCGCTGGGGCCGTGCACTGTCGTGGAAGGGACAAATACGCTCGATAAGAATGGTACAAGATTCCGATCTGAGTTCACCGCAAATACCAGCAAACCGGGAATCCTCGTGACCGCATAATCGTTGCCGCCACCGGACACTACTTCATCGCCGAAGTAGATGGTATTGGCCCCGAATTTCTCTCCAAGCCGTGAGGCGCCCTGCAAATTCAGACGATCGATGAGGAACTCAAGCGCGTAAGCCTTATCGACTTTTTCCAAAGTGATGTCTATGCTCGACGTCCCGCCGCAGCGAGCGATGAAGTAACGCAGTCCACACCGATCGAGATCCTGTTGGATTCTTCTGGCTACCTGAGTCCGCACATCCTTGGCGACCAACCCTTCGCCATGACCGGCCTTCGCGTGGCGAAAACTGAGAACCGGTTTAAACGTAATCTGAACAGTAGCTTGCCGGTAGGGTTCGAGGCCATATTGCACCGCGCGCAGCTCGAAGTGGGGTTTGATAAAGTTGCGCGAGTCGTCCTGAATCTTCTCGAGCTCATATAGTCTCGCGAGGTTCGTTTTCTTATCGACGAGAGACGTGTAATACCAATCGGAGACATCCGTCAATATTTCTGAGATTGCGTTGACGTCTTCACTGGATATTCCGCATCTCTCGATATGCGAGGCATCGAGAAAGTGCGGTCTGATCGCGCGACCAGACGGGCCGTCGTGAGTCAACGAGTCGTAAATCGCGACCGGATCATGCTCTCGGTTGCCTTGCTGACCTGGAAAATCTGATGCCGAGTAGCCATCCCTGGGAAAATGGGCATAAATACCCCCGAGATTGCTGAAGAAATGGAACTGACTCAGCAAGTTCAGGTTGCCGGTGAAGCAAAGATGCTGAATCAGCCACCGCAAGAACCGGTCACAAAGGGCATCCATACTATTGCCGGTGAGAACCGCCAAATTGGTGCCATGCTGCGCGGCAACCACCAACTTGGGGGCAACGCGCGTCAGAAATTCGGATCGCTCGTTCGGCGAACCTTGGGCGACCACGGTCTTGTCAACGTCCGCGGCGATCAGGCATCGGCGCGCGCCACACCAAGCTGCGTGGGTATCATTTCGACGAGCTGCATCGATTCGGCTCTCCAGCGTCAGTGTCATGTGTGCTCTTCCTCGAAGGCTACCTGTACTACAATTCACAATCGCAGGACGCGACGTGCGTCCGGGATTCCTGCGTTTCACGTGAATGAGGAGTCATTACGTGAAATTGGCTGTTCCGTCCGGATCACGGGTCACTCGGAGAAAGGGGCGGGGCGCGGGGCCCATCGCCCAAGTATCCATACGACCCGCTCCCGCAAGTGAACCTCGCCCCAGTTAACCGCCGGTTCCAGCCCCTACCCCCCTTGCGCGTCGTGCGTTCCCACTCCCGCCAATTCCTCGATCTTCGTTCCGTGGCAGTCGATGCGCTGCGGGACGGCCGCCCGCATATTCACCTGGTCCTCCGTCGCGCAGTGCTCCGCCTGGGCGGACGCCGTCCGCGCCATTGGCTGCGCCACCTCCTGCATGATGGACCGCAACGCATCCTCCAGCGGCACGGCCAGCGGTTCCAGTTCCGGACGGTGAAGGAGCCGGCAGAATTCGCGCGGAGAGATCGTCTCCAGGGTCGTCGCGCCGCCGTGGGCGCACGCGGCAATGCGGCTCGGCAGGAAGGCGGCGAACCGGACATCGGCAGCCAGCAGCGGAGCATACAGATCCGGAAGACAAAGCGTGAACGTCAATGCCTCACCGCCCATGCGAGAGGCGGATAGAACGCTGCCGCCGTGCCGCTCTGCGGCGTATCGCAACCCAATCTCGATCTGATCCAAACGATGTATGGAGCGTATCTGGAGCATCTGCTTACCTCCCAAACGACTCACTATCGAATGGCGTGCGCCAGGCTTAGCGACTCGGCCACGCCGTGGGCGATGTCCATGGTTCCGGCACTACCGCCCATATCATAGGTTCTGACCTCGCCGCGCTCGATGAGGTGAGCCACGGCGTCCTCAATGTTGCGTGCGATGCGGGTCTCGCCCAGCCATTCCACCATCATCTTCGCGGCCAGGATGCCGGCCAGCGGATTCACCTTGTTCAGGCCGGCGTACTTCGGCGCGGAGCCGTGCGTGGGTTCGAACACAGCGTAGGTGTCGCCGATGTTGCCGCTGTAGGCGAACCCCATGCCGCCCACCAGTTGTGCGCACAGGTCCGACAGAATATCGCCGAACAGGTTGGTGGTGACGATGACGTCGTAGTTCCGCGGATTCTTCAGCAGCCACATCCCCATGGCGTCGACGTTGGCGGTCTCGAACTCGATCTGCGGGTACCGCGCCGCCACCTCCTGGGCCGCCTCCAGAAAGACCCCGCAAGTGGCCCGCAGGACATTGGCCTTGTGGACCGCGGTCACTTTCCGCCGCCCGTTCTTCACGGCGTACTGGAAGGCCGCCTCCACAATCCGCCGGGATGCCTTGCGCGTGACGCTGCGGATGGAAATGGCCGCGTCTTTGGGAAGCCGCTGGATTGCCGG
>PMTT01000889.1 GCA_003167275.1 Bryobacterales bacterium | reverse complement strand
GAATCTTGCGGTCGAGGCACTAGTTACTAGTAAGAGGGGCTCGATCCCGATTCGAGAGCGCTGGGCTTCGTGTTGACCTGCGTGGGGCACGCGGACGGCGCCGTAAAGCTGGATGCTTGAAGGTTGGCTTGTCGCGGTGCCCACCGGCATGAGGAACCTGCGCGGGGGTATGCTGGTAGGTCCAAGGAATCCAACCATGCGTATCCTGCTATTTCTGACTGCCACTGTGGCCTTCGCTCAACCTGCGGACCTGGTCCTGCGCAACGGAAAGATCGTCACCATGAATGCCGCCGCGCCGTCGGTCGAGGCCATCGCGGTGCGTGGCGACAAGATCACCGCGCTGGGCACCGATCGCGACGCCCCGCGTTGGATCGGCCCGCAGACCAAAGTCATCGACCTTCATGGGATGCTGGCCATCCCCGGCTTCATTGAGGGGCACGGCCACTTCACGGGCGTCGGCGAGTTTCGCATGGGGCTCGACCTGAGGGAAGCCCGCACCTGGGACGACATCGTGGCGCAGGTGGCCCGCGCCGCCAAACAGGCCAAGCCCGGCGAGTGGATCGTGGGCCGCGGATGGCACCAGTCCAAGTGGGATCACGCACCCGAGCCGAACGTGGAAGGCTTTCCGCTGCATGGGTCGCTCGACCAGGTGTCGCCCAACAATCCTGTGCTGCTGACCCATGCCAGCGGTCACGCGGCGTTCGTCAACGGCAAGGCCATGGAGGCGGCTGGCATCACGCGCGCGACCAAAGATCCACAAGGCGGGGAGATTCTGAAGGACAAGGCGGGCAACCCCACTGGCCTGCTCCGGGAACGCGCGCAGCAACTGGCCGGCAGCGCACATAGCGCGTGGGAGGCCAGGCGCACACCTGCAGAACGCGCGGCGCAGCAGAGGCGGGAGATCGATCTGGCGATCGACGAATCGCTTTCCAAGGGGATCACCACCTTCGAAGATGCGGGCTCGCCTTTCTCCACGGTGGACGCGCTGAAGCGCATGGCCGATAGTCACGCTCTGCGCATGCGCATCTGGATGATGCTGCGGACCTCCAACGAGGAATTGGCGCCCAAACTGGATCAGTATCGCATGCTCGGGGCAGGTGACAATTTCCTGACGGTCCGCGCCATCAAGCGCCAGATCGATGGGGCCCTCGGCTCGCGCGGCGCCTGGCTATTGGAGCCGTACACCGACAAGCCCGACAGCAGCGGTCTGAACACGGAGGACCCGGCGGATATCCGCAAGACCGCGGAACTGGCCATCCAGCACGGGTTTCAACTCTGCGTGCACGCCATCGGCGACCGCGCCAATCGCGAAGTGCTGGATATCTTCGAGCAGACCTTCCGCGCGCATCCCGACAAGAAGGACCTTCGATGGCGCGTGGAACACGCCCAGCACCTGAGCGCCGCGGATATTCCACGCTTCGGAAAACTGGGCGTGATCGCGGCCATGCAGGGTGTGCATTGCACGTCCGACGCACCCTACGTGCTGTTGCGACTGGGCCCCAAGCGCGCCGAGGAGGGAGCCTACGTGTGGCAGAAGCTCATGAAATCGGGTGCGATTGTGGGCAACGGTACGGACGCGCCGGTGGAAGACGTGAGCCCCCTGGCCTCTTTCTACGCTTCAGTGAGCCGCAAGCTGAAGGACGGGTCGGTATTCTACCCCGACCAGCGCATGAGCCGCGAAGAGGCGCTGCGCTCGTACACGTGGAACAACGCCTACGCGGCGTTCGAGGAGAAAGTCAAGGGTTCGCTGGAGACTGGAAAACTGGCCGACATCACGGTCCTATCGCGCGACATTATGACGATTCCGGAGGACCAGATCCTGTCGACGGACGTAGTGTACACGATCGTGGGCGGCAAAGTGGCATACGAGCAGCGCGGCCACCCTTGATCGGTCGTAGGGTATGCTTTAGCTTGCCGTGTCATTCAAAACGGTATGATCGTGATGGCGTTCCGCCAGTCTTCGGGTGTGTTGTCCGCCCAAATCAAAACGAGGGTTTCGACCACGGACCGGAGCATTGCATTTTGGGGAATCACCAGCAGGACGCCGGGACTGTCGTACCCTTCCCTGAGAAACGATGCGAAATGGCGCGGCATCGTAGTCTTGTCGTGACTGACCAGGATTCGACCTTCGGCAGCAGCTCGACGCAAAACCGTCACGTCGTCAAGATTATCGAGTTGCGCCTTTTGCGCGGTCTTGAAGTCGATGCCTGGTTGTTTGCGAAACGTCGCGGCCACAATAAGCTGGTTCAGGTCGTTGTCGGCCTGATAGCGGATGCTCACGAAGGATTGGCCATCTGCTCGCGAGCGCGTTGGAGCCGGGCATACGCCTCCGGCTTCCGTTCGCTCAGCGGCGGTATCAGGCGACGCAGTGCCTCTTCACCCTGGCGGATGTGGTCATCAATGTGGGCCTGGCGCCCCAGGTAAAACGCGATCGCGCCATAGACCTGTTCCAGCGTGAGCGAAGGAAAGTTCTGCTGAATGGTTTCCGGGCTCTCGCCGTCGCGGAAAGCGTACACGAGAGAATCCAAAGACACTCGTGTGCCCGCTACATAGTAGCCGCCTTCCCTCTGTTCGATGTATTCGCCAAGCATACCCATCTCCGATTATACGATGAGTGATCAAGGGGCTCCTGCTCTTTAGCTTGCCGTGTCGTTCAAAAGGCACTCGGCAAGCTAAAGCATACCCCACGTGATACCATTTCCTCGCCATGCAACTCCGACAGGTGGTATTACTCGTAACCATGTGCTCCCTCTCCGCAAACGCCCAGACCAAACCGCGGGCACGCGACCTCGGTGTGCCATTGGAAGGGGCGACCGGACCTCTTAACGCCATCACCGATGTGCCCGGCGTCGAAGTCGGCCACCGGACGCTCACCTCTGGCGATTCCATACGCACGGGCGTCACCGCCGTCTGGCCTCGCGGGAAGCAATCCTCCGACCCGGTCTTCGGCGGCTTCTTCTCGCAGAACGGCAACGGCGATATGACCGGCACGCACTGGCTGGAGGAATCCGGCTTCCTCGACGGGCCGGTGATGATCACCAACACCCACAGCGTCGGCGTGGTGCGTGATGCCTACCTGGCCTGGCTGGTGAAGAACAAGCGCAGCCCTGGCACCAACGTCTTCGACGGGGGATTCTACACGTACCCGATCGTGGCCGAGACCTACGACGGGTTCCTGAACGACATCAACGGCTTTCACGTGAAGCCGGAGGATGCCTGGGCAGCCCTGGAAGCCGCTGCGGCGGGCCCGGTCGCCGAAGGCAATGTGGGCGGCGGCACCGGAATGGTCTGCTACGGATTCAAGGGCGGTATCGGCACCGCGTCGCGGAGAGTAGGCACCTACACGGTCGGCGTGCTGGTGCAGTGCAATTGCGGAAGTCGCCGCCAGTTGCGAATCGGCGGCCTGCCCGTCGGCCAGGAGATCGCCGACAACCCGCCGCTCGCGAGTGTCCAGCATGCCTTCCGCGACGACACCGGCTCCATCATCATCGTGGTGGCAACGGATGCTCCGCTCTTGCCGCACCAGACCAAACGCCTCGCGCGGCGGGCTACTATGGGGCTGGCACGGACCGGTTCCACCTCCGGCAACGGCTCGGGTGATATCTTCATTGCGTTCTCCACCGCCAACCCGCATGCGGCGGCCGCGAAAGGTTCGATGAATGTCTCGATGATGCCGAACGACGGGCTGAACGGCGTGTTTGAAGCGGCCGTTCAGGCCACCGAGGAGGCCATCGTCAATGCCATGGTAGGGGCTGAAACCATGACGGGCTTCGCCGGCCACAAGGTATCGGCACTGCCCCACGACCGTTTGACAGAGGTACTGAAGAAGTACAACCGCGTGGCGAAGTAACACGGGTGGAAGGTTGTTGGCAGGCGAATTCAGGCCGCTTGCGTCTCCATCAGATGCAGTTCCAGCTCTTCAATCTCGATGCCCAGACCCGGCATGCCGGGAACCTGGTATCTCCCCTGCTTCACCTCAATCGGCCTGGTGAGCACCGCGTTGGCGCATCTCAGCCGGCTCTGACGATACTCCACCCGTCGCCCCGGAGCCGCGGCCGCGAACTGAAGAGCGGCAGCCAACTGGGGCCCGATCGATTCGCCCACCCGAACTACCACCGGGACATTGTGGCTCTTCGCCATCTCCGCCATGCGGAACGCCTCGGTAAGACCGCATCTTCCCAGGTCCGGCTGCAGTACCCCGACCGCCAGCTCATGAAAGAACGGAGCCAGTTCATAGTGCGTGTGGTACGACTCGCCCAGAGCCAGCGGCGTGCACATCGCCTTCGCCAGGCGTCCGTGCGCAAAGGGATCCTCCGGCGGCAGGGGGTTGGCAAGCCACAGCGGTCCGTGCTGATCGATCTGGCGCTCCAAACGGAAATCCCCGGCCTGGCCCAGCCGCCAACAGGCATTCACCGCCACCCGTCCGCCTTTCGCCAAGGCTTTCTTTAGGAAGTCCAGGGCCGCGATCAGCTCGTCCTTGCCACGGTTGTAAGTCAGCTCAAACACCTCAAAACCAGCGTCCACCAGCGTGGCAACCGCGCCCGCCAGCATCGCCGCGTCTTCGCACGGCAACGAGACGAACGACTCCACCTCAGCCGCGCCGCACGGATTTCCGGCAACCTGCCAGACCGGCTGATTTTGCGCCTTGCCAGCCAGGTCCCAGAGCGCCATGTCCACCGCGCCAATGGCCTCCGGCGTAAACCCTCCCGTCTGTCCTTCGTCCCGCATGATTGCGTACATGCGGTCCCAGAGCGATTCGATCTCTTCGCGTTCCCCCCGGAAGCTGCGATTCTGGAGCGCGGGACTCAACAGTTCGCGAACAATGTCGCAGATCGCATGAGGAGCCACGGAAGCCTGCCCTTCACCCCAGCCGGTGAGACCGTCTTCCGTTCGCACCTCGACGATCGGAATGCCAACCAACCCATCCTTACGCGGGCGGACCACGGTGGCCTCAATGGAAGTGAGTTTCATATCCGCGTATTCCCGGAGCACGATCCTTGCCACCGCAAGCATGGCGCAGTCCGCGCCGCGTCGCCGCGGAGGAAGCCTGTATCCTGGCACGGAACTGTCTGAAATCCAGACAATCCGTAGTGCTATCGCCCTGAGCCCGCTTCGATCTCCGGCATTCCCTCGTCCGGGCTGTTGGACCTCTCCCGCAGGATGCTGTACAGCGTGGCGCGGCTGATGCCTAGTGCACGCGCGGTCTGCACCTTGTTCCCGTCCAGCCACTCCAGCACCCTGCAGGCATGGCGGTATTCCGCTTCCGCCATGGTCAGCGGCGTATCGTCCTCCAGGCTTTTCAGCGGCGATTCCTGGCGCAGCGCCTCGGGAAGATCGCGCACGTCGATGGCATCGTCCTCTGCCATCATGCACGCGTTCCCCAGCACGTTCTCCAGTTCGCGGATATTTCCCGGCCAGGAATGGCGCGACAGCAGCGCCTGGGAGCGCCGCGTAAGACCGCGCACCGGCTTGTTNNAGCTTGATCTCCACCATGGAAAGCCGGAAGTACAGGTCTTCCCGAAACTGTTTCGCCGCGATCATGGTCTGAAGGTCGCAGTTGGTCGCCGCCACCACCCGCAGGTCCACCCTGCGGACCTCGGGAGAGCCGACCCGCTGCACCTCGTGGTTCTGCAGCACGCGCAGCAACTTGCTCTGCATGGCCAGCGGCATGTCCCCCACTTCATCCAGGAACAGCGTGCCGCCATTGGCATACTCGATCAGCCCGATCCGATCCTGCACCGCGCCCGTGAAAGCGCCCTTGACATACCCAAACAACTCGCTCTCAAAGAGCGTTTCCGCCACCGCCGAGCAATTGCAGACCACCAGCCGGTTGGCCGTCACCGGGCTGAGCTTATGCAGAGCCTTCGCCACCAGTTCCTTGCCGGTCCCGGTGGCCCCCGTCACCAGTGCAACCCGGTAGTGCGGCGCCACCCGCCGGATGCGGGCAAAGACTTCCAGCATTTGAGGGCTGCGCCCCACCATGCCCTCAAATCGCGAAGCCTCCAACAGCTCGCCTTCCAATTCGAAGGCGCGATGCCGCTTCCGGGCATCCGCCAGCAGGCTGTCGATGCGCTGCCGCAGGAACTTGGGCGAAAAGGGCTTTGTCAGGTAATCGCAGGCACCCTTCCGTATGGCTTCGACCGCCGATTCGGTCGAGTAGTCGCCCGTCACCAGAATCACGTCGATGCCCGGATCGAACTCCACGATCCGATCGAGGAGTTCCATCCCGCTCACCTTCGGCATTCGAAGATCCAGCAGCACGATCTCGGGATGGCTCCTGCGGATCATCCGCCATCCGTCCTCGGGATCGGTCGAAGTTAGTACTTCCAAATCAGGCTGTGACAGCGTGTCCTGGATGATTTCGAGGCTCTCCGGTTCATCGTCGATCGCCAGCAGCCGGATCGGAGAATCGGACGTCCGTGCCATGTCGTTCCTTCGGGAAACTCCATCTTATCAGTCGGAAAGCTCCGATCTCCGCCGGGCGAGGAACTGCTCCACCTGAGAACGTAGCCGCTGGGGGTCGACCGGCTTGGCCAGGTATGCGTCGAACCCCGCCGCCAACGCCCGGTCCCGATCTCCCTGCATGGCAAAGGCGGTCAGTGCAATCACCGGCAGCTTCCGAAGCCCTGGCTCCCGGCGAATCTGCTGCAACACCTGGTACCCGTCCATTTGCGGCATCCGGATGTCGAGGAACACGAGATCCGGCCGGAATTCCTGGATTTTGGCCAGCGCCTCGTTCCCGTCGGCCGCTTCGGCGATCTCGCAGTGGGGCGATGTCAGGGCATCCCGAATGAACTCGCGGCTCTGCGGGCTGTCGTCGGCGACCAGGACCTTGGTGCGCCGGTCCTTTTCCCCTACAGGGCGAGACGGGACCGGCGATTCCGTGGCGGGTAGCTCGTCGTGCCCGGCCAAAATCGCGGCTCTCTCGATCCGGCCATTGGCGACTGGCGTTTCGGACGTCGCGCTCGGCGCGGCCGATGGCAGCGGAAGCGAGAACGTAAAGCGGCTTCCTTCTCCCGGCGCGCTATCCACCCATATCTCTCCGCCGTGTTTCTCCACCAGGCGCCTGGTAATCGCCAGGCCGAGCCCGGTGCCCTCCTTGACGCCTTTGGTAGTCGCCGCTGCCTGGTGAAATTCGCTGAAGATGGCCTGTTGTTCCTCCACCGGAATCCCAATTCCGGTATCCTCGACTGCGATCTCAATCGACGCTTCGTGGCGCATGGAAGGGATCGCCGAGATCGACACGCTCCCCGCATCCGGCGTGAACTTCACGGCATTGCTCAACAGATTGAAGATAATCTGCTTAAATCGAAGGCGGTCGGCCCAGATCACCAGTTCCGGACCCACCTGGTTGGCGATCCCGATGCGCTTCGCCGAGGCCATCGGCTCCACCGTGGTCAACACCTCGCCGATGGCCGGCTGCGCCAGAAAGTGGTCGCGATCCAGTTCCAGCCGGCCGGCTTCGATCTTCGAGAGATCCAGAATATCGTTGATCAGCGACAGCAGGTGCCTCGCTCCGCGCAGAATGTGGTCCAGTTGGCGCTTCTGCTTGGGGTTCAGATCGCCCGATTGTTCCGCCAATAGCTCCGAGAACCCGATGATGGAGTGCAACGGCGTCCTCAGTTCGTGGCTCATGCTGGCCAGAAACTCGCTCTTCAGCCGGTTCGCGCGTTCCACTTCCCGGTTCCGCAAGTCGAGTTCCCGGTTGATCGCGGACAGGGATCGGCGCTCCTCCGCCAATTGGCCGGCCAGCTCCTCGATTTGCCTCCGCGCGGCAACCTGGTCGGTGACATCCACTACGAGAATCATCAAATCGCGCGTGGCGCCATCCGTACTCGTCAGGGGCAGCAGCGACCAACGCCAGTACGTGGTGCCCCTGGTAAATCCCACCAGTTCCTGTTCCGGCTCGAAATGAACGACGCCCGTCGAAGCCACCTTTCGGAATATCTCCACCACGCCGGATTTCTCGGCGCCGGGAAGGATTTCCTGGAGGCGCATACCGATGATCTGCATGCTGCGGTAAGGCTCGTCCAGCCTCTCCCGGTACGTCGGGTTGGCCCACTTTATCCGGAAGGTCTCCGCATCGTAGATAGCGATGCCGGCGGGCGCGTGTTCCACCACGGCCTGGAACAGTTTCCGCTGGGCGTCCACCGCCGCCAGCATGCGGAAACGCTCTTCGCTTCGGCCCAGAGCGGCTTCGAGTTGTTGGCGTTCCCGGAGCTGGCTCCGCAGCTCCTCGTTGATCCGGGTGAGCTCGCGAATGCGATCCTGGTCGCTCTTCCCGCTGTCTGAATCGGTCATGACGGCCCTCGGTATCCGCCCCTCTTCATCTTACAGTTTCCGTGTACCTGTCTGAATTCTGGACACCCCTGTCTGAACGCCAGTCACATTTTGTGGGGCATGCTTTAGCTTGCCCGCCAAATGCCTTCAGGGCAAGCTAAAGCATGCCCCACGATGAGTGGATCTCAACTTGCTCTTCATCTGTCACGGGTAATCAAGATGCGCTCTCTCAACGAGATCCTCTTACCGATCGAATTCTCGCCGCGCTGTGCCGACGTGGCGCGTTATGCCGCCGGTGTGGCCCGTCAATTCCAATCTAAGATCACGTTGCTCCACGTTCTGCCTCCGATCAACTGGACCGCCATGGGTGAGGCGGCCCTGGTCGCCGACATCCTGGAGAACCAAAGACAGGAGACTTGCCACCGCCTGGACGGGTTTCTCACGCAGGAACTCCAGGGTCTGGCCGTGGACCGTCTGGTCTGCGAAGGGGACGCGGCCGAAACCATTGCGGATTATTGCGCGGCGAACCAGGTCGGCCTGGTCATGATGCCCACACGCGGCTGTTCGGGATTTCGACGATTCCTTCTCGGTTCGGTCACTGCCAAGATCCTTCACGACGTCCACTGCCCCGTCTGGACCAGTTCGCATATCACCGACGGACGGGCGGCGGTCTCCGTAATCCCGAAGGTTATCGTCTGTGCCGTCGACCCGACGCCCGAAGGAGCGACCGTCCTCCACTGGGCCTCGGACCTGGCTTCGGACCTCCAGGCTCGCCTCGTCGTCGCGACTGCCATTCCCTCCCTCGAGGTACATCCGGAGACCTATTATCTGGAAGCCGATATGCGAAGGACGCTCATTGGAGACGCCCACGCCAGGATCTCTCAAGCATTGCAGGGCGGGCCCACCCCCGCCGCGGAGATTCGTGTGGAGGGCGGTAGTGTGTCGACCGTGGTGCGTTCCGTAGTCGAGGATAGCCGGGCGGACCTCCTGATCATCGGGAGGGCCTCCGGCAAAGGCATTGTGGGACGCTTGCGCACCCATTCCTACGCCTTGATTCGCGAATCGCCGTGTCCGGTGATCAGCATCTGAGCGGGCGCTGGTGGTTCCAGGAAAACGAGAACAGGAGACAGATCATGAAACGAGAAAGATGGTTAGTGTGGGTGATTGGCATTTCCTTACTCACATTTGTGGCCGGCTGCCGAAAGAAAGCTCCCGTGGCCGCCGCGCCCCCGGCGCCCAAGTCTGCGCCCGCTGAAACCGCCAAGCCGAATCCGCCAGTCATTACGGAGTTCACGGCAGAGCCCAAAGCGATCGAACGCGGCCAATCCGCGCTGCTGCATTGGCAGGTAAAGGATGCGACCCAGATCGAGATCACCCCGGAAATCGGCGCCGTGACTGACTCTGGCCGCCGGCAGATCACGCCGAGAGATTCGACGACTTACACTTTGACAGCGAAGGGCCCTGGCGGAAACACGTCCGCCGGCGCAACCCTGACAGTGACACTGCCGCCGCCACCGCCGCCACCGGCGACGCCGCCCGTCATACCCACGCTCACGGAACGCCTGAACAAGGAAGTGAGCGACGCCTTCTTCGACTACGATCGATCCAGCCTGAGGGAAGATGCACGGACGGCGTTGACCAAAGACGCCGCCGCCCTAAAACTGATCCTCAGCGACTTTCCGTCTACGACTCTCATCATCGAAGGTCATTGCGATGAGCGTGGCTCGGCGGAATACAACCTCGGATTAGGTGACCGCCGCGCCTCCGCGGCGAAGGACTTCCTGACCCAAATCGGTGTCCCCGGCGATCGTCTGATCAAGGTCAGCTACGGCAAAGAGCATCCTCAGTGTGCCGAGTTCACCGAGACCTGCTGGCAGAAAAATCGCCGCATCCATTTGGCGCCCGGAGAAAACCAGCCACCCAAAGCCACCAGTGAACTCCCAATGACCCGACCCGAGAACCGCTAATTGATTGTGGGATGGGGCGATCCTGCCCAGGCAATCCTGCCTACAAGCCGCCGTTTCCGACGGCTTTTTGCCTGCCGCGCGAATCCTCACCCCGGCGGTCGGCCATTTCCTCCCTAACCCGGCCGTCTTCGGTGCCCAGGAGCAACTCCTGGGCACCTCTTTTTGAGCCAACCTCTCCTGACTCCTGTCTGAATAGTGAACACACATGTTCAATAGCCAGCCACTCCCCGCTACTTACTCAGTCGTTTCTAACATTCCGCAATGGCCCTTGCATTGCCCTCTACGAGTGTGATCGACCCGATCGACCTAGNNCTAGGAGAACTCAATGCGAAGTTACTGGAACCGCTTTTCGATTGGATGGTGCCGGACGTTTCATCGCGAGCCGACGTGGCCTGTCCATGGTCACTATCACTGTCCGTCATGCTTCCGTACCTATCCGGTGCCATGGCAGGAAGGTGACGACTTCGCGCGGCGTGAAACTGCCGGAATGGGTGCGGCCCGCAGCCACCGTGGTTTCGCCGTGTTCACGCTTCAAAGGGATCGAAGCTGAAGGCATTGTGGCGCAGACACTCGTGCCTGCCGCGCCGAGACTCGTCTCGGCGCATTCTCGGGTTGCCCGCCAGATCCAGGACCAGGGTGGGCCTTTCGACGCTGCCGCGTCGAGACTTCCGGTGTGCGGACCCGTTCCGGGCGTCTCGACGCTTTTTGGGGTGGCCTCATTTCCAGTGGGGCAACAACCAGTGCGAAGTAGACTGCCGCCCCCTCACGCGCGCCGTTGCCAGAACGGCGCACTCATCCAGCGAGTTTCCCCTCGATAGCAGAATTCCAGCCTGTCCCGATACGCCCGATGAATCTGGCACACCGTCTCCATGTAGCCCGCCGCCACTCCAAAGACACCGGAGAGGTACCGGTCGGCAGCCTCGGCCGCGGCCAAGCCCGTGAACAACGCATTGAGGAG
This sequence comes from Bryobacterales bacterium, assembly GCA_003167275.1. GTDB lineage: Bacteria > Acidobacteriota > Terriglobia > Bryobacterales > Bryobacteraceae > JAIQFL01. Next base: position 2,778 of record PMTT01000889.1, on the reverse strand, counting down.
ACCCTGTGCGGAGAGCGGATCGAAACAGATCGCGGCATCTCCCGCGGCCAGCCAGGCCTCGCCCGCGCATGGATCGAGCACGCTCCCATGCGCCGCGCAAACTCCCAGCCCCCCACTCGCCCGGAAGCCGCAATCCGCCTGTATAGCCCGGAGTTCCGTGGTCTCCGACGCCCGTCCTAGCAACGCCGCCACATCGCGCACCGCACGCGCCGCGGGCAAATCGGCGTCCGTATGGAAGGCCAGTACGCGACGGCCCCCAGGCAGCGGCGCGGTGTACCACCACCCATCCTCCACCGCTTCCACGAACGTGAAACCGGCGCCGCGACCGATCACGCTGCCGCACCCGTAGGCCCAGATACAGACCAGCCGGTCTTCGTCGCGGCGGCTCGATCCAAGCCTGCGCGCAGCGGGCGCGGCGCGGCCTCCGGCGTCGATCAGGAAGCGCGCCGAGACCTCCGACGGAACGCCAGCAGTAGAGACCGTCACCTTCCATCGCCCCGATTCGCGCTGGACGCTCTCCAAACGCGACGGAATCAGCAGCGTCGCGCCGCGCCGCACCGCTACCGCGCGGAGCCAGGTTTCGAAACGCGCACGGTCCAGGTGCCATCCATGGCCGTCCGGGTCGCTGAGAAAGCTGGTCTCCACCGGTTGGGCACTCCCCCAAACGGCGCGGTTGCCGTAGCAGAGCGCGTGCCCTTCGCGCAGGAACTCATCGAAGAGCCGCATATCCGTGAGCAGCCGCCGCGCCGCGGGCGCCAACGATTCCCCGATGCGTTCGTGGGGCGCTGCCGAAGCATCCATCAGCGCGGTCCGCCGCATCGGCGCCAGGTTCAGGGCGGCGGTCGCTCCGGCCGGACCGGCCCCCACCACCAGCACGTCCACTTCGAGCATGCTATAGCTTCAGGCCGCGCGGGAACCGGTGGACCTTCTCGATGCCCGTTAGGTCGATCCGGTCGGCGTCGTGCGGAGACTCGCTGGCGGCCCGGAGCAGGCGTGGCGGGTGCGGAGGCAGGCTTTCCACCTGCATCTCGACGGGGAAGTCGCCGCCCGGACCGGTGCGCTCCTCCACCACTCCCATCTGGCCGAAGTCACGAATCATGTTGTTGATCTGGTCGGTGTAACTCTTACTGCCCAGCGGGCGGATCCAGGCGGCGCGGTTGGCGAAGGCGGCCAGCCGGTCGCCCAGCGGCAACCCGGTATCCATCACGATGTCGTAATTCTCGCGCGTGAGCACCTGGTTGGGGACGCGGGCCGGCCAGAAGGTCGGCACATAGGGATCGTAGGTCTTCTGATACCCGGACCGGCAACTCGCGGTATCGGTCTGCCAGGGGATCGCCATCCAGCGCGAAATGCCGCCCGGCACCTGCGCAGCCAACGGACCGTTGGGGAGCGAGAGCGTGTCCTGGATCAGTTCCTCGCCATAATCCGGCTCGACCCAGTCTTCGGGGACGTGCAGGATCCGGAAGGCCGACATGTACAGGGTCGAGGTTCGCATCGGCCAGGTCATCTCACAGCCGGGATGGAACGCGTCGGCGAGGCAGAATTCCAGTGAGCCGCGGTCGAGCATCGCTGGCTGTTCGGCAACGGGCAGTTCGGCGAGCGTTCGGGGCGGCAGCCACGCGGGATCGTAATCCGCGTCGAAATCGCCCTTGGCCCACTGCTGCAGCATCTTGAGCTGCGTATCGGTGAGGCTGGCATTCTGGCGCGGCGTCGGCGCTGGCGGAATACTCATGGCGTCGCCGTAGTTCCACGGCCACGTCTGTTGCGCCCACGAATCCCGATCGAAGACGCGGAACTCGTTGGCGATGGTCTGGCGTAGTTCGCGGTCGTCGGGGGTGTTCTTAGAGAGGCGCTCCAGCATGGCGGGAGTGGAGAAGTTGTTGGGACCGCGCCAGCCGAATGAGGCGGCGTATCCCGCGTTCACCCATTGCAGGTTCGACATGCGCTCGAAGAGCGGGCGGATGTCGCGATTGAAGGACGGCCTGCCGGGAGCGGGCAACATCTTCGCTTGAATGGCGGTGTCGCGCATCAGGTCCCACATGGTGCGGACCGATTTCTGCCGCGGCGCATAATCGGGCGGCGCCACCACCACCCAGGCCGGGTCCACCTTCAGTTCTTTTCCTTGGAACTTCACGGTGGCGGTCACGGGTCCATCGCCCACATCGTCGTGCCAGCCTTCGTTGTTGGCGAATGTGACGGCCTTCGTGCCGTTGTAGGAAGCCGATACGCCGCGGCCGCCCAGCACGATGAGCCGGCCGTCATCGTCGGTGCGGAGCTCGCCGAGGTAGACCGGTGTGCCCATGAACTTGCCGGTGTCGAAAGTATGCGAAGCGCCGCCGTGAGTGTGGCGGCCGGAGATGTGACGTTTGCCGGGATCGATGGTGAGATCCGCGCGGTTGGGGACGGCGGCATTGCGTAGCAAGGAGGGCGGCGCCGCGGCTGCCTCGGGGATGTCGAGCGCCAACTGGAACTGGTACCAGGCTGCCTTCTTGTTGGCGAGGTGCACGGTCCAGCCGATCTCGGCGTTTGCCAGGGTAAGCTCCGCGACCGCCAGGCCTTCGGCGTTGAGGCCGTAGACGCGGAAGCGCACCGCCTGCCGCTTCAATGCGCCGTGCGGGTCGCGGTAGAAGCCGGGCGGCTCCGGGAGCGTTTCGGCGACTTCGGGAGCGAGGAAGAATTCGTCCTGGCTGTTGCCGACGCGCGCCACCCCGATGGCCGGATAGATGGCGGCGCGCACGATGCAATCGTCGGCCATGGGCGGCAGCGCCTGTGCCGGCC
>PMTT01000588.1 GCA_003167275.1 Bryobacterales bacterium | reverse complement strand
CCGAACGCCCTTTCCAGGCGCAGAATACTGGCGTTCACCGCGACCCGGGTTTCGGTGGAGGACGAATAGGCGCGCATTTCCGCGGCGACCTGCGCCTGCACCGCGATCATCAGCACGTTGATCTCTTTGGTACATTCCGGACAATCGTCCGAAAGCAGACCGCGCAAGCGCTCGCGGGAACCCAGCAACGATTCGCCCTTTTCCGCCACCAGATCGCGGAGGACCATCCTCACTTTGTCGTCCATCATCGATTCAGTGATTCTAGCGCTTCCCGAGCCTCGAAGTTGGCCAGCGTGCCAGGATGGCTTCCCCCGATCACTGGCTCAACGTGAAATTCACGTCGATCCGCGTGGCCACTTCAACCGGCACACCGTTCAGAAGGGTAGGCTCGTAGCGCCACTGCTTGACGGCCGCCTGGGCGGCGGGAACCAATAACGGGTGCCCGCCCACGAGTTTCAGGCTCTTGACCGTTCCATCCGTGGCGATGACCGCTTTGAACGCGACGAGGCCTTGAATCCGGGCCTGCTTCGCCAGGGGAGGATAGACCGGAGCAACTTGGCTGATGAGCTTCGGCCCGTGCGCAGGGGCCAGCGGGAGCGCCCCCGGCGCGTCTCCGACGACTGGCGCGGCCGATGGCGCCGGTTGAGTCCCCGGCGGTTGAGGCTCGGGCGACGGCGAGGTGACCGGGCCAGACTCCGCTGGTGGTTGCGTCTGGCTGGGCGGGGACGTTGACGGAGGCGCGTCGGGCGTTTGTGACTGGGATTCGATCAGGGCAATTGCGATCCAGGAGCCGAAGACCCCCAGGGCAATGATGCCGACGATCTTCCCGATCCGGTTGGACTGTGCTGGTTGCGCCTTGCCGGCAGCCCGATAGACGCTCGGGAAGGCCTGCGGCGGCGCCGGTCGAGGTGGCGGTGGTGACGTCCGGCGAGGCATCGGTGGCGGTGGTGGATGTGGAGTTGCCGCGGGAGGCGGAGGCGGAGTCGACGAAGGCTGCGATGCGGACGGGGGCGACGGATGTCTCGCCGGAGGCGGAGTTGACGAGAGCGGCGCTGCGGATGGCGTCGGCGTTCGAGGGCGTTTCGGCTCCGGCGCGGAGGGAAGCGAGGGCTCCCCGCCGAGTTCGACCAGCAGGCTTTGAAACTCCTCATCTGGGATGTGGTTCAGAACGTTAGCTAACGTCACAACGGCCCATGCCGCTGCCGGCCGCTGCAGGCCAAAACCCCTCTCCAGGCGCAAGATGCTGGCGTTCAACGCCACCCGGGTTTCGGTGGCCGTTGAGTAGTCCCGTAGTTCCGAGGGCAGATGCGCCTCCACCGCAGTGGTCAGCACATTGATCTCTTCGGTGCACTCGGGACAATCATCCGAGAGCAGGCCGCGCAAGAGGTCGGTAGAAGCCAACAGAGATTGGCCCTTGTCCGCAAGCAAATCGCGAAGAGCGATCCTAACCTTGTCGTCCATCAATGATCCAGATTGATTCTACCAGGACGCGGAATGGGGCCCCGAAACCGGGCTTGGGACAGCCTGTCCCAAACCCGGAAAGCGGGCATTGATAACAAATGGCTTACACGTTCAATTACGTTCCGTTGGGACAGCCTGTCCCAACAGGGCCCGAACAGCTCGTTTTTCAGGCACGACACGAAACCAACACAGGCAAGAATGCCCGTGTTACGGGCGTGCCCGGCCGATGCTCTGGGCTACCAGGTCCCGCACTTCTCCCAGCAGCGCGTCCCGGTTGGCGCCTTTCTGCACCACGCGCTCCACATATCCGTTGAGGCGCCGCCGGTCTTCGGCGGTCAGATCTTTGGCGGTCAGGACGATTACCGGAATCCGGCGCCCGTCCGGAACACGGCGCAGCTCATCGATGAAGGTAAAGCCGTCCATCTCCGGCATCATCAGGTCGAGCAGGATCAGGCCCGGCGGCCGGTTGGTGGCCAGTTCCAGAGCGATCCGGCCGTTGGCGGCAGTCTGCACTTTCCAACCGTCCTTCTCCAACGTGTTCTTGAGAATGTAGCGCGTATCCGGATCGTCCTCCACCACCAGCACGGGGTTCTGATCGCGCCGGGAGCCGTACTTGCGGATCACGGCGATCAGCCGCTCGCGGTTGATCGGCTTCATCATGTATTCGGCGGCGCCCAGAGCGTACCCCATGCTCTTGTTGTCCACCATGGTGAGCATGATCACCGGGATATCGTGCAGGGCGGGGTCGGCTTTGAGGGCCGAGAGGACGCTCCACCCATCCATGCGAGGCATGGCCACGTCCAGCGTGATCACGTCGGGGTGCAGTTCCGTGGCCCGTTTCAGCCCTTCCTCGCCTCCGCTGGCAACCTCCACGCGGTAGCCTTCTTTCCTCAGGAAGGACTGCATCAGCTCCCGAACCGTCTGGTCGTCGTCAATGATCAATACGCAGGCCGCGGCAGGGGAGGCAGGAGGCGCGGCGGAAGGCGCCGGTCCCTCTCGCGGCGGCGTTGTCACCGGCTCCGCGACCTTCGGATCCCGGACCTCCATCGGTATCCGGATGGTAAACGTAGTCCCCTTGCCCAGTTCGCTTTCGACGCTGATGCTGCCGCCCATCAGTTCGCAGAACTTGCGGGTGATCGTAAGGCCCAGGCCCGTACCCCCGTACTTGCGGGTCGTGGATGCATCGGCCTGCGTGAAGGCTTCGAAGATCTTGCTGGCCTGTTCCGGCGTCATGCCGATGCCGGAATCCTTCACATGAAATGCCACCCACGGGCGAGATGCCACATCCTCGGAGCGCACGCGGAGCTCGATGCTTCCGGACTTGGTGAACTTCGAGGCGTTGCTCAGCAGGTTGAACAGCCCTTGCCGTACCTTGGTGAGATCGGCCCGGATGGAACCGATCTCGGGGGCGATGTCGACCACCAGCCGGTTGGCGTTCTTGTCGATCAGGGGCTGCATGGTGGTCGCCACATCGCGAACCATCTCCGCGACGCTGAAGTTCTCCAGGTACAAGTCCATCTTGCCGGCCTCGATCTTGGAGAGATCGAGAATGTCGTTGATCAGCGCGAGCAGGTGCTTGCCGGCGGCGTTGATCTTGTTCAGATCCGGCACAAAACCTTCCTGGCCGAGGTCTTGCGCCTCCTCCGTCAGCATCTCGCTGTAGCCAATGATGGCGTTCATGGGGGTGCGGAGCTCGTGGCTCATATTGGCCAGAAACTGGCTCTTGGCCTGGTTGGCCATCTCGGCCGCTTCCATCAGCACCTGGAGCTCCTGGTGTCGCTGCTCGAGCTCGGCATTGGCGTTGGTCAGATCGCCGCGGGCCCTGCGGAGGCTCGCGGCCATGCTGTTGAAGGCATTTCCCAACTCACCCAGTTCGTCCTGGGACCTAAGCTGGATATAGTGATCCAGGTCCCCGGCTCCCAGGGCGTCGGCGCCGGCTTTGAGAGCGCCCAGGCCATGGGTCAGATGCCGGGAAACGACGATGGCCAGCATGCCGGCCAGCAGGCCGGAAAAGAGGAAGATCAGCACGGTCACGCGGTCGGTAAAGCGGGCGGCCTCGTAGAAATGCGTGCTGGAGGCCTCCACGCGGTTCCTTTCGTCCTGCTGCAATTGAGGCAGCAGCTCCGCAATCACCGTATGGCTCAGCGGCTCGGCATGAACCACCACTTCCGCGATGGCTTTGGCCTGATTCCGCCCTAGGTTTGCGTAGAAGATCCGCCAGGAGGTGCTCAGGTCCCGAAACGCCATGGCAAACTTGTCGATCTTGGCCATGCCATCGGCATCGGTCTGGGAGCGCATCTGCTCAATCTGGTCGGCCACGGCCTTGAGGCGCGAGTTGACCCGGGTAATCTCGTCGGCGGACACGCCGCCGCCACCCGCGAGCCGCTCTTTCGTAACCGGGTCGCTGCTATACACGCTTTCGGACATGTCATAGCTGAGTAGCGTGACCTGCTTCTGGTAATCGTTCAGTTCCTGGTGGATAGAACTGATCAGAACCTGGCGGCTGATGGCGCGGCGCAGCTCTTCGAAGGTGGATGTCCGCTTGTGGTCGCTCCAGAAGTAAATCGCCAGGTTCAACCCCAGCAGGAGCAGGATCGCGAAGTACGAGACTATCAGCCGCCGCCGGATGGTCATCTCAAGTGCAGCGCGTATCCCTTTTCGCCCGGGAGCTTCCCATCGATCTTGAGGACTTTCAAACCCTTGGGCACTTCCGAGGCCTGCACCAGAGCCACGGAACCGGGAATCGCAGCAACCAGTTCCGTGGCCATCTCGTTGGAGTAGACGATCTTGGGACCGTTGCTGGCCTCCATGCGGAAGATCTTGGAAATCCAATATTGGCGGAACTCCGGTTCGGACATCTGATAGACCGTCTTGAGAACCACATCGCGTTCGCGGGCGGCTGGAGCGCGTATCAGCAAGGTAACACGCAGGTTAGAGGTCCAGAACTGGCGGTCGCCGAGGAGCAGCTTGCGGATGTCCGCAAAGCTCATGTTATCCATGGGAGTGTCGGGACGCACGACCACCGCGATGTCGCCTTCGGCAGCTCTTGCCTGGGGTGGTATAAGAGCCAGGAGACCGAGAAAAACAAAGAAAATTAGGATGCCCCTGCGATGGGCAAAACGTGCCCACACCGTTAATCCGTAAGCCATTGGCCTTTCCGATCCCGCCAAGTGAGCGGAATGTGTTTGTTCGGGGATTATAGCAGAACCGGGCCAGCGGCGGCTTTTGGGCGTTGGGGGACCCTGGGCGCCTGGCCGGCACGGGCTCGCAGTTGCCTCTTCTGCAAAATTTGGGTAAGCTCAAACATCGCCTTCGGATTCCTTCGCCGAAGCCTTTTGTAAACCCAAACTATGAGTGGCAGCCTGTCACGATTACCGCATCAGATTCTGGTGGTGGACGATGAGCCGGACCTGGAGTTGCTGGTCCGGCAGCGATTCCGCCGCCAGATCCGCGACAAAGAATTCGAATTCCATTTCAGCCACAACGGCGAAGAGGCCCTGCAAACGCTCGCCGGCCAGCCCTCCATCGAGCTGGTGTTGAGCGATATCAACATGCCGGTGATGGACGGATTGACGCTGCTTGGCAAGCTCGGGGACTCCAACAAGAGCTTGCGGGCGGTGGTGGTTTCCGCTTATGGGGACATGTCCAACATCCGCACCGCCATGAATCGCGGGGCCATCGACTTTCTGATCAAGCCGATCGATTTCGAAGACCTGGAAATCACCATCCGCAAGACGCTGGACCAGGTTGCCCAACTGAAACAATCGGCCCACACACATGAGCGGTTGCTCTCGATTCAGCAGGAGCTGGGCGTGGCCGCGCGAATTCAGCAGTCCATTCTTCCCCGGACCTTTCCGCCATTTCCCAGCCGCAAGGAGTTTGACCTGCACGCCGCCATGGTGCCGGCCAAGGAAGTGGGCGGCGACCTCTTCGATTTCTTCCTGCTGGATGAACATCACTTGGGATTTGTTCTGGGCGACGTCAGCGGAAAAGGGGTGCCGGCCGCGCTGTTTATGGCGGTGAGCCGCACGCTGCTGCGGGCCATCGCACTGCAGCGGCTTTCACCCGGGGCTTGCCTGGATTATCTGAACAGCACGCTGGCCGGCGAGAACGTCTCCTACATGTTCGTCACCATGTTTTACGGAATTCTGGACACCCGCACCGGCGAGATTCAGTACGCCGTGGGCGGCCACAATCCGCCCTATATATTCTCTCCAGGCGGCGCGGTACGGGAAGTCTCCACCGCCAACGGTGGCCCGGTGGTTGGGCTGATGGACTATCCCGGGTACGAGACGATGACCTGCCGTCTGGCTCCGGGCGAAGGAATCTGCGTCTTCACCGATGGAGTGACGGAAGCCATCAACCGGGCTGAGGATTTCTTCACGGAGGAACGGCTGGAGCAGTTCCTGGCGGTGCACTCCACCGCTACCGCCGAACAAATGGTTAAGAATCTACACGCGTCGGTGGAGGCTTTCGCTGCCGGAATGCCGCAGGCCGACGACATCACCGTGATGGCGCTGCGGTATTTGGGTTAAGTCTGCTGTCTGGAAAGTCATGTCAAAGGTACTGTTGGTTGAAGACAACGAAATGAACCGCGATATGCTGTCGCGGCGCCTGATCCGCCAGGGCTTCGAAGTGGTGGTCGCGGTGGATGGTGGGCAGGGTGTCTCCACCGCCATCGAAATCCTGCCGGACATCGTTTTGATGGATATGAGCCTGCCGGTGTTGGATGGCTGGGAAGCCACGCGCCAACTGAAGGCGGACGCCCGCACCAGTTCCATTCCGGTGATTGCCCTGACGGCGCACGCCATGGCCGGCGACCGCCAACAAGCGCTAGAGGCCGGCTGCGACGACTACGACACCAAGCCGATCGAGTTGCCCCGCCTTCTGGAAAAGATGCGGCGGCTGATTGCCCAACATCCGCGGTCATGACATCTC
>PMTT01000845.1 GCA_003167275.1 Bryobacterales bacterium | reverse complement strand
AAAACTTCCTGCGCGAGGCCCACGCCCGCGGGCTGCGCGGCATCACCGATCTGGTCCTGAACCATACTTCCGACCAGCACGTCTGGTTTCAGCGCTCGCGGCGCGCGGCGCCCGGATCGCGCTGGCGCAATTATTACGTATGGAGCGACTCGCCGGAACGCTATCGCGATGCCCGCATCATCTTCAAGGACTTCGAGACCTCCAACTGGACCTGGGACCCGCTTGCCAAGGCGTACTTCTGGCACCGCTTCTATTCCCACCAGCCCGATCTGAACTTCGACAACCCCGAAGTGCGCAACGCCATGCTCAATGCCATGGACTTCTGGTTCGATATGGGAGTCGACGGCCTGCGCCTGGACGCGGTGCCCTACCTTTACGAGCGCGAGGGCACCAATTGCGAGAACTTGCCGGAGACGCACACATTCCTTAAGGATCTGCGGACCCACATCGATTCCCGCTACCATGGGCGCATGCTGCTGGCCGAGGCCAACCAGTGGCCGGAGGACGCCATCGCCTATTTCGGCGCGGCCGATGAATGCCACATGGCGTTCCACTTCCCCCTGATGCCGCGGCTCTTCATGGCGATCCGCATGGAGGACCGGTACCCGATCACCGAGATCCTGCGGCTCACGCCGCCGATTCCCGATGCGTGCCAATGGGCGCTATTCCTGCGCAACCACGACGAGTTGACTCTCGAGATGGTCACCGACGAAGAGCGCGACTACATGTACCGTTTCTACGCGCAGGATCGCCACATGCGGATCAACCTGGGGATTCGCCGCCGCCTCGCTCCGCTGCTCGAGAACGATCGCCGCCGCATCGAGCTCATGAATGCCCTGCTGCTCTCGCTGCCTGGCACGCCGGTGATCTACTATGGCGACGAGATCGGCATGGGCGATAATATCTACCTGGGCGACCGCAATGGCGTGCGCACTCCCATGCAGTGGAGCGGCGACCGCAACGCCGGATTTTCGCGCACCAATCCGCAGAAGCTGTACCTGCCGGTGAATATCGACCCCGAATACCACTTCGAAGCGCTCAACGTTGAGACCCAGCAGAACAGTCCGCACTCCCTGCTCTGGTGGATGAAGCGGCTGCTGGCCCAGCGCAAGCAGTTGCGGGCTATGGGGCGCGGCTCGCTCGAATTTCTGGATCCCGAAAACCGGCACATCCTGGCCTTCGTGCGGCGCTATGAAGAGGAGCGCGTGCTGGTGGTGGTCAACCTGTCGCGCTTCGCGCAGTCGACGGCGCTCGATCTGACGAAGTATGCCGGACTCGTGCCATTGGAGGTTTTTGGTAAGACCGAGTTTCCGGTCATCGCCGGGCGGCAGTACTTTCTCTCGCTGGGGCCGCATGCCTTTTACTGGTTCGCACTCCAATCGAAGGATGCCCGCCAGGAGACTCTACGGATTCGCACGGGCGAACCGCCGACTATTTCAGTCCCCTCCCTGGAGCGGGTGTTTGCCGGTTCAGGGCGTGCCGGCCTGAACCGGATGCTGCCCTACTTCCTCCGTGCACGCAGTTGGTTCCGCGGTGAGAACCGGACGATCCGGATGGCGGAGATCCATGAGGTGGTGGAGTTCCCCAAGTCGCGATCGTATCTGCTGCTGGTCCGAGTGGAGTACACGGATGGCGAGCCCGAGTTTTACACGCTGCCGCTTTCGGTCGCGGTCGGGGCTGGCGAGGATCTCGAGTGGGTGCTGGCGCGCCTGCAGGCGGCTGACGGAACCACCGGGGTCCTCTACAGCGCGTTGCGGAATCGCGAATTTGCGGACGAGTTGCTGGCCGGCATCCTGCGCCGCCGCCGCTTCGCCGGCGAGCGGGGTGAAATCTTTGCGGCGCACACGCGGGCCTTCCGCCGACTTTGGGGCGAGGACCATCCGCCGCTCGAGCCCACCCTTTCCCAGGTAGAGCAGGACAATACCACGCTGTTCTATGGCGACCGTTTTGCGCTGAAGTTTCTGCGCCGTGTGGACGAGGGGCCAAATCCCGAACGGGAGATCGGCGCGATGTTGACGCAGGCGGGCTTCCCGAACGCGGCTCCGCAGGCGGGCACGGTGGAGTATCGCGTGGCGGGGAGCGAGCCGGTCACGGTGGCCTTGCTCCATGGCTTCGTGAGGCATGGGACGGAAACGTGGCAGTACACGCTCGATCACTTGGGACTGTTCTACGAGGACGCGCTCGCGCGCGGACAGTCGGCCAGTCCCACCGCGGCGGCTACGGAGGTCCGCGAGAACGCCAATTTGCCGGCGAATGACGGGACGGAAAAAGAGTTGGCGCAAGAGCTGATCGGGTCGTATCTGGAGGTGGTACGGCTGCTCGCGAGGCGCACGGGCGAGATGCACGCGGCGCTCGCCGCGCATCCCGAGGACCCGGTCTTTGCGCCCGAACCGTTCACCGATTTCTACCGGCAAGGACTCTACCACGGGATGCTGGCGCGGGCGGGACGAACGGCGGACCTGCTTCGCGCGTGTCTGGAGCGGCTGCCGGAAACGGTGCGCGCGGACGCGCAGGCCGTCCTGGAGCGGCAGCCGGCGATTCGGGACAAGCTCCGCTTTCTGCGCGATCAGCGCATCGACGCGGTACGCATCCGCATACACGGCGACTATCACCTGGCGCAGGCACTGTACACCGGAAAGGATTTCGTAATCATCGATTTCGAAGGCGACCTCGCCCGTCCGCAAAGTGAACGGCGGATCAAGCGCTCGCCGCTGGAGGATGTGGCCGGCATGCTGGACTCGTTCTATCATGCCTCGCACGGAGTGCTGTTTGGTGAGACGCCTGGAGTGATACCGAAGCCCGAGTCACTGAACGCGCTGGAGGCGTGGGCCAAGTTCTGGTACCGTTCGGTGAGTTCCGAGTTTGTGAGCGTGTACCTCACGACACCAGGCGTCGCGGTATTACTGCCGCCGAATGCGGAGCAACTGCGGACGCTGCTGGGGATCTTCCTGCTGGATTTTGCGATGCGGAAATTGTCATATTTGGTGAGTCACTCACCGGAGCGCATTCGGGTGCCCGCGCACGCGATTCTGGAGTTGGTGGCCGCATCCTGACCAATGTGGCGCGATAGCCTGGCGCGCAGATTCGCCGCATGGCGGGAAGCCGCCTGGAAAGGCGGCTGCGGGCAAGATTGCCCGCCCCACAAGGATTGGGCTACGGCCAATCGTGCTTGGGGTAGCGGCGGGATAGCTCCTTTCTCACTTGTGGGTAGAGGCGCTCCCAAAAGCCTGCCAGATCGGCAGTCACTTGCACTGGGCGCTGATTAGGGGCCAACAGGCGCACCACCAGTGGGACGGCGCCCCTCGCCACGAGCGGCGTTTCCTGCATGCCGAAGAAGTCCTGCAATCGCGATGCNNGCCAGGCGGATGCGCTCCGGCGCAATTTCGTCCAACAGACGGCGGGCCGCGGGCGGGAGTTGCTGCTCCAACGCGCGGAGCAGGCCGCCATCGCGCCCGGCCGCTTCCAGTTCAGCAAAGCTTTTCAACCCCGCTGCCAGGTTCCGCAAGGCACTTTCGATGGCTTCCGGACCGAGGGCGGGAACGGAGCCGTGCTGCGACGCAAACCCGACGCGCGCGAGGAACGCATCCACCTCCTCCATGGAGGCGAACCGCGCGATGCCTGCTTCCATTGCCTTCTGCGCCAGCAGGACGGCGGCCGCTTCGGGGTCCGGTGCGCCACGGCTCTCTTCGATCGCAATCTCGCCGAACCGCAGGGCGCTCACGCTCTCTACGCGCTCCGCGGACCGGTTCCATTCCAGGCGGACCATCTCGCGCACGCGGTCCGGAAACAGATCGAGCAACCACGCCGGCTCAATGCCGCTGGCAATCCGCACCAGCGGCGTCTTCTGATCGCGACGGTCTTCGGCCTCCACGGCGACCAGGAACTCGGCGGTGGATACGGTGCTGGAGGGCGCAAGCTGGGCGGGCCCTCCCGCGGCAAGCTGCAATTCGCTGCCCTGCCGGCGCCGGGCCACGCGGTCGGGGAAGGCCGCCAGCACCGAGATGAGCAGGGCGTCTTCATCGGCGCCGGGCTTGACGCCGCGCGCGTCGGTAACCTGCGGCGAAACTGAGGAGTGAAAGCGCACAACGTCGAGACGACTCTCGACGCGGCAGGCACGAATGCCTGCGCCACGACCGACGATGCGTCGCACCTGCCGTACCAACTGCGCGGTCCTGGGCTCCCACTGGGATTCCATCAGCACCAGGAGGTCGGAACGCGTTGCATGGTCGGCGCGCGCAGGCAGACGCTCGCCGGCGCTGAGCAGCGCGGCTACGGTGCAGCCATCCTCCGCCACTCCGCGCTGGCGGGACTCCACGATCAGACGGCCCAGCCGGGGATGCAGGGGGTAGCGCGCCATCTCACGGCCTGTCGCACCGCGCGCGCCGAGGAGGTCCAGCAGCTCCTCGGCCTGCTCGACGCCGGCCGCCGGGGGTGGGTCCAGCCACTCCAGGGAATCGAGCCGCCCCGCTCCCATGGCATGCAACAGCAGCGCCACCGGGGCCAGGTCCGCACGCGCCACCTCCGGGGTGTCCCGTGCGGGGCGGCGCACGAAATCCTCCAGCGGATAGAGCCGGATGGCGCGCCCCGGACCGGTGCGACCCGCGCGCCCAGCCCGCTGGTTGGCCGACGCCTGGCTGATACGGGACACCTCCAGAGTCGGCAGCCCCGACCACGACGAGTGGCCGGCGATGCGCGCCAGGCCGCTATCGATCACGGCGCTCACGGCCTCGATGGTGACGGAGCTCTCGGCCACATTGGTGGAAAGGACGATCTTGCGCTGCGTGGATGGCGATACGGCGTGGTCCTGCTCCTCAGGCGACTGGTCGCCGTAGAGGGGCAACAGGAGCCAGCCGTGCTTTAGCGCGAACTGGGCGCAGGCCGACTGTGTCCGGCGAATCTCCGCGGCGCCCGGCAGGAAGACGAGCACGTGGCCGTCGAGGCCCTGGGCCGACAGTCGGCTGAGCGCGGCAGCCACTTGCTGTTCCACGGGAGACGCCGAGTGCGGAGTGTACTCGATGGCCAGCGGATACTGGCGGCCCTCCGACCGCAGGACTCGGGCTTGTCCGAGATAGTCCGCGATGGGCGCCGCGTCGAGAGTGGCCGACATCACCACCAGCCGCAGGTCGGGCCGGCTGGTGCGCTGCAGCTTGCGCAAAAGAGCGAGGGCCAGGTCGCCTTCCAGATGGCGTTCGTGGAACTCGTCGAGCACCACGACGGCGGCCCGGTCTAGCGTGGCGTCGGAGAGCAGGCGGCGCGTGAGCACGCCTTCAGTCAGGAACCTCAATCGGGTGCGTGGTCCGCTGACGTCCTCGAAGCGGACCTGGTAGCCGACTGTGCCGCCGACACTCTCTCCCAGCTCGGCGGCGACGAACCGGGCAGCCAGGCGCGCGGCCAGCCTGCGCGGCTCGAGGACGAGCACTTCGCGATCGGACAATCCCAGCAGTGCCGGCGGGACGCGCGTGGTTTTCCCGGCGCCCGGCGGCGCCTCCAGGACCAGGTTATTGGTGGAACGGAGATGGTCGAGGATTTCGGGGACGAGGGAGTCGATCGGAAGACGCACGCACCTTCATCTTGGCACGGGCTGGGCGCGCCCCGGTTTCACACCAAGATTCAGTGTCGCAGCTCTAGATTCTACAGGGAGCTGCGTTCGCAGGACGTCTCAAAAGCTTGAATGCGGCGGTTGCCAATTTACTTCACGAATGCGGCAGCCAACTCCTGGAATGCCACCACCTCGCCGCCATGCTCTCGCGCGAACTCAAGGGCCTCGCCCCGCTGGGCGAAAGCAACCAGGCTGGGCGCGCAACGGTCATAACGCAAATTCACAGACCTTTTGTCCGCCTGGATCGGGGCCGGCGTTCTCTCGCAGGTATTCACGTTGCTGCCTTTCACAACGTACGCGGTTTCAGGCGACAGGGCCTTTCCGTTTAGAAAGGACGTCAGTTGGGTTACCTGGGTTGGTTTGCCTGCCTGCTCGTGCTGCGATAGAGCGCAGGCTGGGCAGCAGAAAAGCTGGGCGTGTCCGTTCGCGACTGCGACGGTCCTGGAGTGGGCGTGTATCGGTCGCCTGCATGCGTAGCATTCATCGGCATTCGAATAGCTGAACGTCCTCCAACCGGCGTACCCGAGAATGGCCAGCATCAGAAAGCCAACGAATCCTCCGAACCAGGATCGTCGTTCCATCGGTCACCCCCGCCTTGTATTCTACGCCATGCGGTTCGGGAGGCACCTCTCCTAAATGGCCATCGTCCCGCCCGCTCGCTGTTCTCCAAACCCGCTGATTCTCTTCGGAACGGCATTCAGGAATTAACCGCCGGGTCCTCGAAGTATTCATATACTGACAGATAGGGACAGAAGGCTCAGACTGATTCCGGAAGCCAGATACAACGAACTTTGGCTTCAGATCGAAGAGAAGAACGGGAGAATTCAATGAAAAAACAGATCGCCATAGTCATCGCGTCGGCGGCCCTGATGTTCGCGGCCCCGGCTGCCCAGAAGTTCACCGGGACCATCACGGACGACATGTGCGCCAAAGGCGACCACAAGGACATGCATATGGGCACGGACGCCAAGTGCGTCAACGAGTGCATCAAGAGCATGAAGGGCAAGTACATGTTGTACGACGGCAAGGACACCTGGGCCCTGAGCGACCAGAAGATGCCCGCCAAGTTCGCAGCGAAGAAGGTGACGGTTACCGGGACGCTGGACGAGGCCACAAAGACGATCAAAGTAGACAAGATCGAAGCCGCGAAATAGCGACCATCGTGGGGCATGCTTTAGCTTGCCCTGGAATACGTCGAAAGAGAACGGGCAAGCTAAAGCATGCCNNCGAATTCTACTGCCCCACCTGCGCCAAGCCCGTCCCCGACCCGCTGGTCTGCGGCGATTGCCACGCCGTCATCTGCCGCACTTGCGGCACGCCACTGGAGCGTATCGACGACCTGGGGATCGGATAGGCTCTGGTAGCGCTTGCAGAATCCTGATACAGTATCCAGCGGAACACTATGGATACGAAACTCTCCCGACGCACTTTCGCAAAATCCCTGGCCGCGGCCCCGGTCCTGCTCCGCGGTCAGCAGTCCCCGCGCGCGCGAGTCAAGATCGATACCGAGCGGGTGATCGGCGAAATCGACCCGCTGCTGTGGGGCAATTTCATCGAGCATCTGGGCCGCTGTATCGATGGCGGCGTTTTTGAGGAAGCGTCGCCGCTATCCGATTCCAACGGTTACCGCCGCGACGTTCTGGAGGCCGTCCGCAAACTCAATGTCACTCTGCTCCGCTGGCCCGGGGGGAACTTCTCGTCGAATTACCANNTGGACCGACGGCATCGGACCGCGCGACAAGCGGCCGCCGCGCCTGGAGATGGCCTGGGGCACCGTGGAGAGCAATCGCTTCGGCACCCATGAGTTCCTGAACTACGCGGAGATGCTCGGCACCCAGCCGTACATCTGCGCCAACCTGGGCACCGGCACTTGGAATGAAGCCCAGCAGTGGGTGGAATACTGCAACTCTTCGGAAGATACCGCGATGACGCGCCTGCGCAAGCAGAACGGCCGCGAAGCTCCGTGGAAGGTGACCTATTGGGGGCTCGGAAACGAGATGGATGGCCCCTGGCAGATGGGCCACCGCAGCGCCGAAGAGTACGGCAAGTTCGCCCTGGAAGCCGCCAAGCTCATGAAGTGGACCGACCCGAAGGTCAAACTGATTGCCGCAGGTTCGTCGAACTTCGGTCCCGGGTCGGATTGGACGTCCTGGAACCGGACGGTTCTCGAATACCTCAGGCAGCATGCCGACTACCTCTCGATCCACATGTACGTGGGCAACCGCAATAACGATTTCGGCGATTTCATGGCCAGTTCGGTGGAGCTGGACCATCGCATCAAGACTACCGAGGGCATCATCGACGCGGCGCTTTCGGGGCAGCCCGGCAACCGCCGGATCTACATCGCGTGGGACGAATGGAACGTCTGGTATCG
>PMTT01000524.1 GCA_003167275.1 Bryobacterales bacterium | reverse complement strand
CCGCTGATCCTCTGTGAACGTGACCTTCCCGACGGAAACTGGAAGCTGCTGTTCCAGAAGACGGAGACACTGCCCCATCCACCCCGATTCATTGTTTCCTCGCGGCATGCGGACGATCGCCTGTGGGTGGAAGTCTTGAATTGGGGCGGACAGGATGTTCTGCAAACACCATTCGTGGCGCGGGAGGTCCGTCATGCCGTCCGATGCGCATGGGACGCCTGGCGCACGTGGGCTCCCGCGACGATGAGACCTACAGCGGGACTGGTGGCTAACGCCGCCGCGGCCGGCCGGAACGGTGCGGCGGACACGTGGCCCCTGGCGCCAGAAGGATGGCCCGAAGCAGTCGGTCGCCTGATTGGACGAAAGCCAGTCAACTAACAACCTGATTCCGAAAGGACATTTTGTGGACATTCATCGAGCAATTGTTGATCTTCGTGCTCATCTCGAGTTGATCGACCATGCCATCGTGACGTTTGAGCGGCTTTCGTCGGAGAATGATGGAAAGCGGGAGAAACCGCGGCGGCGGCGCCGGCAGTCAGGGCCAAAGAAAGAGGAGTGAGGCGCTCATAGTGCCGCGGCCCGAAGTGCCGGGGCCCCATGGGCAATCTTGGTCCGCTTCACGTGAAACATGACTTGTTTCACGTCGAAAGGAGGCGAGGGCCCCGCCAGAATCGGACTGAGCGCCCACGCCGGTGCGCGTCCAGCCGAAGGTCCGGAGTCCTATTCGCCCACCAATCCGGTTTGAACGGCCCAGCGGATAATCTCGGCGACGGTGTGCAGGCCTAGTTTGCTCATGATCCGGCCGCGATGAAACTCCACCGTCTTCACCGAGACTTTCAAGATGGCCGCAATCTCCTTGTTCCCGCGGCCCTCCGAAATCAGTTGCAACACTTCCCTCTGTCGCTCTGTCAATTGGACCGAGGACCGGCTGGGCCGCAGCACAGAGGGCCGTATGCCTTCCAGTATCCCGGGTTCAAATGATGGGGCCACGTAGGTCTGCCCCTTGAGAACCGTTTGGATCGCAATCCGCAGTTCTTCTACCGCGGAAGACTTCAGGACGTATCCCAAACCACCTGCATCCAGGGCTTCCCGTAGATATACCGTGCTGGCATGCATAGTGAGGAACAGAAGCCTGGCCTCCGGCCACATCTTCTTGATCTGCCTGGCGGCGTCGATCCCATTCAGCAGGGGCATGGCAATGTCGAGAATAATCAGGTCGGGTCTCAACCGCCCGGCTGCCTCCACCAGCGACCTGCCGTCGCTCACCTGGCCTACCAGATCATAATGCGCTTCCAGCAGGTGCTGAATTCCAGCCAGCAGGATGGAATGGTCGTCGGCCAGCAGGATCCGGGTGCGCTTGATCAAAGTGTCTCCAACGGAATCTCCGCGGTCACCTCGGTGCCCTGCCCTGGATCGGACGAGATCCCAAAGGTCCCGTGGAGCAAGCCCACCCGTTCCTTCATGCTGAGAATGCCGAATCCGACATCGGTTCCGGGAGACTGAGTCGTGAAGCCAATGCCTGCATCCTTCACCGAGAGGCTGATCCGGCTGGCGGTTCCGGCCAGAGTGACGAAGACCGATTTGGCGCCGGCGTGTTTCGAGATATTGCTCAGACTCTCCTGCGTCACTTTGTAAAGACAGGAGGCAATCTCCCTTTTCAGTTCTTTCGGCACGTCCCGGCTCACGAATTCGACCGCGATACCTTCCCGCATCGCGAAATCCTCGCAGTAAGATCGCAGGGCGGCCACCAGGCCCAGGTCGTCGAGTTCCGAAGGATGTAACCGATGGGCGATATGACGGGCAACCTCGGCGGCCTGGACTACCCGGCCCTGGAGTTCCCGAAGGCCCTTCTTGAGCAGGGTGGCGGAGGCGGGACGATCCGCCACCAGACTGCCGAGGTCCATGGCCAGCCCGGCCAGCCGCTGGGTCAAGTCGTCGTGTAGCTCTCTGGAAATCCGCCAACGCTCCTCTTCCTGGGCGGTGGCCAGCCTTGCCGAGAGAATCTGCCGTTCCTGCTCCGCCAGTTTTCCCTCGGTGATGTCCACCGAAACTCCCGCAACCATGGCGGTGGCGCCGTTCTTGCCGGGAATCGGAAACTTGACCGTCTGGTAATGCCGCACTCCGTTTGCGCCGCTGCGGGCATCCTCCGATACCAAGGTGCGGCCGGTCTCAATGACAAACCGATCCTGCTCCCGCAGGCGGCGAGCGGAGGCCGGCCAGTATTCCTCGTCCGAAGCGCCGAGGCAGAGTCCAGGGGATCGCCCGGTGAGGTCGGCGAAGCCGGGACTGACGTAAACATAATGCCCATTCAGGTCCTTCATAAAGGCGGCGGCTGGGAGATACCTCATGAACTGGGCGAACCGTTCCTCGCTCTCTCGCAGCGCCTCCTCCGCCTTATGCTGCTCAGTGAGGTCGGTAATGAAGTCGATGGCCAGCGTCCGGTCTTTGGTGTGAATGAAATTCAGGACGTTGGCGATGGGAAACTCCGAACCGTCCTTGCGCAGTCCTCTCAGTTCCTGGCCAAGCCCCATGGGCCGTGTCTGGGGGTCGGTGAGGTATTGGGCTCGGTGAGCCCTGTGAGCTTCCCGGAAGCGTTCCGGGAGCAAGCGGTCCACGGGCAGATCCAGAAACTCTTCCGCGGCATAACCGAACATGGTTTCCGCCATGCGATTGGCCATGATGATTCGGCCGTCCAGCCCCACCGACAGGATGGCTTGGGATGCCGTGTTCTGCATCGTCAGTTCCCGTTGCTGCAGTTCGTCCGCGCGGACGCGTTCGGTGTCGTCCTCAATCGCCAGGAGGATGGTACCTGCGCCCATCGATTTCCAAAAGATCTGGCGCGCATTGAGTAGCATTTTCCGGTAACCCATCGAAGGAAAATCGTGGGCCAACTCGAAGTTGTCCACGCGGCTGTGGCGGGGCAGCAGATCTTCCAGCAGAGTGCGCAGCCGCGGGATGTCCCACTGGCCGCCTCCGACGTCGAAGAACATTCGCCCTTCGGTCTCCGCCTGCCCAACCTGGAAGGCTTCGTAGAAGCCGCGGGTGGCTTTCAGAACCCGAAGGTCGGCACTCAGAACCACAAGGGGCTCTCGAACCGTTTCCACAATAGCTTCGGCAAAGTCCCGGACTTCCCGTGCCTCATCCGGATTCTGCCGGAGCGACCCGATGTCACTCGCGGCAGGAGCCTTCGGCGTCGGGGGTTCAGGTTTCTTTGCCATGGCCGCCTCTCAGGTGGCTCTTTCGAAGGTACCACCGAACTGAGCTGAACTGAGAGCAAACTGAGACTGAGGGGAACGGGCGCTGGCCCTTGCTACACCTGCATCCGCCAAATAAACTTCGCCAATCGGCCTGGACGGCTTGCACCGAGGCCCTGCCAATACCTACTATACAGAGAGGCCGATATGAAACTCTGGATTCTGTCCTTGAGCTTGGCGCTGGGCGCCCTGATGGCCGCGGAGGTTCCGCAGGCCGACATTTCGAACGGTCAGGTGAAGGCGAAGCTCTACCTGCCCGATGCGCAGCAAGGCTACTACCGCGCGACGCGGTTCGACTGGTCGGGCGTGATCGCGAGCCTGGAATACAAGGGCCACAACTTCTTTGGCCAGTGGTTCGACAAATACGACCCGAAGATCCACGACGCCATCATGGGGCCCGTCGAGGAATTCCTGACAAACGTCAAAGGCTTGGGATACGACGAAGTGAAGCCCGGCGAGAATTTCGTCAAGATCGGGGTGGGAGCGATCCGCAAGCCGGACGAGCCCCGATTCCGCCAGTTCAGCACCTACGAGATCGCGGATTCCGGCAAGTGGACGGTGCGCAAGGGCAGTGATTTTGTCGAATTCACGCAGGAGCTCACCGATACCGCGGGCTACGCCTACATCTACCGGAAGACCGTGCGGCTGACCAAGGACAAGCCGCAGTTGGTGTTGGAGCACAGCCTGAAAAACACCGGCCGGAAAACCATCGAGACCAGCGTCTACGAGCACAACTTCTACATGCTCGATGGCCTGCCCGCGGGCCCGGACTACGTGGTCCACTTCCCCTTCGATCTGCGGATTAACGGCGATTTGCACGGCCTCGCCGAGTTGCGCGGCAAAGACTTCACCTATCTGAAGGAACTGGAAAAAGGCCAAACCGCCGCCGGCGATCTGCTGGGATTCGGCGACACAGCCAAGGACTACGATATCCGCGTGGAAAACCGCAAGGCCGGCATCGGCGTGCGCCAGGTGGGCGATCGGCCGGTGTCCCGGATGTACTTCTGGTCCATCCGCACCACGGTCTGTCCGGAAGCCTATATCAGCATGAAGATCGAGCCCGGAAAAGAATTCACCTGGCGGATCGCGTACGATTTCTATACCCTGAACCCATGAAAATCATTCGAAGCTTGTCCCTGGTGGCAGCCGCGCTCGCGTGCCTGCCGCCCGCAGCGGTCGCCGCGAAGGGCGAATTCATCGCCTACATCGGCACCTACACGCGGCAGAACAGCAAGGGCATTTATGCCTGGCGGTTCGACGCCGCAACCGGCAAGTTGACTTCTATCGGCCTGGTGGGCGAGACTAGCAATCCCTCGTTTCTGGCGATCTCTCCGAACCATCGCTTTCTGTATGCGGTGAATGAGAACAACACCTTCGAAGGCCAGCCGGGCGGGAGCGTCAGCGCCTTCTCGATCGACGCAGCCACGGGCCAGTTGAAGGCGCTCAACCAGGTTTCGACGGGTGGTCCCGGTCCCTGTCACGTGTCGTTGGACAAGACCGGCAAATGGCTGTTCGTGGCCAATTATGGAGGCGGCAGCGTGGCGGCCTTCCCGGTTCACGACGACGGCAGTTTGGGGAAGGCGTCCACGTTTGTGCAGCACACCGGTTCGAGCGTGGACCCGCAGCGGCAACGAAAGCCCTTCGGGCATTCGGCGAATCCCTCGCCGGATGGCCGCTTCGTGCTGGTTGCGGACTTGGGCTTGGACGAGGTGCTGACATACCCCCTCGACAAAGTCAAAGGTATGCTGACTCCGGCCGATCCTATTGCCAAGATCCAGCCGGGGTCGGGGCCGCGCCACTTGGCCTTTGATCCCAAGGGCAAGTTCGCGTACCTGGCGAGCGAGATGGCGGCCACGGTGACGGCGTTCTCGTACGATCCGGCCAAGGGCGGGCTGACCCAACTGCAGACGATTTCGATGTTGCCCGCGGACTTTAAGGGGACGAAGGGCGCTGCGGAGATCGCGGTGCACCCCAGCGGGAAGTTCCTGTACGCTTCCAACCGCGGCAGTTCCGATACCATCGCGATATTCTCGATCGATGCCGCCAAGGGAACGCTGACAGCAGTGGACTACGTTCCGACCGGTGGCAAGAACCCGCGCAATTTCGCCATTGACCCGACCGGACAGTATCTCTTCGCGGCGAATCAGGATTCGGCGAACGTGGTGGTGTTCCGGATCGACCTCAAGACGGGCAAACTGACACCGACTGGGGATCGCCTGGACGTGGCGTTTCCAGTGTGCGTGACCTTCCTACCGGCGAAGTAGAGCTCAGATCGTGGCTGCTAGGGCCTGGTTGACATACACACCCGCCGTGTGTAAACTTCCAGTGTGAGCAAACGCATCAATATCATGCTGCCGGACGCAACCGTCGCAGTGCTCGACCGCGTGGCGGCCAAAGGGGCCCGGAGCCGCTTCATCGATCTAGCGGTGCGCTACTACGTGGAAACGCAGGGCAGGGCGAGTCTTCGCGAACAACTCAAAGCCGGTTATCGGGCGAATGCCGAGCGCGATCTTACAATGGCAGCCGAATGGTTCCCGGTTGAAGAGGAAGCCTGGCAAACGTTTGTAGCCTCCCGTAGCCCGAAGAAACTCGCGAGGACCAAGCCAGAGTGACTGTTCCCCGGAGAGGCGAGGTCTACCTCGTGGAGTTCGACCCGGCCCGTGGCCACGAGATTCAAAAGACACGGCCGGCCGTCGTCATCCAGAACGACATCGGGAATCGGCACAGTCCGGTTACGATCGTGGCCGCTGTCACTTCAAAGCTGTCGCCAACGCCCTACCCGGTTGAAGTGGATATCGCGCCAGGCAAGGGGAGCGGCCTTACTTTGCCTTCGGCCGTCCTGTTGAGCCAGATCCGCTCCGTGGACCGTGAGCGCCTCGTGAAGCGCCTCGGTGCGCTCGACCCGGCGACCATGCGTAAGGTCGATGAGTCCCTGAAGATAAGCCTCGGATTGATAGATCTCTGAACGCGCACCATGGCACTACGCAACGTCGCCCACGCTCGCGCGGTTGATCTCACGCTCTCGATTTCTGCAGAATCTTACGCTTCGGGGATTCGTCAGGCCGATCATCGCTCTGCTGCGAATCGTCATCGGCGCGCTATGAGAATTCGGGGCGAGAACCAGAGAGAGAATCAGCTTGACTCATGTGTCAAGCTGTGGTGCTGTGTTATGCTTGGGGCGTACCGCACGCTATGTCTTCCATTCCATCCTTCGACCCCCACGGTCTCCTGCCGCCGGGCGATTACGAAGTGTCGTTCGACGAACTTCGAAGTTCCGTACTGGTCCTCGGGCCTGGCGCAGGCAAAGAACAGTCTTGATTCCAAGAAGCACTCTATCCGCATGTGCCAGGTCTCGGAATCGGTAGCGGCATTCGCGACAAGCATGGTCACGAGTTGGAATTCCCTTCGGCATTTCGCCAGTCCCGCTGTGACGGCAAGCCGAGGGGTATTGTCAGTATTAAGTATGGAGGCCGAGATGATTCGTAGCGAGACGGAGTATCAAGAGGCGTACGCCCATCTGGCAGAAGAGCGAAACCGGCTTGCCGAGCATCGGTCAAGGCTCAGGGAAGCTGGTCTCGGCGATCGAGAGATCAAGCGTGTCACTGACCCTATGGNNGGGGTCCATGTTTGTGCAGTTAAGGATTTGCCCAAGCTCACGGTTCTTTGGGGATGGATGCCTGCCTGCTTGGCAAGGTGCCTCAGCCAGCTCGCAAGCTGAGGAAAGAAGGTAAGTTACCGGAAATTGGCTTTGTTTCGCAGGAACTCAAAGAGGCCCGGCCACGAGATCCAAACAACGCGGTGACGGGCGGTCCGTTGTCACCCAGGTCAAATTGCGGCGGCAAACCGCGCCTCCGGACCGCATGCTTTCCTCGGGTGACTTCCGGAGTTCTGTTGCAAAATCCATCAAAAACTCGTCACTTTCGAAGCTCTCAGAAGGCTACAAGTATGATATAGTACGTTCCGGAACGTACTGCACCTGCCGAACTCATCTGATCGTGGCTCGCCGCGATGTGGGAGAACGCAGGATTGTCTGGAGCCTCGGTCTCCTTGGGCTGAGGCAGGAGTCGCTTCCTGAGATGGCCCTTTGTCGCCGGCCTCCCAAGTCGGAGTTTGCCGGCAGGTTGCGAGTGAGGTCTTAAGGGTGAGTGTTACTGACGGGTCGCGCGGCTTCGTTGGGTCCTCTGGACCTTGGCGCCACGGCATTGCGGTCTTATCGGTCGCCGCGCTGGCTATACAACTGGCCCTTGATGTGCTGGCCGCTTCCCTTCAGGTACTGTTCGCCTTTACCCTTGCCGTCATGGCGGCCGCCCGAATCGGGGGGCGCGGCCCGCGCCTGCTTTTCTCCGGCCTGAGAGTGCCTCTGCCGTGGTACTTCCTTATCCAACCCCGATACTCTTTCGCTGTGGTAAACCCAGTCGATGTGGGGAAGTTGGTGGTCCTTTCCGGCGCGTTGATCGAGCGGGACAAAAGGAATGCGGCCGGTGCTTACCTGGCCAAGCCGTTTTCTCCCGAAATCCTGGCGGTCAAAGGGCGTGAAGTAGGACTCGCCGTGTACGGCCGGCACGGTCCTGATCGCCGTTGGCGAGCCGTGCGTCGGCAGAATGATTGGCCAGGATGCCTGACTGCTGATGGTCCAGAGGAGCAGGGAAAGTTGGAGTACTTGGAATTATGAGCGACGTCCCACAGATTCTACTGGTTGATGATGACCGCCAGGTTGTGCGGTATCTGAAAAAGGCTCTCGAAGAGGGCGGCTACTCAGTCACGGCCACCACATCGAGCAAGCAGGCCCTTGATAGCATACAAGAACCTTTGCCGGACCTGCTGATCCTGGATCTAAACATGCCGGCGCCGGATGGGTTTGAGTTCCTGAAAACCGTGCGTTCCCGATTCCCCTACCTGAGAATCCTGGTGATTTCCGGTTATTTGGACGGAGCCCTGTTGGAAGCAGCAACACTGCTCGGCGCCATCGCAACACTGGCGAAACCAGTGGAGCCCAAGGTGCTGGTCGCGAAGGTTCGAGAGGTGCTCGGAAGGCATCGAGGCGAAAGCTAGTCTTGTCAGGAATCTCCGCTTTGTCTGACAGGACTAAGTAGTAGGGGGACACCCTGGGGTCTGCCCGGCAGGATCAGTTCCTCCAAAGTTGGGAGCACAATAGTGTTGATGCTCCAAGACCTCACTTATGCCCTCCGGCAACTCCGCCGGAGCCCCGGATTCGCCGGCGCGGCCATCCTCACACTGGCGCTCGGCATCGGCTCCAACGCCGCCATCTACCAGGTGCTGGATGCCGTCGTGTTCCGCTCGCTCCCGGTCCGGGACCCGCAACGCCTGGTACGGCTCCAACTTCTCGAGAACGGCAAACCGCTCAACTTCAGCTATCCGCTCTATCGCGAAATGGCCGCGCGCCAACAGGTCGCCACCGGCATGTTTGCCGTCAGCGATTATCCGCTCCACGCCGCCGTCCTGCGGGGCCGCGGCCCGGCGCGCACGGTGAACGCCGTGCTCGTCACCGGTGGATACTTCCCGGTTCTGGGTGTCGCCGCGCGATCTGGCCGTGTCTTCACCCCAGCCGACGACCAGCCCGCCGCGCCGCCGGTCGCCGTCATCAGCGATAGTTTCTGGGATCGCGAATTCGGGCGTAGTCCCGAGGCTATCGGACAGCCTCTCGAGATCGACAAGGCGGTGGTCACGATCGCCGGCGTCGCGCCGCCCGAGTTCTACGGAGAGACCCAGGGGAACGCGCCGGATGTCTGGCTGCCGATGAGCGTGGCTCCGCTGGCCATGGCCACCGACTGGCTCAACGCGCCCAAGTCCTTCTGGCTGACGGCCATGGCGCGTCTGAAGCCGGGCGTCTCGCGTGCCCAGGCGCGGACGGCGTTCGAAGCGCTTTACCATCAACTGGCGTACCTGGGGGAGCGGCATCCCGGGACGGCCGAGTACCGCGTGGAGGTCGAACCCGGCAGCCGCGGGGTCGCGGAACTTCAGGAGCGCTTCGAAAGCCCGCTGCTGGTGCTGATGGCGGTGGTCGGGATGGTGCTGCTGATTGCGTGCTGCAACCTGGCCACCCTCCTGCTGGGACGCGCCGCCGCGCGGACCCACGAGATCGGCGTGCGCCTGGCGCTGGGAGCGGGACGCGCCCGGTTGATGCGCCAGTTGCTCTCGGAAAGCCTGCTGCTGGCTGCGACCGGGGCGGTCGCCGCACTGGCGCTCGCCCACTGGGGCGGGCTGGCCCTCGTGAAGTTGGCCGCGGAGGGGCGGAACTGGCGGCTGCCGACCGACCCAGGCTGGCGCGTCCTGGCCTTCACCGCCGCAGTGACGGCAGCGGCGACGTGCCTCTTCGGACTGGCGCCTGCGTGGTCCGCGACCCGTGTGGACTTGCATGCCGCCCTGCAAGGGAGCCGGCGCGGCCAGACCGGCGGTCGCCAACGGCAGATGCTCGGGAAGGCCCTGGTGGTGGCTCAGATCTCGATTTCCCTGGTGCTGCTGGCTGGCTCGGCGCTGCTGGTGCGGTCGTTGTGGAGCCTCCGGCACCAGGATTTTGGCTTCCGCGGAGAGAACGTCCTGATGGTGGATCTGCCGTGGGAATTCAGCCCCGCCATGATGGCCCGCTATAAGGCGCTCGCCCAGCCTCTGTACGACCGGATGAACCAACTCCCCGGCGTCCGGTCGGCCGCGTTCTCCTGCTTCGGACCGATGGGCGGCGACCAGCACACCGGCCCCCTGGCGTCCGCGGACCGGCCGGCCGAGCGGAACGACAACACCCGCATCGTCCAGGTTTCCCCGCAATATTTCGAGACGATGGGCATCCGCATCGTGGCAGGCCGCGGAATTACGGCGGACGATCGCGCCGGCACGCCCGAAGTCGCGGTGCTGAGCGAGACCGCCGCGCGGAAGATGTTCGGCGTCGCGAACCCGGTGGGCCGCCTGGTGACGCAGGCCGACCGCTACAATGCGCAGCACTCGATCGAAGTGGTAGGCGTGGCTCGCGACGTCCGTTTCGCCAATCCCAGCGACCCCTTCGGATTCCTGGTGTATGTCCCAATGGCGCAGTCCCCCGCGCCCATCACGGCGGTGGTGGTACGGACCGCGGGCGACCCGGCGCTGGTAGCCGCGAACGTTCAGGGAGCCCTGCACACTTTCGACCCCGGCATGGCGATTGGTGCGATTCGTCCTTTGGGGGAGGCCATCGATGCGAAACTGTCCCACGAACGCCTGTTGGCGTTGCTGGCGACGAGCTTCGGACTGCTGGCTTTGGTGCTGACCTCGGTGGGCGTATACGGCGTGATTTCGTATGCCGTAGAGCGGCGCACAAGGGAGATCGGAATTCGCCTGGCGCTGGGAGCGACCCGCGCTCAGGTGTCGGTGGCGCTGATGAAGGAGGTGGGGTTGCTAGTTTTGGGCAGCGCCGCGCTCGGCGGAGCGGGAGCGGTGGCGATGACGCGGTCCTTGCGCAGTATGATCTTCGGATTCGGACCTGCCGACTATTCTCTGCTGATCGCGGTGGCGGTGTTTTTGGTGGGGGNNGAGGCGTTGCGGGAGTCGTAGGGCGTCTTACCGCCTGTCAAGCCCTGAGCCACAAAGCTCAGAGTGACCACCTGCATCGTGCGACGGTGTCGGCAGATTAGGCGCCCGGCTTCTTCTTGGCCACGAACGATACAACCTTGTGACCGGAGCGGCCTTGTCGTCTTCTCGCGGCAGCAAGCATTTTTTTTACATCGAAGCCGTACTTGGCAGCTTCCTTCTCGCGAAAGCGCCGGATTTCATCGACGATTGGGTCCTTCAACATGGCCTATTCCTCCCATCAGTGCTTCCGGTGTGCAGATCACTGGAAATTCACACCCGTGCTCCCGGCATACGGAAGCCAGCGCCTTGGCAATCGACGCATTGGCAATGTGTGTACAATTCCAGGTTACCAGGAACTCGATTCCGTGGACCGCTGCGGTAGCGATATGGGTGGCGTCGCTCGCGGCCTTGCGGGGGATTCTGCCAGAGGACAGAATGGCGGAGGTTAATTCCACAACCTGCGGCGTGATGCTCAGCAGCGGAAGATCGTTCAACACCTGCAGGCGGCTACGAGCCGCGTCAGGATCTCCTGCACTTGCTTCGTCGAGGACAAGTTGCGAGATGTAGATCTGGAACAACTCCCTGCGTGTGTCCCACCATTCCCGGGTGAGTTCTTGGTGTCCCGCGACGATCAGGTCCCGGCTCGGCCGTGAGGTCAGATAGCTCGGAACGCTCGTCTCCAAATACAGCCGAGACTTCATCCCTCGATCTTACCGCCCCGACGACCCAAACCCGCCGCCCCCTCGCCGGGAATCCGCCAAATCGCCCTCCACCCACTCCACCGCCTCATACCGCGCCACGATCATCTGCGCAATCCGGTCGCCCACATGCACGGTATAAGCCTCCTTCCCCAAATTCAGCAGGATGACCCGGATTTCTCCGCGATATCCTGGGTCGATCGTCCCCGGCGCATTCGGGCTCGTGATGGCGTGTTTCAGCGCCAGGCCGCTGCGGGGACGCACTTGCGCTTCATAACCGGGAGGCAGCTCGATGGTGAGACCCGTCGGAACCAGGCGTGGCAATCCGGGCTCCAGCGTGACCTCCTCCACCGCGCGCAAGTCCATGCCGGCGTCCTCTTCGGGACCGTGCGCGTAGGAGGGCAGGACTGCGGCTGGGTGGATGCGTTGGATTCGGATCTGCATTCCTCGTTATCATAACGTCTTGACCCCCACGAAACGCGTCATCACCGTGGCGCCGATGCCGCCCGAGAAGAGCGCCTACGCGCTGGCCCGCTACAGCCGCTCGCCCGATTCCATCCGCGACTCCATCGAATGGGTCCGGACCCACGATTCGCAGAAGTTCCTGGAGAGCTTCTACTTCCAGTACGGCCACGCTTCCATCGCCGATCTCGGCCACACAGTCCTCTGTTTCGAGGGGATTTCCGAGCTCGCCGCCACGGAAATCGAAGAGGAGAGCCTGTGGGACGGGCAGGCGAAATCGTCCCGCTACCAGGATTTTTCGCGGTCCGGCTTCGTCACTCCGCCCGAGCTTTCAGATGCCCATGCCGAGGCGTTCCGCGCGGCGGGCGAGCGGTTGCTCCGCGCCTACGGCCAGGTGAACGAGCGCGCCTTCGCCTATCTCTCGGAGCACCTGCCGCGCCCGGACGATATGACGCCCGCCACCTACCGGCGCAACGTCGCCGCACGCGCCTTCGACGTGGCGCGCTACCTGCTCTTCTGGGGGGTGCCGACCAATGTGGGACAGGTCACCAGCATCCGCACCTTGGAAAAGCAGATCCGGCGTCTCAAGGCCTCAGAGTACGCCGAACTCCGCGAGCTCGGAGGGGAGATCGCCGAAGCCTGCGCCGCGGAGCCGGACTGCAGGTGGGACGCCCACGCCGCCCCCGAACCGCTGGCGCCCACGCTGGCGCGCCATGCCGATCCGGACGAGTACTCGGTGCGTTCCCGCGAGGACCTGAAGCGCTGGGCGGATCAGAATCTCCAGTCGCCGGCCGGCGGCGCCGCGGAGCGCGTGGACCTCGTCCGCCCCACTAACGTGCCGGCCGACATCGTGGCCACCTTGCTATACCCGGTGACGGATCGCCCGTTCCGCGAGCTGTACGGATTGGCCTGCGAATGGAGCCAGGCGCAGCGGGCGGAGGTGATGGATCTGGCGCTCGGTTCGCGGACGCGGCGCGACGAGATCCTGGGCGGTTTCCGAGGCGGATTGTACGCTTACGATTTCGTCATCGATATCGGCGCCTATCGGGATCTGCACCGGCATCGGCGCTGCCAGAAGTTCCGCCAGGCGTACTCCGGGAACCTGGGCTACGACACTCCCAAGCTGTTGGTGGACGCGGAAGCTACCGAGCTTTACGACTCGGCCATGCGTGCGGCGATCGAGACGATGCACTCGCTGCCGTCTCCCGGCGCTCACTATCTGCTGCCGTTCGGGGCGCGCTCGCGATTCCTCTTCAAGATGGATTTCGCCGAGGCCGAGTACATCTCCCAGCTTCGCAGCGGAGTGAAGGGCCACTTCAGCTACCGTGAAATCGCCTGGGAGATGAAGTGCAAGATGGAGCAGGTGGAGCCCGAACTGGGTCGTCTGATCCAGGCTACGCCGCCTTGGATCGAAGATCCGCTGAGGCGATGAGCGGAGCCCATGCCATGCGCGCGGCCCGCAACTGCTAACCCGCGCGCCCTGTTACAATCGGCCTTCAGGTGCAATACCCGTTGGTCGGGCCCTTGGCTGCCATTGCCGCGGGTATCCTGGTTTCCCGTTTCGTACCATTTCAACCGTCGGAGCTCTTCGCTGCCATTGCCGCCTTCCTGCTACTCGGCATTCTGGCGCTCTTCCGCCGTTCCCGCCTCCTCGCCGGAGTCTGCTGCTCGCTCGGGCTCTTCTGCACCGGTGCGCTGACCGCCCTGGCCCACGCTCCGGGTCCGCCGCCGGAACTGGATGCCGAAGGCCGCGAAATCGTCATCCTGGGCGGCTGCGTGATCGAGCCCCCCGCCATCTCGGGTGAACGCGAGCGCTTCCTTCTCGAACTGGAACCGCACGCACGCGTTCAGGTCACCCTGTTTACCAAGGGCGATGAGCGCCTCCCCACGCTGCACTACGGGCAGAACGTCGAACTCGACGGCCGCGTCCGCAAGCCCCGCAACTACGGCAATCCCGGCGCCTTCGACTATGCCCATTACCTGGCCCGTCAGGACATCTACTGGACCGCCTCCAGCGCCGCCGGCACAGTCCGCGTCCTTCCGGGCCGCTGTGGCTCGCGCTTTCAGAAAGCTGTGATGGATCTGCGCCAGGCCGCTCTGGCGCGGATCGAGCGCCTCTATCGCGGCAACGACTATCAGACCGGCATCATGCAGGCGATCCTCATCGGACAGTCTTACCAACTCCAGCGCGTCTGGACCGAGGATTATCGATCCACGGGCACCTTTCACGCGTTGGTCATCTCCGGAACGCACGTGGCGATCCTCGCCGCCTTCTTTCTGTTCCTGCTGCGAATCTGTTTCGTTCCCGAGCCCCTGGCGCTGCTGACTACGGTCGCCGCGGCGTGGTTCTACGCGCTACTTACCGGCTGGCAATCTCCGTGCACACGCTCCGCCGCGGGGCTGACTCTCTACATGATGGGTAGCTACTTCTTCCGCGAGCGCCGGCCGCTGAACCTGCTGGCTGCAGTGGCACTGGGCTTCCTGGTTTTCGATCCCCAGCAGTTGTTCGAGGCCAGCTTCCAGCTCACCTTCCTGGCGGTCGGGTTCCTGGGAGCATTTGCCACGCCGCTGATCCGCGCCACTTCCGGACCGCTCGGGCGCGCTCTCGGGGACCTGCACGACACGGGCCGGGACATGCACCTGCCTGCCCGCGTCGCGCAGTTCCGCCTCGAAATGCGCTTGCTCGCGGTGACATTGGGCGGCCTCGGGCTGCCGCGCCGCGTCGCCACGCTCGCCGTGACCGTGCCTGTCAGGATTCTGTTCTTTCTCTACGAGCTGACCATGGTCTCCGCGATCGCCCAGTTGGGCCTGGCGCTTCCCATGGTGGTCTACTTCCACCGCATTGGTCTCTCCGGCCTCTCTGCGAATACGTTCGTCGTGCCGTTGATGGGCCTGGCGGTCCCGGCTGGTTTCCTCGCGGTCCTGACTGGGTGGACCTGGGTAGCGAAGATCGCGGGCGTGCTGTTGTGGCTCTCGCAGAGAGTCGTGACCTGGCACGCCAACATCGAGCCCAACTGGCGAATCGCCACTCCGCCCGTGTGGCTGGGCGTGGCGTTCTCAGCCGCGCTGATCGCCGCCGCGGTTGCCCGCGGCCGTTGGTGGCGGACCGCGGCGGTGGGCGCCGTCGCGCTGTTCCTGGTGCTCCTGCTCTGGCACCCGTTTCCCCCGGAGACCGTGCCCGGCCAACTGGAGATGACCACCATCGATGTGGGCCAGGGCGATAGCTTGCTGGTGGTCTTTCCGGACGGCAAACGCATGTTGGTGGATGGCGGCGGAATCCCCACCTTCGGCCATCAGTCCCACACACAGCTCGATATCGGCGAGGATGTGGTGGCGCCCTATCTCTGGGAGCGCTCCATCCGTTCCGTGGACGTCATCGCGCTTTCCCACGCCCACGAAGACCACATCGGCGGCCTGCCGTCGCTGGTGAGTGACTTTCATCCACGGGAGTTGTGGACCGGTGCCACGCCTGACAGCCCCTCCTGGAGCAAGCTCCGCGACAAAGCTGCGCAGAACCACGTCAGGATCGTCCCGATGCAGGCCCCCGAGCGATTCGCGTTCGGCGGGGCGGAGATCGAAGTGCTCGCGCCATTCGCGGATTACGTTCCATCGGACACGCCCAAGAACAACGATTCCCTGGTTCTGCGGTTATGCTATGGCCGCCACTCTTTTCTGCTGTCGGGTGATGTGGAGCGCCAGATCGAGGGTCGCATGTTGGACGCCAACGAGGTCCCGCGCACCGACGTCCTCAAAGTGGCGCACCACGGCAGCCGGACGTCCAGCACCGAGGCGTTCCTGAGTGCCGTGAATCCCACTTTTGCGGTGGTATCGGCGGGATTTGAAAACAGCTATGGCCATCCGAATCGGGATGTGATCGAACGCCTGGAGCAGCACCACGCCGCCATTCTCCGCACGGACGAAGTTGGCCTGATCACCATCCGAAGCGACGGCCATAGGTTGACCGTAGAAACGTACCGCAAGTAAGCGGCATTGCCTTGTGCCGATCTGGTGGGGCGGGCCCCCTAGCCCGCGGCCGACCCCCTGGTCGGCCTGCTGGAACTAACGAACCGCCGGACCAGGGGGTCCGGCGCGGACGCGGGCGTCCGCCCCACAACTTGGTAATCCACTCAGTGTTGCACAGTCAAAAGCAAGCCCGTCTGTGTACTGAGTCCGCCGTACAGGGCCGTTACAGTATTGTTCCCGTCTGGCACTCCGAGCGGCACCACTACGTTGAACTGAAACTCACCCGGCACGGAGGGAACCAGGCCCGCAAACTGCACCGTCGCGGCGATACCACCGATGACGATCACGGGCGGCGTCGGCAGGATTCCCGACTGCACCAGCGATCCGGCGACGACCGGCGGCGACGTTGGTCCGAAGCCGCTCCCGAAGAGCGCCACGGTCTCTCCGGGTTTCGCAGGCGTGGTCACACCGGGATACAAACTCGGCGAGCCCAGATAGCTCCCGTTGGTGTGTTCGGCAGCGACGAACGGACTCCCCGCGAAGACAAAGAAAGCCGGGGCGATTGGCTGCGCCTGAACCGTAAATGGAGCGCTGTTTACGCCGCCGCTGCTGATCAGCACCTGTACTGCGCCCTGGAGCGCATCGGGCGACGTCAGGATGTTCACTTGCGTCGGGCTGATGTACCCGATGTAGGCGCTCCTTCCGTTCACCGTGGCGGTAACGGTATCCAGTACCACCGGCAACTGATTGTTCAAGAAGTCCGAGCCCTGCCAGGACCGCGTATCGCCCGCCGGTGCCAGATTCGTTCCATAGATAGCCACCCAGGTGTTCGGCGAAATCGTCGGACTCTGGTTTGCAGCGGTCAGAAGCTGAATGATCACCGGCCCGCTCGCGGCCAGAGTCAGTATCGCGGTCGTGCTGTCGGCAGTTCCATAAGGATTGGTCACGCGCACCCAATAGGTCGAACTCCCGATCAGGGCGGGGGTTGTGAAGATGGGGGAGTTCGTGCCGACCGGCGTGACCTTGTTACCGGTGGCGCCTTGGTACCACTGATAACTGAGAGGCGCCGCCCCGGTGGCGACCACGTTCAGAGTGACAGCCTGTCCGCTCGGCACGGTGGCGCTCGCCGGTTGCGTGGTGATCACTGGTGGAGAGGGCGGGGCCGGCCGCGTAAACACCCACACGGCGCCGAGGCGGCCGTTATCCGTGGGTCCTCCAACCAGCGCGGCGGAGCCGTCCGCAGCAACCGCCATTGCAGAGCCCTGGAGCGCATCATTACCGACGGTCCCGAATCCCACAAGTTCCGGGACCTGCTGCTGGGTCCACACTCCATTGGTCCGGGTGAACACCCAGGTGGCGCCCACGGCGGGGTTCCGAACGACTAAGTTGGGCAAGCCACCAGGTCCGCCCACCAAGGCAGTGTTGCCATCCGCGGTGAGCGCGACCGACTGGCCCAGGTACCGGGAGAACGCCGAATCGGTGCCCACTAACTTGTTTCCCTGCTGATTCCACACGCCGTTGACGCGTGTGAAGACCCACACCGCCCCGGCCGTGTTGTTGTCACCGCTTCCGCCCACTACAGCCGTATTACCGTCGGCGGACAGAGCCACAGAGGTACCCTGCCGCGCGCCACCGGTCGCTCCAAAGCCAGTGAGCTTGGCCTGCTGGGTCCAGGTGAAACCAGAAGTCGTGAACACGTAGGCTGCTCCTTGGGCGGAGTTGCCAGGGGCTCCGATCACTGCGGTTGTGCCGAACAATGAAACCGAACTGCCGAATTGGTCACCACTCGCACCGTCCGATGCGGTTAGCTTGGCCTGCTGGGTCCATGTCACGCCAGTGAGTACAAATACGTAGGCTGCGCCTGTGAGAGCGCCCNNGTGAGCTTGGCCTGCTGGGTCCATGCTCCGTTGGCGTGCGTGAAGACGAAGGCGGCGCCTGCGTTGTCGTTGTCGCCCGGGCCGCCCAGAATCGCCGTATTGCCATCAGCGGATAAGGCCACCGACGCGCCTTGGTGCGCATCGGCCGTGGAGTTGCCAATCAGCTTGGGCAACGGCACGGTCGGGGTGTCCAGGCTCCACACCCCGGCCGTGCGCGTAAACACCCAGGCCGCACCGGTGCTATTGTACTGGTCGCCACCCAGCAGCGCGGT
Source organism: Bryobacterales bacterium (assembly GCA_003167275.1). Taxonomy (GTDB): domain Bacteria; phylum Acidobacteriota; class Terriglobia; order Bryobacterales; family Bryobacteraceae; genus JAIQFL01. Next base: position 8,710 of record PMTT01000524.1, on the reverse strand, counting down.
GTTCCCGTCCGCGGAGAGGGCTATGGAAATACCCTGCCGGGCTTGACCCGACAGGACAGTGGCAACCTGTTTGGGCCCCTGTTGGGTCCACACCCCGTTGATGCGCGTGAAGGCCCACATGGCGCCAAGTTGGTTATCGTCGTCCATTCCGCCCACGACCGCGGTATTTCCGTCCGCCGACAACGCTACCGAACTGCCCTGTCCTGCGATTAACGCGGCGACCTGATTGCCCAGCAGTTTCGCGCCCTGCTGGAAGGTTCCGCCATTCCGGTTGAACACCCAAACAGCGCCCGCGCCAGCGGAATCACTGGGGCCGCCCACAAGCGCGGTGTTCCCATCCGCGGATAAAGCCACGGACGTGCCAACACCCACCTGCGCGCCCACGGTGCCGCTGACGACGAGCTTGCTTTGTTGCGTGTATTGAGCCTGGGCCGGCGCGGCCAGGCAGATCGGTAAGACTACCACCATCCAGCCGGGTGCTATTCTTCGAGGCATTCGATCTCTCCTTCCTTCGCGAGCCGGGCGCGCGGGGGATCGGTGCGACAGTTCCACTAGCACTTGAGTCGCCGCCGGGCGCGCTGCCAGCCTCCGATTCCCGGATTGATCTCAGTTTACTCCTGAATCGGGTGAAAGAAAACATTTCTGTGGATTTATGTTCTGGGGACCCTGCACTGACAACGATCGGCAGGAGTACGTTTCCACCCTTGGTGGCCGGGAGGGGTTTATCTGTCGACCCCTGGCGGTTTCCGTAAGGCGACAAGCAGCTCGGGGCTCAATATGGTGGGCCCTGAAGGATTTGAACCTTCGACCAACGGATTATGAGTCCGCTGCTCTAACCGCTGAGCTAAGGGCCCGCTCTCTTGATTTCAACAACTTGCGACGATTCTGCGCCTGCGACGCGCATTCGCCGGGTCAACCTGGTATGCCTTACTGAATGTATCACGAAGTCGGCCCGGCGCTTTAGGGCCGCCCGCACCGTGTCGCGTGTGGCCCAGGGACTTGCCCGAATCAACGAAAGCGGCCAGTCCGAATCTAGCCGGCCTCGGTGCGCTGGACCAACCTACGGGATCGCGTGGCACGCACACGTCCCGCAAGTACCCACTTTTGTATTGACAGCTATACCAATTCGTGGTACCCATAATAAACTGTTTCTTCCATTCGCTCCGATTGCGATACGCTGTCTGTTCGCACTTTCCCCTGTCTGGAAACACTGCCCCTGTCAGCGGCAGAGGTTTTCTCCCTTAAGTATCTGTCGCGGCTTGATCGCCGTGGGGCCACACGCTTCCTGTTGTATCAACGGGATATGCCAAGGAGTGCTTGTTTGTCTGTGGGGTTCAGTCGCGTAAGTGTGATCATTCAGAGGGATTGGCTGCGCTTGTCTGCGCAACTAAGCTCGGATTCCTTCATCTTGTCGGTCTAACTCACGCCCGCGACCTCGCGACCCTCGGACGCGCTCCACTGTATCGTAACGGGTCGTTCCTCATCGCGAGTATCGTAACCGAGGCGATGACGCGGTGTCGTGTCATGTCTGACGGGAGCAAGGAGAATCAATCGAAATGTTAAGAGCCATCCACCAACTGCCGCGCGATCGATTCCTGGGGAGGATCTTTCCGCTGGCCGTCGCCTTCGTCTTCATTTACAGCGCAGTGGGGACCGCCTGGAGCCAGTCTACCTTTGGCGAGTTTGTAGGAACGGTCCACGATCCCACCGGCAGCGTAGTTCCAGATTGTATCGTGAAGGCAGTGAACCGGGGCACATCAGCCTCGCGCTCCACCGTTACGGATTCCTCCGGAGGTTTCACCCTGGTCAACATGGAACCGGGCGATTACGAAATCACGATCTCGGCCCCCGGATTCGAAGTGATGAAGTTCGCGGGTATCACGCTGACGGCCCGCCAGACCTTCCGCCAGGACGCCCATCTTTCGCTCGCTAAGCAAGGGCAGACCGTCAATGTGACCGAAGCCATGGAGGCGCCCATCAACACCGAAGTCTCGAATATCGCCGAGACCAAGATGGGCCGCGAGTTGATCGACCTTCCCGTGGCCATCTTTTCCCGAGCGAGCGGTTCTACCAGCGCGATCACGACGTTGACGACCCAGCCCGGCGTCGAAACCGACGGCAGCGGCAATCTCTCCGTCGCCGGTGCGAAGCCGAGCATGTTGACGTCCAGCCTCGACGGCATCAGTACGGTCAGCCCCAAAGGGAGCGCTCCCATCACCGAGCTCTTCCCGTCGTTCGATACCATCGCCGAGATTCGGGTGAGCGAGATCAATAACACCGCCGAGTTTGGCGGTATCAGCGACATTACCACCATTTCGAAAAGCGGCACCAACTCGCTCCATGGCGGCCTGTTTGAGAACAACCAGACCTCCGCATTGGATGCTCGCAACACCTTCGCCGCGGCCGTCCCGCATCTGACCATGAATGACTTTGGAGTGTTCATGGGCGGGCCGGTCACCGTCCCCAAGGTATATCACGGGAAAGACCGCACCTTCTTCTTCATGAGCTACGAAGGGCTCCGCCGGCCGAACCAGGCAATCGTTATCGACAGCCTGCCGACCGCTGCCTTGCGATCCGGCGACCTCTCGGTGTACCTCCCCAAGACCGCAGTCAAAGATCCTCTGGCATCCGGCACGCCATTCCCCAATAATCAGATCCCACTCAGTCGGATTTCCCCGCTTTCCCTGGCGGTCCTGAATTACTTCGACCCGCTTCCCAATTACGGACCGGCCAATGCGATCGCCAATAATTACGAGACCGCTTTCCCGACGCCCATCGGCAGCAACCAGGGTGACGCCCGGATCGACCAGAACATCAACAGCAAGCAGACGATGTTCGCCCGAGTGACGTACAAGCGACGGGAGACTATCAGCGCTCCCAGCGGGTCGGTGAACCTGGGCGGCGGGGATGCGTTGGAGAACGACTACGGCTTGACCGTGGCGCACAATTTCGTGATCACGCCGCACCTCATCAACGAGGCGCGCGGCGGCTACACCGGCGTCAATACCGGGACTAACTACGCCTACACGTCCGCGGGGATCCAACAGGCATTAGGACTGCAACTGGCCGGCCCGCCGCCTCCCGGCGCGGCTGCCCCGAGCTTCTCCATTACCGGGTTTACTGGCACTACGGGCGGCACCACGTCCATTTCGAAAACCAATACCGCGCAGGTGCTGGATAACCTCACCTGGACCAAGGGGCGGCACACCGTGAAAGTGGGTGGCGACTACCGCCACTTGGAAGGGCTCTACACCAACGTTTTCGCCAGCAGCCGCATGGGATCGTACTCGTTCAATAACTCCGTCACCAGTTCGTTGATCGGGAGTCCATTTGGCGCTTTCCTGTTGGGCATCCCGGACAGTTCCGGAATGGCGACCGTCTTGAATCCGGACACCTACGGCTATGCCAATCACTACGCCGCGTATGCTCAGGACGAGTGGAAAGTCACGCAGCGCCTCACCTTGAACTTTGGCCTCCGTTGGGAATATCACCCCGCGTTCCGCGACTACTACAACAACACCGCGAACTTCCTGCTGAACTATTCCTCGGTGCAAAACGGGACCACCGTAAATGGGGCGGTCGTCATTCCGGATGCAGCCGTGCCCCTGGTGAATCCGGCATTCGCCAAGTCGATCTTCCCGACCCCGATTCTCACCGCCAGCCAGGCCGGCATGCCGCAAAGCCTGCGTTATTCGCAGAAGTACGATTTTGGGCCGCGGGTCGGATTCGCCTGGCGTGTGACAGGCGATGGCAAGACGGTCATTCGTGGCGGGTATGGAAAGTACATCGAAACCGAGCTCGGCAGCCTGATTGACGCGGCGTGGGCCGTGGAAGCCAGCGACGTGGCCAAGTTCACCAATCAGATTGTTGGCGGGAAGCCCTTATACAGCTTCCCTTACGCGCTTCCCGCGGACCTCGCCCAGCCCGGATCGCAGGTGTTTGACTTGGCGGGAGACATCCATTACAAAGACCCCTACGTGCAGCAATTGAACTTCACGGTGGAACGCGATCTCGGCTTTCAGACCGGGCTGCGTGTATCGTATGATGGCAGCCACGGCACCGACTTAGGAGTGACTACCAATCCCGACCAGGTTCCCGTCAACACGGTTGGTTTTGCCACGGCCACGAAGAGCGCTCCCTACCCGCTGCTCGCACAGATCGTGTATCTTACCAATGCCGCCCGGAGTAATTACGAGGCAATCACCGTAACCGCGACCAAGCGGATGCGCAACGGCCTCCAGTTCCAGAGCAGTTTCAACCACGCGAAGAACCTGTCCAACGGGGGAGGTTACGCCCCCGGCGGTTTTGCGAGCGAGAGTGGCGGCACCTTGAGCGACCCCTCCAATCCCAACCTGGATTACGGAAACGTCGCGTTTACGCGCCGCAACCGGTTTCAGACTACGTTCTTGTATACTCTCCCGTTCCGCCACAAAGGAAACGCCATCCTGAACCAGTTGACCGGAGGATGGGAAGTGGCCGGTGTGGTGCTGTTTCAGACCGGTCCGTTCCTTACCGTGGTGGCCAGTGGCGCCGATCCATCGGGGACGAACTTTCCCAATCTACAGGGCAGCGGACGGGCGGACATTGTGGCGGGAGCGCCACTCTATCCCGCCAGTCAGAGCCCCGCGCAATGGCTGAACGCCGGGGCGTTCACGGTGCCGGCAAACAACATCGGCCGCTTCGGCAATGCGCCGGTCGGAGCCGTCCTTGGGCCGGGAACACAGGCCGTTTCGCTTTCGTTCTTCCGGACCATCAACTTTACCGAGCGGCTGCACTTGAAGTTTGGCATCGCCGCCGCCAATGCTCTGAATCATCCGAACTACGGCACCCCAGGCTTGACGCTGAATGCCTCCACTTTTGGTACAATTACCAACTTACAATCGGCGGAGGGCGCTGGCCCGCGCCAGGTCCAGCTCACCGGGCGCATCACGTTCTAATCCTGAGGCCGGAGACCGAGGAATACGCGAATGATCATGAAGATCGCCATGAGAAACGGACCGGCAGTTTTAGCGGCCTTGCTCTTGATCGCGCCATCCGCGCTGGGGCAGGGCAGGGGCGGTGGCCGCGGCGGGGCAGGCCGGGGGGCTGCGGCCGGTCCACAGAATACAGAAGATGGGATCCCGGTTACCGACGCTCTGGTGATCGGTAAGTGTTCGAGTTGTCACGCGAAGGACGACAAGGGAAATCTCAGCCGGATTTCCTGGATTCGCACGACCCCCGAAGGCTGGGAAGAAGCCATCAAACGAATGGTCCGCTTGAACGGCGTGACCTTGGAACCCGCCGACGCGAAGGTAATTGTAAAATCCTTGAGCACCACCCACGGGCTGGCGCCGGAAGAAGCCAAACCAGTCATGTATATGACGGAACACCGCATCCAGGATGAGGTCATTCCGAACGAATCGATACGCGCTACGTGTAACAACTGCCATGCGCTGGGGCGTGTGTTCCAATGGCATCGGACCAGGAGCGACTGGTCGCTGCTCGCCGACACGCATTCCGCTCTGTATACCCAGGCCGAGGCGGCGTTCCGGCGGAACGGCGCGGGCGGCAGGGGTGGCGCGACGGCCGTGGCGGGCGGTGGCGGAGGGCGAGGCGGCGCTGCCGCAGGAGGCGGCGGGGGGGGCGGCGGCGATATGGCGGGTGGGGCCACTCCCGTAGCCGGCACCGCAGTGGCTCCGACGATTTCCCTCGACACCACTCTCGACTTCCTCGGCAAGAGTTACGGCTTGCATACTCCCGAGTGGGCCACTTGGCACGCCCGGATGCGGGCGCCCCGAATCACCGGGCGATGGCTCGTCTCGGCGCATATCGTGGGCCGCGGCAAGTATTTCGGTGAACTGACGATTGCCCAAGGCGCTAAAGAGGACGAGTTCACTACCACGGCGAAGCTCCAGCCTGTGAACGGCGGACCGGCTATCTCCCGGACGGGCAGCGGCTTGGTCTACACGGGCTATTCCTGGCGCGGCCGGTCGAAAGGCCCCGCCGTGGCCGCGAATGCGCCCCCCGACGATCTGTCGCGCGAAATGCGCGAAGCCTTGTGGATTTCGCCCGATCAAACCTGGGCGGAGGGCCGGTGGTTTTGGGGTGAGTATCAGGAGTTCGGCGTCGATGTGAAGCTGCGGCGAGTCACTCCCGAACCGGCACTGGTGATTCTCGACCGCTATTCACTGAAGACCGGTTCCCAGGCGCAGCGCCTTCGCCTGCTCGGCAACAATCTGCCGGCCCAGGTGACTGCGGCCGACCTGGATTTCGGCTCCGGGGTCACGGTCAAGTCGATCGTCTCCCACACGCCCGCTGAAATTGTTGCGACGGTGGACGTGGCGGCCGACGCCGTGACCGGCAAGCGCGATGTGGCGCTCGGCAATGCGGTCTTGGAAGGAGCGCTGGCGATTTACGACAAAGTGGACTATATCAAGGTGCTGCCCGAGGCCTCGATGGCGCGGCTGGGAGGCGATGAGCACTCGGTGCATCCCAGGGGCTATCAGCAACTAGAGGCTGTCGCGTACCATCGCGGCGAGGACGGCAAACTGCATACCGCCGACGACGTGGAGTTGGGACCGGTCGAAGTGACCTGGTCGGTGGAGGAGTTCTACTCGGTATTCGGGGATGACGACAAGGAGTTCGTCGGCACTTTGAACGGCAACGGCCTGTTTACCCCCAGTCTCGACGGGCCGAATCCGCAGCGGAAGTTCAGCCGCAACAATTACGGCGACGTGTGGGTGGTGGCGACCGCCAAGAACGAGAAAGACAAAGAAGGGAAGCCGCTGGTGGGCAAGTCCTACCTGGTGGTGACCGTTCCGACTTACATCCGCTGGGACCAGCCGGAGGTATCTAAGTGACGCCTACTCAAACCCGCACGCTCCGGCTCGGGGAGTTTCACTCTTTTGAAGGCGGCGGCCGCCAGTTTCTCTACCTGGTCCCCGCCGGCGCAATTTTTGAGCTTGACACTCCCGTGGCCACCTTGATCAGTCTGCTCTCGGAAGGCCCAGCCACACCCGAAGAGTTGATCGGGAAGCTTACCGAACGCGACTTTGCCTTCGATGACGCGATGGAGTTAGTTCAGGAGATGTTTCGCGCGCGGGTGATCGTGGCGAGCGACGCCAAGCCGGAGCCGCTCGAATCCCCGCCGGACGACTTCCCCTTGCAGAGCCTGGTGATGAACCTCACCAATCAATGCAACTTATCCTGCCAGTACTGCTATGAGTTCGGCGATGATAAAGTCGCTACTCCCGAGGGCAAGCCCAAGTTCATGGACCTCGCGACTGCCATGGCGTCGGTGAACTTCCTGCTCGATCAATCCTCCGGCCGCAAAGCGGTTCACATCACGTTCTTCGGCGGGGAAACGCTGATGAACTTCCCCCTCCTGGAGCAGGTGGTCAAGTACGCAAACCAGCGCGCCCGGGAGCAGGGACGCACCATCGACTTCAGCCTGACCACCAATGCAACGCTCTTGACTCCGGCGATTATCGAGTTCCTTTCGGAAAACCGCATCGGCGTGACGGTCAGCATGGATGGGCCACCCGACCTGCACGACAAGCTCCGCGTATTCGCGAACGGCAAAGGAAGCTACAACCTCATCGCCCCGCGGGTCAAAGCCCTGATTCAGGGTCACCGGACGCGTCCCATCACGGCGCGGGTGACCCTCACAAACGGAGTCACCGACGTGGTGAGGATTTTCCGCCACCTGAAACAGGACTTGGGGTTTCACGAGGTCGGCTTCGCTCCGGTAACCACCTCTCCCGACCGACTGTACGCCATCAACGAGCGGGGCATGGATGGAGTCTTGGCAGAGTTCCAAGTCTTGGCGGAAGAGTATCTGGAATATGCGCTTCGCGGAGAGATGCACGGGTTCTCCAACGTCAGCGACACCATCGCGGAGTTATATCAGGGTGTGAATAAGTCCCACCCGTGCGGGGCCGCATTGGGTCTGATGGGAGTAGGTCCCTCGGGCGATATCGCCCCCTGCCATCGCTTTGTGGATTCCGACACGCATTCGCTGGGCAACATTGCGACGGGTTTGGACCGCGCAAAGCAGGCGGACTTCCTCAATAGAGGCCACATCAACAGCAAATATGATTGCCACACCTGCTGGGCGCGTCCCTTGTGCGCCGGCGGGTGCCATCATGAGGCTTTTGTCCGCTATGGAGACACAGGCCACCCCAATCTGCATTACTGCGACTGGATTCGGGACTGGACAGATACTTGCCTGCGGATCTACGGCGCGATCAGCGCGCAGAATCCCGGCTTCCTGGAACAATTCGCGGAAAGGAAGGCACTGAATTGAAATACTTGAAAGCGATCAACAAGAAGGCCCGCCGGATCGACGAGCTGGTAGCGGCGACCACCGAGGATGTAGTGGCTCTCCAGAATCAACCCACACAACCGCGCCCGCACGTCCCCATGGGATGCGCGCTGGCGTTCTCACCTGGTTGGGAGGTGGATTCGGCTGGAGGAACGGCCGGACTCTGCCAGCCTGTGGAGCGCGATATCTACGATTGCTATGTGACGTGCTTCTGGCCCGCCCAGGTGCCCGATCATCTGAACAACTATCCGGATTGGGCAAGTAAATGCGCCGCCGCGACGAAGGATTGGCGGAACCTGGACCTGGTATTTCCCTGAGACCATGAAAGCAGAAAAGACTTAGCCACGGATGAACACGGATGAACACGGATAACCCCAAATTCTTTCGGGTGTGGCTATTTTAGAACCA
>PMTT01000364.1 GCA_003167275.1 Bryobacterales bacterium | reverse complement strand
CCACCGAAGAGAGCTTCGACGAATTGATCGCCACGAACCTGAAAGGGCCGCATTTTCTGACCCAACTGGCCGCACGGTGGATGAGCGACCAGGGGGATGGGCGCATCGTGTTTGTCACGTCGATCTCGGCCTATACGGCATCGGTCAACCGGGCCGAGTATTGCATCTCGAAGGCCGGTTTGAGCATGTCCGTGGCGTTGTACGCAGAGAAGCTGGCGAGCTTGGGAGTGAAGGTCTTCGAGATCCGGCCGGGGGTCATCCGCACGGACATGATCGCCAAGGTGGAGCAGATCTACGAGGAGAAGATCGCCGGAGGGTTGTTGCCGCAGCGCCGCATGGGCGAGGGCAGCGACGTGGCCAAGGCAGTCCGCGCGATTGCGGACGGGCTGCTTGACTATTCCACCGGCCAGGTCCTCAACGTGGATGGCGGCTTCCACCTGCGAAGCTTGTAGGGTATGCTTTAGCTTGCCGCGAGCCGGCTATTCCGGGAACGCATCGGCGATGCGCAATTTCGATCCGGGAGCCGCCAGCGGAGCCACCGATTCTTCGCTACTGTATGCCGCAACATAGGTGTACCGTCCCCCCTGCGGGTCGCGATGCACGATCATGCGGCGCGCCACGACGTCCAACACCCAGTATTCCGGGATACCCGCCCGGGCGTATAACTCGGCCTTGGTGGTGAGGTCGGAGCCCAGCGTGGAATCCGCCACCTCGACCACGAGTTGGAGGTCTTGCGGGCGCGGATTCTCCTTCTTGAAATGGGAGAGATCGCGCGTCAGAACGATGATGTCCGGCTCGGGCTCATTGGTGGGATTGTCTTCTGGTGAGACATCTATGGTAGCTTCCTGATTCACCATGCGCGCTCCGAAAACCCCTCGGAGCCACTCCGCCAAGAGTGTCACCGAATTCACATGCGGCCGATTCTTGCCCATCTTGTCAATTAATTCCCCTTCGATCAGTTCCAGGTGCTGGCCGTCAAAAGCGCCCAATTGCGACAGCGTGGCGCATTCCGAACGAGTCCAACGCTTCCGCCGGGGAGGGACACTGACGGGTAGTTCGAGGGCAGTAGGCATGGCGTCAGCTTGATTTTACTCTAAGGCCGGCAGTTTCGGGCATCATCCACGACGACCTGACACTTCATCGTTGGGGGATATTCAGCAGGTTCAGGCCCGAAAGACCGCTTCAAAACGCAACACTGTGCTGATTCTCAATGGCTTATGCCCTGGCAAGACGATTGCTACCCTTCCTATTTCTACCGAAATCGGGCCGGGGCTTGCGCGATTTCACGCTACCGGCCAAGGGAAGGACTGGGAAATATGACACTCGCCGCTCTGGAAACCAAGACAGACTACCTGCATGCGCTGCCGGGGGACGACGTCCGGCAGATCCTGTGGCGCTTTCGGGACCGCTACGATCTGCAGATGCTGGTGCAATCGGTGCGTGCGGTGGCGCGCGGCCCGGTGGCCAGGCTGGTGGCTTCGGGCGCGCGCAATACCCACGAATGGACCGCCGAGAAGCAGGCGCTGCTGCAGGCGTTCGACGAATCGGGCGTGACGGGCGTGTTCATGGATCCCGGCCAGGGGGGCTTCATCGAAGGGCCCAAGAACCTGGCCCTGGCGTTGGTGGCGTTCGAACTGGCGTGGGTAGATGCGGGGGCCGCCACGGGTAGCCTGGCGGGCTGCCTGGCGCTCTCGCCGATCCATGAGCGCGGCACGCCCGAGCAGCGCGACTACTACATGAACCGCGCGGCCCCCGCCCAGCCGGGTGAGGACCGGAAGCCGTGGCGCGGCGCCTTCTGTCTCACCGAGCCGATCCCCTACGTGGGGGTGGAGACGGGCATGCTCGGCGGCAAAGTGCGGGTATCGGAATGGGACGAGGGCCAGGAGCCCATGCTGCAGGTCGAGAAACGCGGCCGGTTCATCACCAACATGGGGTTCGCCAACTTCGTGACGGCGGCGGTGGAATCGGACGATCCGCGGATCAAGGGCACCTGCATGGTCATTCTGGAAGAGACCGACCCGGGGACCTTCGACCGCGGCACCCCTACGCGAAAGCTGGTGCACCAGCTCTCTTCCACGCGCGACCCGATCTTCAGCCTGAAGGTTCCCGCCAGCCGGATCATCGGCGGTTATTCGGTCAAGGACGGCGTAATCGTCCCGCGCTACAGCCATGGCGAAGTCATTGAGGCGGTCTTCCGGCGCACCCGTGTCACGGTGGCAATCATGACCTCGGCGAAGCTGCTGAGCGCCGTCGAGCCGGTCATACGCTATGGCCGCGGGCGGTTCCGCGGCGGGTCGATCGCCAGCCCCGGCTCGCCTCGATACGAGCTCGGACTCCAGCTCAAACAGGATGTGGTGCACCGGCTGGTCGATGTGTGGGCCACGGGCGAGGCCAGCGCGGCCCTGGGCTTCGAAGCGGCACGGGTCTTCGACCTGCTCGATCCAATCGAGAAACAGAAGACCGAAATCCTGGCCGCGCGCGGAATCAAACCCGGGACGGCGACCATGAAAGCCATGCGGCCGATACAGAAAAGGGCGATCGAGTTGCTGCACGGGGAAAAGGCTGGCCAGGGGGCCGGCCGCGGACCAGGGGGTCCGCCCCACGCCGGTGAGCCCAGTGAATCCTACGACGACATCCTCATCCAGTACGCGTTGCTTGATTCCGTGGCCAACGTTCTCTGCCCGGCTTGCAAGCTCTGGAACACCGGACACGGAGCGCGCATGATGCGGGAGGCCGTCAGCTTGATGGGCGGCTACGGCATCACCGAGGATTGTCCGGGCTTCCTGGGACACAAGTGGATGGATGCTCAGTTGGAAGCCACCTACGAAGGGCCCGAGGCGGTCCAGCGGCGGCAGCTCAGCGTCACCATGACCGACGATCTCTTTCTGGCCCAGTTCCGGCAGTGGATCCGCGACATGCGGCTGATCGCCAACGATCACCCGGGCACCGGCGCCTGCGCGCTGGCCACCGCCATGCAGATGTGGCTGTGGACCTTGCAACACCTGCAGAAAGGCACCGACGCCGACGGCGCCAAGCTATACCAGGGCTCGCGCCAGGGGGTGACGTTCCCGCTGGCCGATGCGTTGTGCTGGCTGCTTTCGTCGCGAAGCCAGATTCTCGACCTGCTGGAACTCCAGAAGCAGGGTCCCGAGAATCCCACGCTGGCCGAGGGGTTGCCCGGCCTGGTCGCGTTCCTAACCGACCTGTGCCACGTGCAGGCCGCGCACGCCGCGGGCGAAGTGGGCCGTGTCTGCGCGGAACTGGTATTCGGCTACAACCGCCATCCTTCGTGGGACACCGAGGGCTGCGCCACCTGCTACCAGTCCGACGACCTGGAAGCGCTGGAGTCGCTGATCCCCGGCATCGCCAGCCTGGCGCGCGGGTACACCGACGTGATCGAGAGCGACGGCACCCATACCCCCAAGGCCGGCCCCTGCGTGCGTTTTGACGGACTGGATCAGTTCTCACGCCTGCGTGTGCGGATGGACGGCTGCCTGACCGGTTCGCAACTGGCCAAGGACCGTGCGGCCGACGCGCTGACCAAGGTCATGATTCCCGAGGCGCTGGACTATCCCCAATGAGCGATTCATTTCCTGAAGGCGGCGCTCCGGGGGACCTCCCGGAGCGGCCCACCATGGAGTTGGATATCGTCTGCGTCGGATTCGGCCCTGCCACGGCTGGATTCCTGACGGAGCTTTCCCACCACCTCATGAGCCCTGACGGGTCGGCGGCGATCGAAAGCCCCAGCAATCCGGGGCTGCCGCTTCAAGTGGCGTGTTATGAGCGCGCGGACGATATCGGTTTCGGCGTATCGGGCGTGGTCACCCGCGCGCGAGGCATTCGCGCTACGCTGCCGGACTTGCAGGCTAGTCAGATCCCCATGGCCGCGCCAGTGGCGAACGAGAAGCTGATCTATCTGCTGGATCCCGTTGGCGCCAGCCGTCGTTCCTCCCTGCTGAAGATGGGAGACCGGGTGGTCCGCATGTTCGGTCTCGACCGCGATTACGGCGTCGAACTGCCGTACATTCCACCCTTCCTGCACAAGCACGGTGGAATGGTGATGTCGCTGGGACAGTTCATGCAGTTCGTCGGCTCCGAACTGATGATGTCCGGAACGGTGCAACTCTGGCCTGGGACGCCAGTCGAGGAAGCCCTGATCGACGAGAGCGACATTGACGAAGGGGTCTGCGGCATACGCCTCTGTGACCAGGGCGTGGACCACGACGGGCATCCGGACGCCAACTTTACGCCCGGAATGGACATCCGGGCGGCTTTGACGGTGGTGGGAGACGGCCCGGTGGGGGCGATCGGCCGGCAACTCGACCAGGAGTTCGGCCTGCCGGACGGGCATCACCAGCGCGAATGGGCCGTTGGGATGAAGATGGTGGTGGATCTGCCGGAGGGCACGGACCTGGAGCCCGGCACGGTGTTCCACACTTTCGGGTATCCGGAGCCGGAGATCTTCGGCTTCTTCTATGTACATCCGGAGCGCGTGGCGACGGTGGGGATCTTCGTTCCCTCGTGGTTCCAGAGCCCCATGCGGACGTCGTATCGGTACCTGCAGCATTTCCTGTTGCACCCATATCTGTTGCGGTATCTGAAGGGCGGGAAGCTTCGGTCGTGGGGCGCCAAGTCGCTGCAGGAATCGGGACGGCGCGGAGAACCCATCCTGGTAGGGAATGGCTTCGCGCGAATCGGCGAAGGTTCGGGCAGCACCAACGTGCTGACGGGGTCTGGAGTAGACGAGGCCTGGACCACGGGAACGCAATTGGCCGAAGCGGTCCTGGAGTTGCTCCGGGGTGGAAAGCCGCTCAGCAAGGAGAACCTGGAGCGGACGTACGTGGCGCGGCGCAGGGCCAGTTGGGTGGAGGAGGAAGGACGGATTGCGGAGAAGGCGCGGGACGGATTTCACCGCGGCGTGATTCCCGGATTGATGGGGATGGCGCTCGCGGGGTTCACGAAAGGGAAGCACTGGATCGGAGGAGAACCCGAACTCCTGCCTGGCCTCGAACAGTACTACCGCCGCAAGATTTCAGGGGCGGAGTTGAATCGTATCGTCGCGGACTGCCGGTCCAAGGGGGTGTCCTGCCATAACGCATTGATGACGCGTTGCGGCTGGCCCGAGATTCCCTATGACGGGCAACTCCTGGTCTCGCACCAGGATGCACTGCTGATCGGGGGCAAGGTGCAGGCGTCGCCGGGATTCGCCGACCATGTGCGGATTGTCTATCCCGACTTCTGCGCAGCCTGCGCCTCGAAGATGTGCATCGAGATGTGCTCCGGGCAGGCGCTCATGCCGGGGCCGGGCGGTGTGCCGCTATTCGACCGGGAGAAGTGTGTGCACTGCGGGGCCTGTCTGTGGAACTGCGTGGCGCCGCTCGAAGACGACCCGCTGCGGAGCAACATCTCGTTTCGCGCGGGATCCGGCGGGCTGCATTCGGGCGAGAATTAGTGACCGTTGAGCCAAGCTATGGTACTGAGATCAGGTTAACTTACAGTGGAAGCCATTCCAGCCGGTTCTCCCATTCGGACGCGTCCGAAGCAAGCCAGATGAGTAGAAGCTCTTCGATCGCAGTTCCGATGTCGAGGGTTTGAGGGACGAGGAACATGCCGGCACTACTCCTTCCAGCATTCCGGTATGCCGAAAGTGCGCCGGCATCGTGCCCACATCATGTGAAACCAGTACTCGCTGCTGTCTCGCCGCCAGCGCCAGGACCTCAGGATCTTGCATACGGCGCAATCCAGCGGCTTGGGCCGTCACGAAATCGATAGATGGCTCACGGCGCAGAACTCCGCTCACAATGACTTTGTTGAGATCGGCGTCAGCGAGAAACCGAACCTTCACGACGCGCGAGCCGTGTGCAATTCATCCCGAGCGCGCATCAGCCTCTCACGAAGGTCGGCCGGCAGCAGTTCGGAGTTGCGCCGTCCTTCCACCCACTTCTCGTTCTGCCGAATCAGATAGGCATCGATTTCAGCCTGGTTTGCCAGGTAGTAGGTGATGGCGCCATACACTTCTTCGAGCCGAAGCAACTCGAACTCCTGGCGGATCGTCTCAGGAGATTCGCCGCGGCAGAATGCATGCACAATGGAGTCAAGCGAGATCCGCGTGCTGGCAACGTAGTAGTTGCCGTCCCGCTGTTCGATATATTCCCGGGCCATGCTCTTTTCATTGTACAGCCGTTCGCACGAGGGGAGCCGCCTCACGCGCGCTGTGATGGGTCAGGGCCAGCGGAAGGCAACCGCGGCGAGCCGCACTCACCGTTAACAGAGCCACGCTCCTGCGCGGACAAATAGGGCGATTGCAGGCGCACGGCATCGCCAATGCTTAGAAAGAACAGGTCGCCCTTACCAAGCAGCCGCTCGGCGCCCGATTGGTTGATGATCATGTTTGATTGGTGGTGATCCGCAACGCGCAGGCAAACCCGCCCGGCCAGGTTCATTTTGAGGGCGCCGTCAACAGTCTTCCTATCTGGATGTTGGGTAGCGATGATCAGGTGAATACCGGCGGCACGGGCCTTGGCGCCAAGCCTGCTAATGGCCGCCCCCACGTTCTTTGTGGCGGCGCGGTCGACCAGCAAGTCCGTATACTCGTCACAAACACATACGATCCTCGGCAGCACCGAGCCTGTCTTTTCCTCATATTCGGGAAGGTCTCCGGCCCGGGTTTGCTCGAACAACCGATAGCGTCGTTCCATCTCTTCGATCAGCGGATCGAGTGCATCGATCACGGAATGCTCCGGCGGATAGACCAAGGCGTCCAGGTAGGGCGATCCCGTGAGGTCGGCGAACGCCGTCCGTTTGGGATCGATCAGGACCAGGCGTAGCGTCTCTGGAGTGTTGGAGAACTTGAGGCCGGCGATAGCGGAGCGCAGCCACTCAGTCTTGCCGCTGCCGGCCGTACCCGCCACCAGTAAATGCGGGTTGTTCGGAGAAGCCAAATCGACAAACTGCAACCGGCCATTCAAATCGACGCCGAGGGGTGTCCGCGAGCAGCCCCGGCCATCGGGCTTAGGCAACTGGTCGAGAATGGAACCGAAAGTCACGGTCTGCGGGTCCGGCCTCGCGACGTCGATCACCAGACGGCCATCCGCGCTGTGAATTATCGGATGGTTGTTGAGCCTTAATTGCATGCCTAAGTCTTCAGCTCTGTCGGTCACCTGTTTCTTTCTGGTCTGTCGGCCCGGAATCACGGAATAGCGCAGAAACCGGGGGCCGGCAGCGACTTCGCCCTTCCATTCGACGGAGACGCCGTATTCCTGCAGCACGCGCACCAGTCTCTTGCCGAGAGCAAGGTGCGGCTCACTGACAGCGGGCAGCGGCGGAGGAATTACCTCCGGGAGCACGTTGGCTATTCGTCCGATCAAGGCCCGCAGGGCAGACTGAGCCTCGGACAGTTCGGCGTGTTGATAGAACCGCTCGTTTAGTTCCGGCTCGAAGCCGATCACCGCGAGTGCGCCGTCACGAGCGGACAGGCCGCTGGCGGAAAGGGCGCAATGATACAGGGACGCTTGGGCCAGATCCGCTTCCGGGCGCAGCCTGCCAAGTTTGTATTCGAGCACGCACCAATATCCCGATTCCGGATTCTTCCAAAGCGCGTCGGCCGCAACGGAGACCCGGACCGGAGCCGTCCAAGACGGCTCCTTGACCTCCCATTGCAACTCCATCTCGGTCTGACAGAGTTGCTCAGCTCCCAACCAGGCGCGCTGTCGGTGGTCGTAACGAATGGTCCCGCGCTGTTCGGCGGCGGTGAGAAGGCGGGTCAGCCAGGCACAAGCCGCTTGCACCGCCTCCCACATATCCATCGCCTCTGGGCCGCTTTCGCGCAAGCTAGCCTGCATCTCGGTCAATCGCGGCCCCAGCAGGTTGTCGTAGGCGTGCTTGACTAGCCGCACCGAATCTGTCAGTTCACCCGGTTCCAGAGCCGCTTGCCAGCCATTTGGCCCCATCAAACCAGCCAGCACCTCATGAAAGAGGGTGCCGGCCAGCGCGTTTGACCGTGAGGCTGAGGCGCTATAATCGCTGCCCGTTCGGATCAGTTCGCGGCGAATGTCGGAAATGGAGAGTTGAGCCAAGAACATATCCTCGCTATCGGGTGCTTTCGAGGGTGACGGTTTGAAAAAGCGCCGGAACGCTGCCACCCAAAATGCCAAACTGCCCCGGATCACGACGCGCACACTCTTCCACCTCAACAGGAGCCACCTCTAGGCTGCGAGCAGCATCTGCTAATCTGACCATCTTCCTTTCGGCGAGTAACGCTGCCAGCGCAGGCGTCAGATCGCCGTCATGGACTGGGACCTGGAACGCAGAGACCAAGTGATCGAGCGCGGCTGGCCGATGACCGGCGATCCACTCCTCCACTGCGGCGGGCGTAACCGCTTCTCCGTCATAGGCCAGATCTCCGCTTTCCGCGTCCGAGAGCAGGCGACGGAGCGCTGCCAGGGCTGTCGCCGCTTCCTGAGAAACGGTCATCAGGCGCCCGCCTCGCTCCGAGAGCGCGGCGATATGCTTGTGGGTCGCTGTCGCGGTGCGGGGGATGGGCGGCATTCTCGTGTCACGCAGCAGCAGCAACGACTGATTCACATCCGGCTTCCAGGCTTCGGAGATTTTCTTCAAGTGGTTGGCCAGGGAGCGGTGGCTGGCTTCGTTGCATATCGCGATGGCAACCCGGCCGTTGATCGCGAAGTCCAGTGGTGAGCGATTGCCCGGAACCGAACACTTGAGGTCGGCACTCGCCAGTAAAGGCATCCCATTGCGAAGTACTGCTTCGGTTTCCGCCGGCTCTTTCGTGGTGTAACGCTCTTCGAGCATCTTCTGAAACGGGGGGTCGGACGGGCCTACTGCTATTCCCATCCAGCGATCGAAAAGGTCCTTACAGCACGCAATGACTTTGCGCGCCGGCGCCGCATCGTTCGCGAAGACGTATCTGACCTGCGATTCCTTGAGCGGCCAGCAACCACCATGCGCAGCCCGCGCCTCGGCGAGTTCCGGCACCGTATCGAGCCGTGCGCCGATCAGGCGCTGGGCCTGATCCCAGGAGAGCGGACGAATCGCAGTTCGGCGGCCGAACATTTTCGATCTCGCGGCCTCGTCAAGGATCTGCTCCATCAGGTTCATGAAATGACTCTGTAGGCAGCAGATTACGCTCACATTCCGCGTTTCTTCGATAAGACAACAAACCGCCCTACCAACCGCGTGCGGACCGTCGCGGTCAGCAGCCGAACTCTTCACCGCTTCGATCTGATCCATACAAAAGACGACGACAGCAGGACGAATCAGCTCGCAGATCGCCCTTACCACACATCGAGAGGTCGTTTCCGGATCGTCATCCGGCCCTGCAGCGGCTAGGCCCAGTGCCTGCAGAACGCCGTCCGGAAGTCCCTCGGCGCGCAACCACGCTGCGGAATCGCGAACGTGTCTGCCGTCCAGGATGTTCTCCAGGACAATGCTCAAATCGCGGTGCTCCAGCACTTCCAGGTCACCTCTTCGTGCCCCGAGCAGACGATCCATGATGCAAACGCCATCGGCCCCAGCGCGCAGCAGCGCAAGCGCCAGGCAGCGGCGCAGATGTCTCCAGATGCCCGCCGGGGACGTTTCCATCCGGGCGAAAACGAAGAGTTTTTCGGGCTGCTGATCCAACCATCGGCGAACCCTCCCGACCAGGTGGGTCTTGCCGGTGCCCGCATCCCCAAAGACCGTTAGCGCGGACGAGTAGCCCCCGGTCGTCACATCTTGGGTAAGCCTTCGACACGCTTCGAATGCCTCTGCGTTGATCTCGGCGATATCCAATTCGCGATCATCGTGAGGCTGCCCGACCATTGGCCCAAAGGGATTTGGAAACGCTAATTCAGCGAATGGCAACGGCAACGTAGTAGGTTCCATCTTGGCCATCAATCAATAGATTCTTGTCTTCCTGAGACAGGTTGTATGGATCGGCATCCAGACTCAAATAAACTTGCTGCTTCTCACGCAATTCCAGGGCGGCGGCATCGAGTTCGCGTTTAGTCAAATTCGGAAGATGGTTTCGTAAGCGGAACGTCGATACCGGCACTCCCCGCACCGGTTCCAACGACCGCACAGCTTCCAGGATCAGGGCGGCGGAATCTACTCGTGGCTTGGTTAGTCGCTCATGCGGCGGTGAGGATGAGGATTCGGTGAAAAGGGCAACAGGATCGAATCCGGCCGAACGAATCTTCCGCTCTACAAACGAGCGAGCGGCTCTAAAATAGGCTTCCGGACCGCCAATCCGCACCAGCAGTTTGCCGGTGCTGGAGAAAGCCGGCGCGGCTTGCAGTTTTTTCTCCGCAACCAAGGCCGATACCACGATTTCCACACGTTTCGCCGGAACTCCCTTCAGATTCTTTGCCGCCGCCTTGATCAGGTTCGATTTCGAAAGCGCGTCAGTGTCGGCAGCCGCTAGAACGGCCTCTCTCGCCGCCTCTTCCGGAGAAACGTGCCAGAAATATTGCGAGCGCCTGTAATCCGGCCAGCGATACACCCGGTGCTCGCTAACGGCCAACTCCAGCGCTGCGCGGAACCGCTCATCTTTGGCCTTCACGAGCTTCGCAAGAATCTTGAACGTAACCGGCTTCTTTGCTTCGCGCACGGCCGTCAGAATGCGCTCGCCGAGATCGCACTGAGAGATTGTAGTCATGGCAAGGGTTTATCTGAACCGCAGATCCTGCGGATTTTCGATTCCATACACGTGTAGTCGCGGTTGCCACGTCTAGTTCTCAAAAACATTTCATTCGCGGCGTACCGAAGGATCAAAGAGCCCGCGCCGGATTACCTTATGATCGGCGACCGGGAACTGAAGATCGCGAAGCTCTACGGGATGCTGCCTGCGGACGCTGGCGAGAGTCGGAAGGCCGTACCGCAGCGAACAACGCGACGGTGCGCACCGTTTTCATGGTCGGACCGGACAAAAAGATCAAGCTGATGCTGATCTATCCCATGAGCACGGGCCGCAATTTCGACGAAGTCCTGCGGGTCCTCGATTCCATGCAACTCACCGCCGCGCACAAGGTCGCCACGCCGGTGAATTGGAAGCACGGTGAGGATGTCATCATTCTGCCGTCGGTTTCGGAGGACCAGGCGAAACTGCAATATCCCGATGGTTGGCGCGCACCACGGCCGTACCTGCGGTTCGTGCCACAGCCGGGGGCGTGAGGTACCGGCTGGTCATAGGGTGGGTAGAGGCGCGGGCGGTCCGGTTCGACTGCGGAGGAACGGCAATGCTGCTATCCTGCCGGACATGAGGTTTATCCTGAGCCTGGCGCTCACCCTCCTGCCGGCCTGCGCACAGACGGGGCCGCTCGACTTTCTCAACCACAACCGGCCGGTGCTGGACGCCCACAATTGCTACCCGTATGAAGGCAATTGGGCCGACCGCATCGACCGCGCACTCAAGACGGGATTTCCCGTCGGCATCGAACAGGATATGGCCTGGTACGTCGACCCGTCGACGGGCAAAGGGCGCGCCGTCGTGACCCATACGGCCAAGACAACCGGGGCCGAACCGTTGCTGCGCGATTACTTCTTCGAGCGCGTCCGGCCTATCGTGGAGAAGGCGCTGGCGGAGAACGACCGGGCGCATTGGCCGCTGATCGTTCTTCATTTCGATTTCAAGGACACGCAGGCCCCCCTGCTGCACGCTGTTTGGGACATCCTGGGCGAATACCAGGGTTGGATCACCACCGCAACCAAGACGGCCGACCCGAACCACCTGGCGCCGTTCGAACCCAAGCCGCTGCTGGTGCTGACAGAGGACTCGGACGCCCAGGAAGCGGTCTTCTTTCGTGAGGTTCCCGTGGGCGCCAAACTGCGACTGTTCGGCTCGGCCCACACCAAGGCCGTTCCCTCGTCGCCCAAAGCGGAGCACGACCATCTGCTCGCGACCTTACCGCCTGAGGAACTGCTCTCCACGCCGCCCACCAACTACCGTCGATGGTGGAACAACTCCTGGTTCGTGGTGGAAGAGGGCGGCCAGCACCAGGCGGGCGATTGGACCCCGGCCGACGAGCGCCGCCTCCACGCCCTGGTTGACCACGCCCACAAGCTCGGCTATTGGATCCGGTTCTACACGCTGGACGGTTTCGCGAGGGCCGAGGATCGCGGCTGGGGCGACGCCTACAACTTCGGCACGCGCGATGCCGTGCTGGCGCGATGGAAGGCCGCGCTTGCCGCGGGCGTCAACCTCATCGCCAGCAATCAGTACGAAGAACTGGCGGCCGTCATGCGGCAGGCCAAGTAAGGGCGCAAATGGGGAGGCCCAAACTCGTCCCACTGAAGCGCAAATGTTTGCGGTAGATTTCAATCTGATTTCAATCGGCCCTCTTCGCCCGGCGACTCTCGAGAGATGGTGGTGGAAAACCCAGTTCAAAGTCCCGGTCCGAGCACTCCACCACATTCCCGTGCCATCCTGAATCGAGGAGCAATCGAATGGATCAGCCGGAACTCCTGTCGAGAGAGGAAGCCCGCAAGATGGATGCCTACTGGCGGGCCGCCAATTACCTGTCCGTCGGACAGATCTACCTCTACGACAATCCGCTATTAACCGAGCCCTTGAAACTGGAACACATCAAGGCCCGTTTGCTCGGACACTGGGGCACTACCCCCGGGCTCAACTTCATCTACGTGCACTGCAACCGGGTCATCAAGAAGTACGACCTGAACATGTTCTACATCGCGGGACCCGGCCACGGCGGGCCGGGAATGGTCGCCAACACCTATCTGGAAGGCACCTACAGCGAGATCTATCCGAACATTTCCCAGACCGCCGAGGGCATGCAACGGCTCTTCAAACAGTTTTCGTTCCCCGGAGGCATCCCCAGCCACGCTGCGCCCGAGACGCCGGGCTCCATCCACGAGGGCGGCGAACTGGGCTACGCCTTGCTGCACGCGTATGGCGCGGTGTTCGACAATCCCGACCTGCTGGCCTGCTGCGTGGTGGGCGATGGCGAAGCCGAAACCGGGGCCCTCGCCACAAGTTGGCATTCCAACAAGTTCCTCAACCCCGCCCGCGATGGCGCGGTGCTTCCCATCCTGCACCTGAATGGCTACAAGATCGCCGGCCCCACGGTCCTGGCTCGCATCAGCAAGGAGGAGCTCACAGACCTGTTCGCGGGCTACGGTTACCATCCCTATTTCGTGGAGGGCGACGATCCCGAGAAGATGCACCAGTTGATGGCGGCGACGATCGAGACCGTGCTGGCCGAAATCCGGCAGATCCAGAAGTCCGCCCGGCAAGAGGGCAACACCGCCCGCCCCATCTGGCCGATGATCGTTTTGCGGACGCCCAAGGGTTGGACCGGACCCAAGATGGTCGATGGAAAACAGGTGGAAGGCACGTTCCGCTCCCACCAGGTGCCCGTGGACGATTTCAAATCCAAGCCGGCACATATCAAGATCCTGGAAGATTGGATGCGCAGCTATCGCCCAGAGGAACTGTTCGACGAAACCGGCAGGCTGATCCCGGAACTGGCCGAACTGGCGCCCGTGAAAGAGCGCCGCATGGGCGCCAATCCACACACCAATGGCGGGGCGCTGCTGAAGGACTTGCAGTTGCCGGACTTCCGCGATTACGCGGTGGATGTGCCCAAGCCCGGCACGGTACAAGCGGAGGCCACACGCGTGATGGGGAACCTGCTGCGCGATGTGATGAAGGTCAACATGGCCTCGTCCAACTTCCGCATCGTGAGCCCCGACGAGACTGCGTCCAACCGCTGGGGCTCGGTGTTCGACGTGACGAATCGCTGCTCCGAGGCCGAAATCCTGCCCTCCGACGACCATGTGGCCCGCGACGGCCGGGCGATGGAAGTCCTGAGCGAGCACATGTGCCAGGGCTGGCTGGAGGGCTACCTGCTCACCGGGCGCCACGGGTTCTTCTCTTGTTACGAGGGCTTCATCCACATCATCGATTCCATGTTCAACCAGCATGCCAAGTGGCTCAAGGTCACACGGCGGATTCCCTGGCGAAGGCCAATCGCCTCTCTGAACTATCTCCTCAGCTCGCACGTCTGGCGCCAGGATCATAACGGGTTCAGCCACCAGGACCCCGGCTTCATCGATCACGTGGTAAACAAGAAGGCTGACGTCGTGCGCATCTATCTGCCGCCCGATGCCAACACCCTCCTCTCGGTGACCGACCACTGCCTGCGCAGCCGCAACTATGTGAACGTGATCGTGGCCGGTAAGCAACCCGCGCTGCAATACCTCAGCATGGAGGCAGCCATCAAGCACTGCAGCTTCGGAATCGGCATCTGGAACTGGGCCAGCAACGATTGCGGAGCCGAACCGGACGTGGTGATGGCGTGCTGCGGCGACGTCCCGACGCTTGAGACGCTGGCGGCCGTCGACTACCTGCGAGGCGCCGTCCCGGACCTGAAGATCCGCGTGGTGAACGTGGTGGACCTGATGACGCTGCAGCCCTCGAGCGAGCATCCCCACGGCCTCTCGGACCGCGACTTCGATTCCATCTTCACCAAGGACAAGCCCGTAGTGTTCGCATTCCATGGGTATCCCTGGCTGATTCACCGCCTGACCTACCGCCGCACCAATCACGCCAATGTGCATGTGCGCGGGTACAAGGAGGAAGGCACCACCACCACTCCATTCGACATGACGGTGTTGAACGACCTGGACCGTTTCCACCTGGCGATGGACGTGATCGACCGCGTACCCAAGTTACAAGCCGTGGCCGCGCATCAGAAGCAGTACCTGCGCGAAAAGCTGATCGACCACAAACTCTACATCACGAAATACGGCGACGACATGCCCGAAATCCGCGACTGGCACTGGCCCTCGTCGTTGTAGGGTATGCTTTAGCTTGCCCAACGTTGGGCAGGTCACCGACCTGCCCAGTCAAAAGAGCTACTCAGTTTTTTAAGTAAGGCAGTTCACTAACCTGCTCCAGTCGAGTGCTAATCAGTTTCTAAGTGGGCAGGTCGGTGACCTGTCCCACAAGGTACGTCCATGAACATCCTAGTCATCAACGGCGGCTCCAGCACCCTGAAAGCCACCCTGCGTTCGTTGCCCGATGGCGATCTGCCCCCCGACGCGCCATCCCCACTCTGGGACGCGCAGGTAGACTGGGGCCGCAATCCCGGCAAGGCCCAGATCCGCGTCCGAGGCCCGGCCGCCGTCACCGAAACCGAAATCGACATCCAATCGCCGGCCGACGTTCTGAAGCCCGTCATCGAAACCATCTGGAGCGGCCAGTCCAAAGCGCTCGACGGCCCGAACCAGATCGCCGTCATCGGGCACCGCGTGGTACACGGAGGAATCGCCTTCCAGGAGACCACCCGGATCACTCCCGACGTCCGCGCCGAAATCCGCAAGTATTGCGAGTTTGCACCCGAGCACAACCGCCTGGAGCTGGAAGCCATCGAGGAGTCGGAGCAGATCTTCGGGCCGGACCTGCCCCAGGTCGCGGTCTTCGATACGGCGTTCCACACCTCGATCTCGCAGGCAGCCGCCGTCTATCCTGGCCCGTACGAGTGGTTCGAGAAGGGCATCCGGCGCTACGGGTTCCATGGCATCAGCCATCAGTACGCGTCGCGGCGGGCGGCGCTGATCCTGGGCCGCGACCCCGCCGTCCTGCGCCTGGTGACCTGCCACCTCGGAAACGGCGCATCGCTGGCAGCCGTACGATACGGCAAGAGCGTGGACACGACCATGGGCTTCACACCGCTCGATGGCCTCATGATGGGTACGCGCTCCGGGTCCATCGATCCGGGGATCCTGATCTACCTGGTGCGCCACCAGGGCTTGCGTGCCGACGAGTTGGATCGCCTGCTGAACCGGGAATCGGGACTGAAAGGCGTGTCAGGCATCTCGGGCGATATGCGGGAGATCCTCGACGCCATCGACAAGGGCGACGAGCGCGCCCGCCTGGCGTTCGACGTTTATGCCCATCGCCTGTGCCGTGAGATCGGTGGCATGGTGGCGACCCTCGGCGGCATGGACGCGCTGGTTTTCACGGCGGGCATTGGGGAGAATTGCGCCCCCTTGCGGGCGGTGGTCTGCGAAAAGCTGGCGTTCCTGGGCATCCAACTGGACGCCGGCAAGAACGAGCACCCCGCCATGGACACCGATATCGCGGCCGCGGAGTCGCCGGTCCGGGTACTCGTCATTCGCGCCGATGAGGATTGGGAGATCGCGCGCGAGTGCCACCGGCTCTGCGGGGAGGGCTTGACCTGAAGGCCGGAAAGCCAGACACTCGGATTTGGCCATCCGAATCCTTTTCTTATCTCTGTGGCTTCTGGCGGCCGCGGCTTCGAGTGCCGCACCCCCGCAGGCAACTCCTACTCGCGACGACCAGCGGAGGCTCATCCGGTCGACCCTCCTGGTCCCGGATCCCTTGCCGCCGCTCGCGGCGGAGAGTTACGGGCACACCGAAATCGCGCCCGGAGTGATTGCGGAGCGCATCAGTTATGCGACCGATTACGGACTGCGCGTGCCGGCCATCGTGTACCGTCCCAGCCACGTTCCCGCCGCCAAGGTGCCGGGATTGATTGTGGTCAACGGCCACGGCGGAGACAAGTACAGTTGGTATGCGTTCTACGCGGGCATTCTGTACGCGCGGGCCGGCGCAACGGTTCTCACCTACGACCCGATTGGCGAAGGCGAGCGCAATACCGGGCGCAAGAGCGGGACGCGGCAGCACGACCGCAACGTGGACCCGGAAGAGATGGGACGCCGCATGGGAGGGCTCATGATGACCGACGTCATGCAGGCCGTTTCGTACCTGGCCACGAGACCGGAGGTGGATTCGCGGCGCCTGGCCGCCCTGGGATACTCGATGGGGTCGTTCGTGTTGGGTCTGACCTGCGCGGTGGAAACGCGTTTGAACTCCTGCGTCCTGGTGGGCGGGGGCAACCTGGATGGCGAAGGTGGCTACTGGGATTCCAGCAGCAAGAAGATGTGCCAGGCGATTCCCTACCAATCCCTGAAGTTCCTGGGCGACCGCGGCGCGGTGCTCTATGATCTGCACGCGGCCCGCGGCGGCACGCTGGTGTTCAATGGATCGGCCGACGACGTGGTCGGCATTCCGGGAACGGCGCAGCGGTTCTTCGAAGACCTTCGGAAGCGCACAATCGCCTTGCATGGCAGCGACCGGAACGTCTTCGATTTCGGATTGGAGCCAGGCGGCGGCCACAGGCCTTATTTCCTGACGCGTCCCGCCGCGCTGTGGCTCGAGAAGCGGCTGGATTTCCCGAACTGGACCGCGGAATCGATCGCCAAGATGCCGGAGACGCACATCAGCGAGTGGGCGGAGAAGAACGGCGTCGCGATGCACAAGCAGTATGCGACGGAGCTTCGGGAAGGCGGCACGCGCGCATTGGGGACTGGCGTTCCGGCGGTGCCTCACGACCAGTTGAACGCACTGCCGATGGAGCGGTGGGAGCGCGAAAAGGACAAGTATGTCTACGAGACGTGGGTGAGAGAAGCCCAGGCGAGGGTCGGGGGGAAGTAAGCGGGTCCATCGAGATCCGTTGGCAGGCGAAATCGCCTACCGGTTCCGCCGCGCAGGCCGCAGGGTCAGACCGTCACCCTGCCTCTTGCATCCTGGTCAACATTTCGGAGGCAATATCAAACACATCCGATACCTCGTATTCGGGACGCCCCATCTTTGGATTCCAGTAGCGCCCATGAGCAAGCCAGTCGCGCAACGGCACGACACCCTTAAACTCTCGGATGGAGCGGGCCGTCGCAGGGTACACGTCAATCCAGGTGTTCAGGATGTCCTCTTCCAGCCGGACCTTGCCGCGTCGTTCACGTCCAATCTTGCGGAATCGACGGAAGATCGCCGGCTTGGTTTGGCGTGTCGAGAGGTCTTCAAAGGCCAGCCGCAACAGCGCCTCGGTAGTCGTGAGAAGGTGCAACATCGCCCGATACCGCAGGTGCTTTCTGGCTGAAGCGAACTGCTCGCGCAATTCATCCAAGGTGCGGTCGCGGTACCGCTCCGGGATCAGGTTAGTAAGAGAGGAATTGCGGGAGCCGCCTGTCTTCGTCGTTTAAGAGAAGCAGTTGCAGTTCGTACCAATGGAACACCTCATCCAAATCCTGGAGGCGTTCGGCTTCGAACCTCGGCATACCCTACCGCATCACCCTCCGCAGCGCCTCGGCCAACGTCTTGGTATCCAGAGCCACGACTTGTCGCGGCACGCGTGAGAGAACCACGCTCCACTGTCGTTCAGGATCCACGATGAGCGTCATGGCATCGAGCTCGCCGACCAAATCCACACGACCATTTGCGCCCATGGTGTTGCGTCCCTTCGGTGAGAGTCGTACGGTTTCTCCACTGATATCAAGGATCAATTCCGGCACGCGGTATCTACCCAGGTATTCTTCCTGGATCTCCTTCTCAACCCGGGACACGGTCACGAGTCCTTGGGCGATGGATTCGGCAAGCAATTCGTCCGTGACCTTGTGGTATAGCTGCTCCACTCGGTCGATCCATTCCCGGCGACGTTCCGCCCAGTCGATCTCGCTCGTCGATGCGCGCTGCCGCGACAGAAGGAAGTCCTTTAGCTCGTCGGACTGCTGTGACCTCACGGGAATGCCTCCAACGGCTTCAGGATAGCCTATTCGGTCTGAACCTAAGCGATTGCGATGACCAGTGCCCTACGTTCGCATCCACACGATCAGTATCAACGCGAGGCCCCCACCCGCCCCAAGCAGCACCACCCCGATCCATCGTTCGCTGTGATTCCGGAACCACAGGTACAGCCCCGTCCCGCCCATCACCAACAGGCCGAGCGACACTATCCCCAACACCGCCGACCAGACATTCAGCAGAGGGTACCCATGCCACATGCCCTGCACCTGGTGAAGCGCGTTCAGCATCCCCGCGAATCCCGCATCCGTCGCCCTCACCTTCGCCTCACCGGTCGCCGCGGAATACTCCACCTGATGGACCGTCCCCGGACGGACCTGCCGAAATCGAAGCGCGCCCGGCGAAATGCGAATCGCCGCCAGTTCGCCGCGGATGGCCAGTGCGCGGGCTGCCACCCGGGCGTCAATGATCCCCGCCGGCAACCGCACGCTCCACTCGGTGACACGCTCCCGAACGGGCCACCAGCGCCGATGCGCCATCTGGACCGCGCTCACGCCGTACATCAACAGGAACGCCAGGCAGAACAGGGCGGCCGAAAGATGGACATTGCGCAGCTTCTGGTACATCCTTCACCTCGTCCAGTACCACAGGGCCGCGAACAGGGCGCATCCCAGGGCCAGCGACCATTGCGCCCATCGGTATTCCGGTCTCGACATGAGCCACAGCGCGACACCTGACGCCAACATCGCAAGGAAGCACCACATGGCGAATTCGTTGTAATCGGCCCACAACTGCATACGCCAATCGCCCGAGTGGAAGGCCGCCGTAGTGGCGTGCAGCGTGCCGAGGTAACTCCACAGGCTGTTGCGTATCACCTCGACGCGCAGGCGGCCCTCCGTTTCGAGAACCGTGACGCGGTGGCGCCCATTGGCGTGGTAGAAGTCGAGCAGCAGGTTGTTCGCGGCGTCGTGCTGGATGACGGCGCTCTGGATCGGTGTCGCCAGCGAGAGGCCAAGCAGTCCACACACGCGTTCCGCCACCTGCCGGTCGGTGAGATTCGGTTGCACGACGAAGGCTTCGGACCGGACTTCGGGCGCGGGATCGTGCGGCCTCGACCCCAGAGTCGCGGTGAGCCCCACCAACCCGAACACCAAGAGGTTCACGAACGTCACGAGGCCCGCGTAGGTATGGAGTTTCTGAATGAGGTCGCGCGTCATATCCTGTTATATATGCATGTTTCGGAAATCGATACGCCCGCCCTCGTCGTAGATCTCGACATCCTGGACGGCAACCTCCATCGTGTGGCCGAGTATACCAGGGCGCACGGCCTCCGGCTGCGTCCGCATACCAAGACGCACAAATCCACGCGCATCGGCAAACGTCAGTTGGATGAGGGCGCCGCCGGACTGACCGTCGCCAAGGTCTCCGAAGCGGAAGTGATGCTGGGGGCCGAGCCCGCCGACCTGCTGGTGGCCTACCCGATCATCGGGCACACCAAACTGGAGCGCCTGATGGAAGTGGCGCGCCACACGCGCGTCACGGTGGCGTTGGACAGCAACCAGGCCGCCCGCCAGCTTTCTGACGCAGCCCGCGAGGCGCAATTGGAAATCGGGGTTCTGGCCGAAGTGGATGTGGGGCTCGGCCGCGTCGGCGTGTCGCCGGGCGAGCCTCTCCTGCACCTGGCCCAGTCCATCGAGAAACTGCGACATCTCTCATTCGAGGGCATCACATTTTATCCCGGCCAGGTCAAGGACCTCGATGAGTCCGGTCTCTGGACATTCCACCAGATTGGCGAACTGTTGCACTCCATTCTGTCGGACTTCCGCGCCGCGGGCATCGAAGTGAAGATCGTCAGCGGCGGTTCTACTCCCACGCTCTTCCATTCCCACGAATTGTATGGCTTGACCGAGATCCGTCCGGGCACATACGTCTACAATGACCTCAACACCGTGCGCAGCGGCGGATGCCGGCCGCAGGATTGCGCCGCCAGCGTTCTCGCGACTGTGGTCTCCACTGCCCGCCCCGGACAGATGATCGTAGACGGCGGGTCCAAGACCTTCTCCTCCGACCGGCTGTCGAACTCCGCGGAGGTGACCTTCGGGCAGGTAGTGGAGGCGCCCGGTGCGCGCTTCCACAAGATGAACGAGGAGCACGGCTTCATCGACATCACCCGCGCCGACCGGGAGTTTTCGATTGGCGACCGCGTGCACATCGTCCCCAATCACATCTGCGTGGCCGTGAACCTGCATGAGCAGATGTACGGAATCCGCGGCGAGACGGTCGAGGAGATCTGGAAAGTGGAAGGCCGAGGCAAGCTGCAGTAGCGGGGGCCTGTGTGGCGCGGACACTCATGTCTGCCGTCTCGACACTCGTGTCGAGACTTTTCGGGTCGCGCACCAAGCCGCCAAGAGGGGTTTTGGAGTGGCCCGAAAGCCCGCCTGATCCGCCACTGCGCGCATGGGAAGTAGGGCAACGAGAAAGTCTCGACACGAGTGTCCGCGCCACGTTGTCCGCACAATAACCTGTTGACTCGGCGGACTTTTCCTGTATCATTGTTGGCATCTCAAGATGATGAGGTCCGGTAGCCACACGGGGTAGTCCGGACCGCAGAGGGGTCATGAAAAAGCGCCTTTTATTCGCATCCTGTCTATTCACCGCACTGGCCTTCCACGCCAGCGCCCAGATCGCAACTACAACCTCGCTCGTCGGCACAGTCATCGACGCCAGCGGGAAGACCGTTCCCGGCGCGCGGGTCACCGCCGTCAACAGCGGCACCCACGACGCCTACACCGGGCTCACTTCCGAACAGGGGTACTACAACCTCCAGTTCGTGGCCGTGGGCGACTACGACCTGAAGGTCGAACATCCCGGATTTGAGGTGACGAAGGTGACCCGCATCCGCGTGGATATCAACCAGGTGGTGCGAACCGACGTCACGCTAAAGATTGGGAACGTCGTGGAATCGGTCACGGTGCAGGCCACCGCCAGCGCCATCAAAACCGACGATGCCAGTGTCTCGGAGATCATCAGCAACCTCGCCGAACTGCCGATGAATGGCGGGGCAGGCCGCGACCCGATGTCGATGGCCCTCACCACTCCCGGAGTGCTGCAGGGGACTAAGTCTGCTGCCACCGGCACGCCGCCCGGCGAGGATTTCAACGGCGCAGGCACGCGCGAGATCCAGAACAGCATGTCGCTCGACGGAATCAGCATCATGAACAATCTCATCACCACCACGCCGACCCGGCCCATGGTGGAATCGGTGCAGGAAGTGGAGATCCAGACGGGCACCTACTCGGCGCAGTACGGCGCCTACTTGGGCGTTCACATCAACATGATCACCAAGTCCGGTACGAATACGGTTCACGGCGCGCTAGTCGAGTTCTTCCGCAACCAGGTTCTGGACGCCCGGAGCTACTTCACCCTGCCGACCCCGGCGAACCCGACGGCCGCCAAGCCCCCGCTGCGGCAGAACCAGTTCGGCTATGAATTGGATGGACCGGTTTACATTCCGAAACTGTACAACGGCAAGAACAAGACGTTCTTCATGTCCTCGTACGAAGGGTTCCGTCTGGTGCAGTCGGCGACTTCCCTCTCGACCTCGATGCCGGCCGTCTTTTTCACCGGTAATTTCTCCTCGGTCCCCACCGGCAGCATCACCGGCGGCGCGCTCAAGGATCCGCTGAACGCCGGCGCTCTCTTCCCCGGCAACATTATCCCCACCTCGCGCATCTCGCCCATCACGCTCAAGCTGCAGCAGTATTATCCAGGGACCAACCTTCCGGGCTTCGCCAGCAATTACTCGGTGCCCGTGCCCACCACCATCTCGACCAACCAGACCGTGGACCGCATCGACCAAAACATCGGCGACCGCATCCGGCTGTACGCGCGTGCCCACTACCAGAGTGAAAACGTCTTCGCCGGCACTGCGATCCCCATCAACGCCAACACCGTGCCGGTGACCACCACGAACTATACCTTGGGCTATACGCATACGTTGACGCCCAACCTGGTGAACGATATGCGGGTGGGCCGCTACTTCCTGAACACCGCAACCCTGAACCCCTTAGCGACTACGAACCAGACCAGCGCCGGCACGAGCCTGGGGATCACCGGATTCAACGGAGATTCCCTCTACAACAACCCCGGGATCCCGGACTTCAATATCACGGGCTTCAATGGAATTAATAACGCCAGCACCAACTGGTACCAGAACGACAGCACCGTGCAATTCTCCGAGCAGATCAGTTGGAGCCACGGCGCGCATAACATCATGGCGGGAGCGGAGTTCCGCAGGCTGGCCACCGGCCGCGCCGCGGTCAACAGCGCGCGCGGCGGGTTTACCTTCAACGGAACGCTGACCGGTTACGCGCCTGCAGATTTCATCCTCGGGACGCCCTCGTCCTTTACCACCCCTGGGCCGGAGGTTCGGGGCCGAACGGCAGAATGGCGCGACGGTTTCTTCGTGCTCGACAAATGGCAGATCTCGCGCAAACTCACCTTGAACTACGGGATCCGTTACGAACTGCCGACCGTGGCATACACCATCAACGGCGTCGCCACCGAACTGAATCCCAACCAGACCGCGCTGGTCGGAGGCACACCGGGCTACCATTTCACCGCACCCAATCACAACGACTGGGCCCCGCGCCTGGGCCTCGCCTACCGCTTCAACGAGAAGACCGTGTTCCGGGCCGGCGCCGGTATCTATTACAACCCGAACCAGACCAACAGCTATACCTTCCTGAACACCAACCCGCCGTACACCACGATTCTGACCTGCAACTACTCGCCGGGTGGCGTGGTGCCCACTTTGTCCAACCCCTTTGTCACGGGAGTCTGCCCGTCAGCCCCCACCGCCGGCACCATCGCCACCGACCCCTACCACCAGCCGACCCCGCGCATGAACCAATGGAGCGCGGGTCTGGAGCGCCAGATCTGGAACGGCGGCGGTTTGGAATTGCAGTACCTCGGTTCGCATTCGTATCACCTGGACCGCAGCTTCTATAACAATACGCCGCTTTTCCCCGGGCCAGGCTCCGTCAACAGCCGCCGCCCGAATCCGCTGTTTGGCGTGATCCGCACCATTAACAACGACGAGATCGCCAACTACGAGAGCATGAGCCTGATCTACCGGCAGCGCCTGGCTCGCGGCTTGCAAGTGCTGGCCAGCTACACCTGGTCGCACACGCTGGATGTCTCCACCGATTCGAACGGCGGAGGCACTCCCATGAATCCGTATTTCTGGAAGGAAGACTACGGCAATTCCAACTGGGACGTCCGCCACCGTTTTGTCGGCACCTTCGTCTACAATATTCCGTTCTTTGCGGTCTCCAACCCGGTACTGAAAGGGGCTTTCACGGGGTGGCAGGGGAACGGCATCATCACCATCCAGTCCGGCTTCCCGTTCAACGTCTCGACCGGCACCGACACCGCGAATACCGGCTCCAGCGGCACCTACCGTCCGGACCTGGTTCACACGCCCAGCGACANNGGCCGCAACCTGCTGCACGGTCCCGGAGCGGAGACGTTCAATCTCTCTCTGTTCAAGAACTTCCCGATCCATGAGCGGCTGAAGTTCCAGTTCCGCTTCGAGACGTTTGCGCTATTCAACCACACCAACTTCAACAACCCGTCGGCGACGTTGGGGACTTCGTCATTCGGCAACATCACCAGCGCGAGCGGGAATCGCAACATCCAGTTGGGGGCGAAGCTGCAGTTCTAGTTCTTGTGGGGCAGCTTTCCAAGCTGCGGACCCATTTTCAACGGGTCCCGGCCGATGAAAATCGGCCAACAGGATGGAATCCTGCCCCACTGGTCCGGAACTTACCTACCGCTTCGGCGCCCAGCCCGCGGTGAAGGTCACCATCACGCTACGGCCAGGCAGTAGATTCAACTGATCGCTTGGACTCGCCGCGAAATGCACAGCCGCCGTCGGGGCGACACCGGGAGTGACTCCCACGATGTTGTGGCTGTTCGCGAGATTGTTGAGCGCCAGGCCGATCTTGCTCCCGCGCAGCCAGGAGCGGCTCTTAACCGTGTAGTTCACGAACAGGTTCACCATATTGAACGGGTCGATCTTCAGGGCCTG
>PMTT01000358.1 GCA_003167275.1 Bryobacterales bacterium | reverse complement strand
TCGCTCTCGGCGCGGCAGGTGGAAGCGTTCGTAATTTTGGAGAAGGCCCTTGCGGGAGAGATCAGTGATGCCCAGCAGAACACAAGACAAGATCTATGAAACATTCGTGGCCGTCGCGCGCGGACAGTCGACGAACCAGCACTCCATGATCGACGCAAGCGAGAGGATTGCCAAGCCCGGTGCACGCACCGGTGCGCCAATCTCTACCGCCAAGGCAGTGAAATGGCGTGCCGCTGAGTTGGCCACTCCGAGCAGGCCGGCGAGTGGTGCGGGCACTACGGGCACGACGAGCACTACGGGTACACCGGGCAGCACGGGCAGCAGCAGCGCGCAATCGCTGGTATCGACGGTGTTGCAGAGCGTGTTTCAAAGCGTACCGCTGGCGGGCGCGGTGGCGGGCGTAACGAGCACGACAGGCGGAGGCGGTATCGGGAACACGATCGAATCTATCGCATCGACGGTTCTGAAGAGTGGGCTGGGGATGGTTCCGCTCATTGGAGGACTGTTGGGATTATTCGGCGGCGGCGGTTCGCCCGCACCTCCGGCTCTCACGAAGTATGTCATGCCCTCATCTATCGCGTTTGAGGGGACGGACGCCGGGTCGGGTGTCAGCGGCGCCGACTACGACCAAATGGGACTGCCGAGAACTTATAGCGGAAGCGGCGGGAGTGGCAGCGCAGGGCTGACACCGCTGAGCGGTACCAGTGAGACCGGGAGCGGAGGAACGATCGCGGCTTTCGGCGACAACGGGAGCATTGGCGGCAGCAACGTGCCGGCGCCGCCGACTACAGTCGACGCACAGCCGATGGATACGCGTTGGTTCCTGGATCACAGTTCGGATATCGCGGCCGCGGTAAGGTACGCGATGTTGAACTCACATTCGATTAATGACGTGGTGAACGAGCTCTGACAATGGCGACCTTTCCTAAGTTAAAGACTAATGCGGTGGCGCAGTATCCCGCGAACAGAGTTCTCCGCTTTCAGAATGAGGCGTTACGGTTCGTGGACGGAACGGAACAGCGCTACCGCGACTCGGCAGGACCGCTGCATCGGTGGGAGATCCGGCTGAACCAACTGGACGACGGAGAGTTTGCCGCCCTGGAAACATTCTTCGCCGCTAACGAAGGGGCGTACGCCAGTTTCACCTTCACTGACCCGTGGGACGGCACGGTCTATGCGAACTGTAGCTTGCAGACTGACGGAATGGATCTGACCACGGTGGCGGAAATGAACGGTGGCACTTCGTTGACGGTAGTAGAGAACCGAGGATAGCGATGCTGGTATACCCACAACTCGGGACCGGAGCTCTGAGTCAGTTTCCGGTCCAAAAGCGGCGGCGCCTGCGGACGGTAGTGAACGCGGCAGCCGACGGGAGCTTCGTAAAACTCGCCGATCCAACCGGAGAATACACGGAATGGAGTCTGACTTACGGGCAATTGAGCGATGCTGAAATCTCGGCGCTGGAGCAGTTCTTTACGGCGGCCGAAGGAACGCTCAACGGATTCACGTTTCTGGATCCGACGGCGAACCTGCTGGCGTGGAGTGACGATCTGAACAACGCGGCGTGGGTCAAGGGGCCGGCGCTCTCCGTGACGAGCAGCGTTGTGGATCCCGCCGGCGGGACGAACGGGTGGCATGCCAATAATTCGGGTGGAGGCGCCCAGACTATCGTGCAGACGATTTCGGCGCCGGCAGGGTATCTGTACTGCTTCAGTGCGTATGTGCGATCGGCGAACCCTTCGAATGTGACGATCCTGCTGGGAAGCGAGCGGGCTAATTGCGTGGTGACGACTGGTTGGACCCGAATTGCATTCGCGGCGGCTGGCGATCCGACGGCCGACTCCATCAGTTTCGGGCTGGAATTCTCAGCGGGCGCGGCGGTGGACGTTTACGGCATGCAGGCAGAGCCGCAGGCTGGAGCGTCCGTCTACAAAGCGAGCACTACGGGCGGAGTCTACGAGAATGCGCGGCTCGGCGACGACGTTCTGACGACCACGGCGACGGGGGTCAATCAACATTCGTGCACGGTGAACATCTTCTATGCAAAGCACCTCTAGTTTGAAGGAACAGGCAGTCACGGATACGCCGCTGCTGGTATTCGACTGTGTGCTGTCGAACGGGACGACGGAGTCCTGGAGCACGCACAAAGTGACCGTCGGCGCTACCACTTACGCCGCGCGAGTGATTCAACACAGCAACTTCGATATACAGACGGCGTCCGACCAGGGCGTGGATGGCAGCCCGACGATCTCGATGGTGTTAGCGAATGCCGATTCGCATTTTTCCGAAATCGAGCGCGCCACGGGATGGAAGGGTTCGCACCTGACGGTGGGATTCCTATTCTACGATCTGCGGAACAACGTGCCATTGACCGATACGGCGGTGCTATTCCAAGGGATCTGCAATGCACCGGACGAGATCAAAGAGTCGACGTTCCGCCTGACAGCGACCAATCGCATGAACCTGCAAAGGCTGCTGCTTCCCCAGGTGCGCATCCAACGCAGGTGTCCTTGGGACTTTCCGGCGACGACGGACCAACGGACTGAAGCAGTCAACGGCGGTGATAACGGCAAATACTCACGCTACTACCGCTGCGGCTATTCGGCAGATATAACTGGAGGAACTGGAAATCTGAACGGCGGCCAGCCTTTCACATCGTGCGGTTACACACGCAATGACTGTCAGGCGCGCGGCATGTTTACCCGTTTTGGCGGCTTGGAGTTCATTCCGCCTGCGATCGCGGTGCGGAGCTATGGGAAGGACTGGTCGACATCCGCGGTGTCAGTGAACCAGGCGCGGTATAACGACTTTGTCCCGATGTTGTACGGCACGGCCTGGTATATGCCGGAGGTGGTGTTCGCACGCAATGACGGGAACCTCACCCGGATGGAGGTGCTGCTAGGAGTCGGCGAGATGCAGGGAGTCCTGACTGTGCTGGTGAATGGATACCAGATTCCGCTAGGTGTCTCGGGCGCCAATATGACAGGCACGGGCTGGTATAACGTCGAAACTCTCGGCACGCGCGACGGCGCTTTTGATCCAAACTTCACAGACGCAAGCGGAAATCCGGCTGGAGATCCGTATGGCAGCATGGCTTATCTGTCCGTGGTGGTGCCGAACAGCATCAGCAACGGGACTTCGCTGCCGTCGGTGGAAGTCCTGGCGCAGGGCTTGAAAGTGTCAGTCTATGGAGCGGACGGGACTTACACGAGCGATCAATTCTCGAGCAACCCCGCATGGATCCTGCTGGACATTCTGCGGCGGGGCGGATGGAGAACTTCGGAGCTCGATCTGGTCAGCTTCGCGGCCGCCGCAGCATATTGCGACCAGACGATCAACTCGACCGACCTGAACGGCAACGCGATCAGCATTCCGCGGTTTCAGTGCAATCTGGTTTTGCAGACGCGGCGCAGTTGTGGGGATGTGGTCCGAGGAGTCCGCAATTGCAGCCGACTGTACCTTACTTATGGGCCGGGAGGCGTGCTCCAACTCCAAGTGGAAAACACCGTAGCACTGGAACGGGCTTCGAAGCCGGACTGGTCCAATAGCACAGCAGAACTGGACGGAGGCTGGCCGAGCTATGAGTTCGGCGACGGCAGCAACGGGTATTCGGGAATCATGCGACTGGCGGATGGAACGCCCAGTGTGACAGTAACAGCGCGAGGCATAGCGGACACGCCGAACGTGCTGACTGTGGAATTTCAGGACGCGATGAACTCGTACCAGCAGGACAGCTACCAGTTGGTAGATCCAGACGACTTGGCGGCGACCGGGCAAGAGGTCTCCGCCACTCTGAGTGCGCTGGGGCTTCCGAATTACGACCAGGCAGCGAGGATCCTGAAGTTCACGCTGGATAAGTCTGTCCGCGGCAACACCTATGTCCGGTTCCTGACGAGCGTCAANNCGATTACGGCGCAGATTCACGACGACGCGTGGTATGCGGATACGAATGGGCAAGTGACTTCTCCCGCTGGAGGTGGACAGCAGGGCAACACAGGAGTCGGCTTGCCGAGGCCGCTGATGGGTACCGTCCTGGATGCCAACGGGGATATTCAGTTCGGTGTGGCGGAGTCTGCCACCACCAGTAGCGATGGCACGGTGGAAACGGAAGTCGACATAAGCTTCGTTTCCCCTGCCATCGCCCAGGCCTCCACACTGGGCATGCCGCTGTTGAGCCTCGGAGTGACGTTGGGAGAGGGCGGGACACTCAGAGGTGGAGAGACTTATTACTATGCCGTGTCGGCGGCGGACAGCGCGGGCGGGGAGAGCGGGTTGTCGTTCATTATTGCGGCGACGACTGTGAGTGACGGCGCGAGCGTGACGCTGTCAGGACTGAGCTTTCCTTCGGGGACCAGCGGGTTTCACGTGTACCGGGGTGCGACCCCCGCGCAGCTTTTCCGGATCGCCTCAAACCAGCCGGTGGCCGGGCAGTTTACGGATACAGGACTGGCCGATCAACTGATCGCGCCTCCCGATATGAATTTCGATCACGCCAACTTCTACTGGAGGATGGAACTACAGCCCGAGAACGGGGTGACGGTTCAGTCTTCGAGCACTGTTGGGAACGGGACGCTAGAGATGGCCGCGAACGGTTATCGAGGCATGGTGGCACGGATTACGCGGGGACGCGGCGCCGGTCAGGAACGGATGATCTCGTCGAACACCGACACCGTGGTGACCGTAACGCCGGCGTGGGGGGTAGAACCGGACGCCACGAGCTTCTTCGTGGTCGCGGAGAATGGCTGGCATTTCGGAGCGCTGGCGAAGAGCAGTCCGGTCGGATTCGCGATTCCGAACCGGTCGGGAGAAACGGTGCACGTCAGTGGGAGGGCGGCGAACGTGAACGATGTGGAGAGCGCGGCGGAGTTATCGACGGTCACGCGGTGGCAGATCAACGGCAGCGGGACGAGCGGCGGTGACAGCGATGTTCCTCCGGCGCCCTTTTTGGGGATGGCGGCGGACCCTCGGGGCGGGCGCGTGATTCTAAGCGGTGTGTCGTTCACTTCGCTGACTAACACGCGGACCATTTCGTCGGGGACGCTGACGATGTACTACTATGACGAACTGCAAGGACCACCTGTACTCTTACTCGGGAGCGCAATTACGGCTACGGATACGGTATTGAACCTGAGTGCGCCCGGGACGGCCACGGCGGGGAGCTTCATTCAGATCGAGGCCGAGGTGATGCTCGTAGACGCCGTACAGAGCGACGGAACGGTGTACGGAGTGACGCGCGGAATGCACAACACGACGGCGGGTGCGCACGCGGCTCAAAAAGCGGTGTATGGGCTCGAAAGTACGACGGCCATCGCACCGTTCCCGGCGGATTTCTTCGGCAGCCCTTACAGTGGGAGCTGGATTTACCCGATTTCACTGCCGGATGTGCGGGTCGCGAGCGCGGAGTTGTTCGTGACGAATGCGGTGGGGAATAGCCCAACGGGCAGCATCTACTTGACTCACAATGACGATCAAGGGCTGCGGACGCTCTCGGGCGGGCAGTATTCCTTACAAGTAGACGGATTCCTGGCGGTGGATTCGTCGGTGGGGCCGGCGATCTTAGTGGAGGCGTCGCACGCGGTACGGGATGTCTTCGCGGTGTTAGGTGGTGCGGCGGATGCGGTGGTCCAGGCAGTGGTGAATGTGAACGGCACAGCTTATTGCACGCTGACATTTGCGGCGGGGACGATCGTCTCAAACAGTGTGAGTGGCCTGACGCTTCCAGCGTTGACCTCCGGGGCGCAGATTACGCTTTCGTTGGTGTCAGTCGGGCAGAGCATTCCAGGGAGCGACCTCACGGTGCTCATTCGACTCTAATGGCGGAACAACTTAGTAAGCTTCGGCCCGATCGAGACCTGCAGTGTTACTTTCAGGAGCCCTCGACGGTGGCCGCGCTGAGCGAAACCAGCGAAAACGGATTCACGGTCTCGGGGTGCTGGCGGCAGCAGTTCGATTGGGCGGTGTTGGAGTGGAACCGGGACAATGTGTTCGAGCATCCTGCCTTACGCAACTTACCGGACGGAGACCTCAGCGGGATTACGCTTTCGTATGAGGAAGCGCGGACGAACTGCATCGCGCTGGACTTTACGAGTTACGACTCGCTGGGGTGGTCGGACTTGAGAATTTGGGAAGAACACGCGCAGGGCTCTAGCGAGGTGGAAGTGCTGCATTGGATCCCTCTCAAGAGCTATGCGACTCCGGATGGCACCTACGTTCCGGCAACGGCGGTCATGGAGTTGCAGGGCACACCGACGGTCGGTGACATGATTGAGTTGGGATGGCTGGAAGATCACGTCAATTACATCTTGGCTGCGGGCGATACGCTGGAGGCCGCGGCTGGGGTGCTCGTTCAGTTTATCAACGGCAAGAGCGGTTGCGTGATTTCGGCGGTTGCTGCGGGGGCCACGATCAGTTTGACCTATAACGGTGCGCCGGGGTCGAACGGAAACAGGGTCGGTGTTTACGGAGGAGTACACGGGGCGGGTACGGAATCCTGGTCGCCCGCCTCGACGATGTTCAGCGGCGGAATCTCGCCACAGCAGTGGAAGGTTAGCCTGGATTTCGGCAACCTGGTTGACTCCAATGGGAACAAGGTCGTCACGACGAATGTACGGAAGCTGCGCTGGACTTGGGCGGCGGATTTGCAGCCGGGTAATTTTCAGCGGAGCGAGTTCTCGGTGGTCGTGACGAACTGGCAGGTAGTGGGAACGAATCTGAGCTACACTGTTGCGGGACCGGGGAGCAGGCGGATCGAAGACGACTCGCCAGCGGTGAACTTAGTGGGTTCATGGACAGAGGATCGCGGCAATTACTCGGGGGGATCGAGCCGATTCACAACGACACCCGGCGATCACTTGCAATGCACGTATTCGTCGACGGTGGCGCATACGTTGTATCTGGGGACGAGGTATCTGGATACAGGTGCGCGGGCGAGTGTCCAGGTGGATGGCAACCAAGTGTGGATTCTGGATCTGGTGCGATCAGGTGAGGATGTACTGATCCGCCATTCCCTGGGTCAGTTCGCGGCGGGAGGAACTCATACGGTCACGGTGACACATAGCGGTGCGCAGGGATCGAAGCTGTACTTCGACTTCCTGGAGATCGCGATACCCACCGTAGACTTGCCGGCATTCGAGAATTCTCGCGCTACCACGCTGGCGACCGACTGGGACACGAACCACTCACTCGCTATCGCACCGGAGAGGACGGCCTGGCTGATCGACAAGCTGGGGTTCCAAGGACGAGCCAATCATTACGCCGGC
Source organism: Bryobacterales bacterium (assembly GCA_003167275.1). Taxonomy (GTDB): domain Bacteria; phylum Acidobacteriota; class Terriglobia; order Bryobacterales; family Bryobacteraceae; genus JAIQFL01. The sequence continues at coordinate 14,765 of PMTT01000358.1, read as the reverse complement.
GCCATGTGGTTCTACGAACTGTGCTGCCCGGGCAATCAGTACGCGTCGGCCACGTTTCAGTTCGCGGGAACGCCCGTGTTCATGGATACTACGGTGGTCAAGGTGGCAGGAACCGCAATCCAACATGTGAACCTGACCAGCGACACGGCGGAGACGGTCGCGAAATGCTTTGAGCTGTTAATCGCGGCGGGTTCGTCGGCGGTGTGGGCTCACGCCGAGGGAGCGACCCTCACAGTAACTGCGCGTGCCATGGGGGTTGCGGGCAACAGCATTGGCATCTCAGCGAGTAGCAGCGGGAGCACATTTACGGCGACAGCCAGCGGGGCCACCCTAACTGGCGGGACGGGGCCTACTTCGGATAGCGATTCGGCGTGGCGCACGGATTTGACCGCGGCGCCACGACTGAACCGTGCGGTTCGCGACTGGAGCTGCAGCTACTTTCGGGCGCTGAAGGGGTATGGGATCGACGCGGCGGCGGCGTTCAGTATGGAGCTGCGTCACGGTGACGACAGCACGGCGACGGGAATTGCGCAGAGATACCCGGATGGACCGGTGTGGGTAATCACCCCGGCTTTGCAGACGAACTTTAGTCCCGCGAGCACGGCGTTCTGGCAGCAGGTCTACCTGGACATGGCGGATGTGATGGTGCAAGCCGGGATGGTTCCTTACCTGCAGTTCGGGGAAGTTCAGTGGTGGTATAAGGCCGATGACGGTTCAGGCATGCCGTTTTACGACGATTACACCAAGAATGCGTTCCAGGCCGCTTACGGGCAGCCTATCGGAGTGATTCCGAACCAGAATGCAGACCCCGCATCGTTTCCGAGGGAGTGCGCTTTCCTGCCGGGGCTGGTGGGCCAATTCACAACGAGCATCATGAGTTTTGTGCGGCAGTCGTGTCCGCAGGCCCGATTCGAGGTGCTCTATCCGCCGGATGTGAACGATACGCCGCTGAATCGAATTATCAATTATCCTAGCACTTACTGGACGCCGGCGAATCTGACGTGTCTCAAGACTGAGAATTTCACCTATACGGGCGAACGGGATCTAAACAAGGCCCGCGAGTCGATTGCATTGCCGGCGGGACTTGGGTTTCCTCCGGCGCAGCGCAGCCACCTAGTGGGCATCGGCGACTACACGACTCCGTGGAAAAGGGAAAGACGGCTAGCTTTCGCCGCGGGGATGGAGTCAGTAGTGCTTTTTGCGCTGGACCAGTTTTGCCTCATTGGGTACGCGTTGCCGTTGGATGTTAACCACGGGAATGCGCGTTTCATGGGGAAGTAGCCGCGCAATAGCATCGGCGGCGGGGAGCCTCAGGCCATTGCGGCGGCGTCGATGGAATCGATGCGTACCGCGATCCGGCTGTATTCCCGGCTTCGCAACTCGACTACATCGCCGGCGATCTTCACCACAATACCGGCTATGCTCTGGCCCTTGACGTAGAGCATCAGGCCCTTTTTGTCGTTCTGACTGGCTTCCAATAGTTCTCGCATCGTATCATTCTCTCTTCCTACTGCCGGTGAGCACGCGGCGATGGCCGCGGCCAGCAACGTAATATTCGTTCTTCTCGTCACTTGGATTGTTCGCCGTGTCTGGCGAATCCCTTCATTTAATACAGGCGCAAAAACGACGAGATTATGATCGCGAGTGGACTAAATATTTCGTGGTCGGAAGTCGGGCGGGGTTTAAGCGGTATTCTCCAGAATACAGATGTCGTCCAGGTTGCGGTACTTTTCGGCATAGTCCAGGCCGTAACCCACCACAAACTGGTCCGGGATCTGGAAGCCAACGTAGCTCGCATGAACAGGGCGAAGTCTGCGTTCGGGCTTGTCCAGGAGCGCCGCAATGCGAATCGACTTGGGCCTGCGCTGTTCCATCAGGTGCATGAGGTAATTCAGGGTCACGCCGCTATCCACGATGTCCTCCACGATGAGGACGTCGGCGCCTTCGAGCGAGATGTCGAGGTCCTTGGTGACCTTGACTTCGCCGGAACTGGTCTTCCCCTTCCCGTAGGTCGAGATCCCCATGAAGTCCACAAATACGTCGCGCTTCATGGCGCGCGCCAAATCCGTCAGGAAGAAGCAGGCACCCTTCAGGATGCAGATCATGTGCAGATTACCGTCGGGATAGTCGCGCGAGATCTGGTCGCCGAGTTCGCGAATACGCGCCTGGATCTTCTCGGAGGGAATCAAAACCCGCAGGGTTGGATCGATCATGGAGTTTGCTATTATCCGCCAAGCTTGAGATGGGTGCTCATTGGCCCCAGGTGAATGTGAGCGCCGGTCGCCTTGCCGGGGACGGCCTGGCGAAAGGCAAAGAACGGAATCTTGTTCGCCGTCAGGTATTCGCGCAGCCACACGCCTTCCGGCTGATCGGGGTTGATCGCCACATCCACCCTGCCTCGATGGTCGAAGCCGAGGGCGCGGTGGACCGGGGTATCTCCCATCGCACTGACCGGAAGCGGCTTTCCGAAATGGTTCGTGAATGCGGACTCCACTTTGGTGAAAGTAAGGACCGTAAAGAGGCCGTCACCATCGAAGCGCTCCGCGATCTGAGGCGCCTCCGCCGGTTCCTGCGACAGCTTGTTCTCCAGAGATTCCTCGGCCTTGGCCATCTCCGCCAGAGCGACTGTTAGCTTGGCACGCGACTCAGCCAGATCGCATTCCCTACGGGTCATGTCCAACTCGTCGAGGAAGGTGGCAAGCGAGAGTTGGGACGCCACACCCGCCTCCACTAGTTTTTGAGCTTCGTCGAAGGCCTTCTTGCGGCGTTCGAAACGGCGATTCGCGGCGGCGATCATCTCGTCCGACTGTTCGGCCGTAAGCTCCTGACCGTAAAGAGTTTTCCGAAGGTAGGCGGCGTCCTGCGCATCGACGATCTGCTCTTCCGCTTTCTGCAATTGAGCTCGCGGCAGTGCCCCGGCCTCGACCAGGGCGCGAAGTCTGTCGATTCCAGCTTTCGCACGCGCCACCTCCGGGTCGTCGTTCGTCTGCGCGCAGACGAAGCTCGCGCACACGAATACTATGAGGCCCGGATAGAAACGCATTCCTTTCATTATAGTATGCGGACGAGGTCCTCTGTGCTGGGGCGCACCCCGCTTGGACGACGCTGCTTCAGACATCCGCGGGTTCAAAGACCAGACGCAGAAACGAGCGCGGCTGATACTCGATGCGCACCGGTACGATAGAGCCGGGCGAGTCCTCCATCCAGACCGTAAAGATCGTCAGCCCGCCGGTGCGCTGGTTGCGGATCTTGCCGTGTACCGGCAGGAGACGGTCCGCCTTGCCTGTAGGTTTGCCGAACTGCGGCGCATCCAATTCCAGCAAATACTCCTGCTCGTTGTAAACATACCGGCCAGCCGCGTGCGGGGTGCGCTGCCTCAAGAGCGTCGCCAATTCAAAGAGGAAAGTTGGCGGAGTCTGATTCGTTGCTTTTGGCCAAGATGTCGCGCGCCACTCCACCTTGTCCTGGAAGGTGGACTGCGCGGTTTCGATCAACCGTTTATCGGACCATTGGGCGCCGCCGTTTAACTCGAAATGGGTGATGGCGCTGCGACTTTCGCCCGGGGTATTGCGTCCGCTCACCGCGCTGTAAATGCTGTTCTTCGCGGCCGGAGTGGAAATCGACTTCTTCGCGTGCTCCAGACTTTCTTCAGGCGATGCGGTCAGCACCCCAAAGTATTGTGCCTCAACGGGAATCGAGTTCGACTCCCGAACGACTTCCCGAATCCAGCCGAGCCGGTTCAAACCGTGGGCGCGCGCGGGATCCGACCCGGCCGCAAAGAACAATGTCCTGGTGGTGGATGCGCCGTCGCTCGACTCCTCAAGAGAAGCCTGGCCCCCGCCCACTCCGCTGCGCCGGAAAATCGTGATCCCTAGCAGCAGGATTGCCGCATCGGCTCGATATCGCCTGAGCTGTACGCGCGGCGGCGCGGTCTTTTCACCCGAATCGGAATGCTGCGGGGAAGCCGGTTCGCGGGCTGTCGCGCGGCTGCCGCTGCGCCAGGAACTCCCGAGAAGCGCCAACAACAAACCCGTAAATCCACGTCTGGGATACAATCTCATACAATCTCGGGCGGCTCGGCGTGGTTGAGGATGGCCATCAGATCGAGACTCGTGCGGTGCACGTTGAGCGGCATCACGAGGGCCCTCGCCAGGGGAACAGCGCAATAGCCTTCCAGGAGTTGATGGTTGTCAAAGTTGAGGCGGGCGACCCGGCCGCCGGGGGTAACGCCTCGGAGGAAGTGGCCGGTATCCCGGCGCTCATGCTGCTCGCCGATTTCGGCTTCGGTAAAGCAGTGGTTGCCGGACAACACGCCGCTCTCTGGCGCCTGCATTAGTTCGATTGTACAACGGCGGTAACAGCCCAAGTGCTGGACGGGCATTCCTGCCTTAACGGACGGGCAGGAATGCCCTTGCCGCTTAGTCTTTGCCGCCGCTCTCGATGCGCATGCCGTAGAAGCTGCGGTAAACAAAAACGACGGAAATGACGAAGAACACGGCCGCCAGACCCGTGGTCAGAGCTGCGCCCTTATCGTCGGTGAGTTTCACTGCCAGCGAGACGGCCAGCAATCCGAATAGCGTCGTGAACTTGATGATCGGGTTCAGCGCCACCGAACTGGTGTCTTTGAACGGATCGCCGACCGTGTCGCCCACTACGCAAGCGTCGTGCAGCGGTGTCCCCTTGGCGTGCAGTTCTGTCTCCACCACCTTCTTGGCGTTATCCCAAGCTCCGCCGGCATTGGCCATGAAGAGGGCTTGGTAGAGTCCGAACAGGGCGATCGAAATCAGGTATCCGACAAAGAAGAACGGCTCCAGGAATGCAAATGCGAGGGTAGCGAAGAACACCACCAGGAAGATGTTCAACATGCCCTTCTGAGCGTACTTCGTGCAGATTTCGACGACCTTTTTCGAATCGGCCACGGAGGCCTTCTCGGCACTCTCGAGCTTGATATTGGCTTTGATGAATTCTACCGCCCGATAGGCGCCGGTCGTGACGGCCATCGCGCTGGCTCCGGTGAACCAGTAGATCACCGCGCCTCCGGCGATAATTCCCAGCAGGAATGGCGCGTGCATTAGCGAGATCTTCTCGAAGTACTGCGGCTGCAACCCGTGAGTCAGGCTTACAATTGTGGAGAAGATCATGGTGGTGGCGCCCACCACAGCGGTGCCGATCAGCACGGGCTTGGAGGTTGCTTTGAAAGTATTGCCCGCGCCGTCGTTTTCTTCGAGGTTTTCCTTGGCCTTGTCGAAATTCGGAACGAAGCCAAAGTTCTTCTGGATATCCTGTTTGATGTTGGGCAGAGTCTCGATGGTGGAAAGCTCATAGATGGACTGGGCGTTGTCGGTCACGGGACCATAGCTATCCACCGCGATGGTGACAGGACCCATGCCGAGGAACCCGAATGCCACCAGGCCGAAGGCGAAGACCGCCGGGGCCAACATGAGCTCGTTTGGAGCGGCCGGGAACATGTTGCTAATCGAGTAGCCGACGCTCATGAGGGCCAGCATGGTGAAGCCCAGCCAGTAGGCGCTGAAGTTACCTGCCACGAATCCGGACAGGATGTTGAGTGAAGCGCCGCCCTCCCGCGAACTCGTTACGATCTCGCGCACGTGGCGCGAATTGGTGGAAGTGAACACCTTGACAAATTCGGGAATCAGTGCGCCGGCCAGAGTGCCGCAACTGATGACAGTGGCGAGTTTCCACCACATGGAAGTGTCGCCGCCGAGGGTCGGGATCATAAATGCGCTGATTACGTACGTGAGGCCGATCGAGAGGATGGACGTGAGCCAGACCAGGGTAGTGAGCGGAATTTCGAAATTGAACTTCGTGGCGTTGCCGAACCGGGCCTTGGCGATGGCGCTATTCACGAAGTACCCGACCGCGGACGAAATCACCATCATGATGCGCATGGTGAAGATCCAGACCAACAGTTGTATCTGGACGGTCTGGTTGGGCACAAATACGCCGGCCGCGTCTTTTCTACCGACCGCGAGCAGGATGAACGTGATCAATGCGACGCCCGTCACGCCGTAGGTCTCGAAACCGTCGGCCGAGGGCCCCACCGAATCGCCCGCGTTGTCGCCCGTGCAATCGGCAATGACGCCGGGATTACGTGCATCGTCTTCCTTGATCTTGAACACGATCTTCATCAGGTCCGAGCCGATATCCGCGATCTTGGTGAAGATGCCGCCGGCCACGCGCAGGGCCGCGGCGCCGAGCGATTCGCCGATGGCGAAGCCGATGAAGCAAGCGCCGGCCAGGGCGCCGGGAATGAACAGCAGGATAAACAGCATGATCAGCAGTTCCACGGAGACCAGCAGCATCCCGATGCTCATGCCGGCCTGGAGCGGGATGTCATAGCATGGGTAAGCCTTCCCGGTCAGGCTGGCGAACGCGGTTCGCGAGTTGGCGAACGTGTTCACACGCATCCCAAACGCCGCCACACAGAAACTGCCGGAGATGCCGATCACGCTAAACAGCAAAATGATCGCCACCTTGTAAGCTCCCATGCCTTGCAGGAACCCGAAATAGAAAACGATGATCACTGCGATGAACGCCTCCAGGAGGAGCAGGAACTTCCCCTGGGTCGCCAAGTAAGTTTTGCAGGTTTCGTAGATCAGCTCGGAGACTTCCCGCATGGAAGAGTGCACCGGCATATTGCGCATCCGGACGAAGATGAACAGGCCAAAAACCAGACCGAGAGCGCTGACGGCCAAGCCGCACGTGAGCAACGTAACGCCACTGATTCCGCCAAGAAACGTAGGAGCAGAGGCGGAGTGGAGATCGGGAAGTACGAGATTGGCCTCGCCTCCCGCCTGTTCCTGTGCCATCAGAGGGGCGGCCAGCGCCCATAATGCCAGAAGAGCCAACCAAACACGCAGAAGCGGCGCAGTACGCCCGCCTGCGGCTTTTCGACGGCCGGTAAGCCGTCCGACACAAATCGTGTCCGTATGTGAGAGCATCGAAGGAGATCCTCCTCAGGATTGCCGAGGTCTTTCTACGAGTCTGGCCCCTCCCGTGAGGGACGAGGTGAATTCACTTACTCGAATAGGAACCGACCACACAGTATAAGAGATATGCAGGTCGGAATTCAATGTGGGATATGCTTTAGATTGTCCGGCGGCTCTCAGGGGCCACCTATTGAGCCATCGGGACCGCGAAATATGGGGACAGGCAGTCTATCCACGCGGCGGAAAAGCGGGGCGTTCGGACAGAGTTGCCTGTCCCATATTTCCCGCCGCTACGAGACTGCCGGCGGCGAGGCCGCCTGTGGTACACCGCTCGATTCCGCCGGCTCCTCCAGCATCATGCGCTCGTAAACTCCCCGAGCAGCCCGCTGTGCGGCAATCTTTTTGGTGCGTCCATCGGCCTGGCCGGTACACTCTTTGCCTATCCGGACTTCCACGGTGAACGTCTTGGAGTGCTCCGGGCCACGCTCCTTCACGATCACATAGCGCGGCTGCGGCAATTTGCGGGATTGTGCCAATTCCTGCAGCGCGCTCTTGAAATTCGTAATGGCCGGCTGAATGTCCGTGCCGGCATCCTCATCGCTCGAAAAAGGCGCGTCCAGGACGTGGGTCGACACAAAGGTCTGGGCCGCGTCCAGCCCCCCATCCAGGTAGATCGCGGCGATTACAGCCTCCAGTCCGTCCACCAGCAGCGTTTTTTTCGCCCGGCCACCGCTCATTTCCTCGCTCCGCCCGAGTTCCAGGTAGCTACCCAGATCCAGCCGCCGGGCAACCCCATGCAGGTGGGCAGCGCTCACCAAGTGGGCCTTCAAACGCGAAAGCTCGCCCTCCCGGGACCCGGGAAAACGCCGGACCAGAGCCTCAGCGATCAGAAACCCAAGCACCGAATCGCCCAGGAATTCGAGCTGCTCGTTGTCGTTTAAGGGAGAACTGGGACCAGCGGTCCGTGATTCGTTGGCGAGCGAACTATGGGTAAGCGCGCGGCGCAACAACTCCGGGTCGGAAAAGTGGTGACTGATCCGCAACTCCAGCGATGCCGTGTCCGCGCGCATGGGGCCAGGCGCTACTTCTTCGATGCCAGGGCTTTCACATTCTGCGCCACGGCCTTGATCTGGGGATGGAGTTGCGGGTCCGCAAGCAACTTGTCGCAAATCTCCAGGGCCTCCTGGTTCTTGCCGGCCAATTGGTATGCCGATGCCAGCCGCACCGAAAAAGTGGCTTGCGGATCGCCATCCACAGCCATCTTGAATTCGGTGATCGCCACGTCGTACTTCTTGCGATCCATCGCCACCAGGCCCAGGTCGTTATGGGCCTCCGCCGTGAGCTGCTTCTTGGCGTCTTCCCACTGCTGGTCCGGAATCTGGGGGTTGGGCTTCGGCGCCGTCTTCAGGATTTCGATCGTTCCATTCAAATACTTGTCGGCCTTCGACAGCTTCTCTTCCTTGTCCAGATCATTCTCGCGAGTGGTCATCGCCAAAATCTCGCCCAACATCAGCGTGGTCTGAAAGCTCTTGGGATTGATTTCAAGCACGCGTTCGCCGTAGATTTGCGCCTTGACGGTATCCCCCTTCTGCTTGTAAGCCTGGGACTCCAGCATCAGCGCGACTTCTTTGAAGTCGGTGTCGGCGAACTTAGTGATCAGATCCTCCGCCGCCTTGATGATTCCGTCATTGTTCTGCGAGTTGGCGGCGGTGAACAGATCGTTCAACGCCTGTCCCTCAGCCGGCGACTTGGGCGCCGGTCCCTTCTGTGCTGCCTTCGCGGGCGGCGCCGGCGGCTGCTGTGCCATCAGGCACGAAAAACCGGTCGCCAAACCCAGGATACCGGTGAGAATCATTCGTTTCATTCCAAAAACTCCTTACGTTACTGCTTCAAAATCTGTTGTAAAGCCTGTTGCGCAGCCTTGCGAGCCTCGTCGGACCCGCCTTCGACTGCGAGCGCCTGTTGGAAATAATTGGCTGCCTGCGGACCACCGTCTTGAGTCGTCATGGACAATCGTCCCAGATAGACCAGCGTCCAAGCCTTGACGAATGGCTCCGGGTCCATCTCAAGGGTTCTTTGGAACAGCCGCTCGGCATTGTCGGGATCCCTTTTCTTCGTGGCGATCCTGGCCATCCCGTAGTAGGCCGCGGCGCGCATGGACTTCAGGTCGCTCTGCTGCAGGAGGTCGGTAAAAAGCTTGTTGGCCCGGTCGAGATCGTTCGCTTTGTAAAGCTGCTCCGCTTCCTCCAGCGTCTTTGCCGCGCCTGTGAGCGCCGGCACAGGAGGCGGAGTCGGGGTCTTCACAGTCGGCCGCGCGGCGGGCGCCGTAAACTCCACTTTGGAAAGCCGCGCATCCTCCTTCACCAAGTCGATGGCCCCCACCATTTGCGAATAGTACAGCGCCATCGACTGCTCCTGCTTTTCATAAACTGGCAACTGTTCCGCAAAGTAGGGCGCCAGGATATAACCCTCCCGCAGAGCCTCTTGTACCCCTTCCGGCTTGTGGTCCAGCCGGGCCTCGATCGCCTTGATCAGAGATTCGGTGGTCAGCAGCAGGAAGTCCTCTTTAAAGGAATCGCCCAGTCCCCGCGCCCGGATCGCATGGTCGGCAAGAACCTTTTTACGCTCCAGAATCTCGTGGTAACGGGTTGCCAGCGGTTCCAGAGAATAATGAAGATAGGCATGCCGTACATCGAAAGTACGAGGCTCTGGGGAGGGGGTGATCACCACCGTGTAGTCGGTGCCATAACTTCGGGTCTGGATCTGGTTCGGCGCGGCCAGCAATTCGATGAGAACTTGAAAATGGCTGCCCCGAACTCCCGAAGTCGGTTGCCTCAAGAACGAATTCACCTGAAGCACCGCCTCCGAAACCGGCCCGTGATAAATGCCGCAATACCGATCGATACTGCTTTGGGAGCGTTTCCACAGGTCCTCGATGTTCGCCTCTTTGTAAAAAGCGGCGAGCAACTGCGAGAACTCCTTCAGGGAGCTCACATCCGGCGGAATCTCGATGTCGCGCGTCGTGATGGCGAAATTGGGCGGGCCTCCGGCGGTGAGTGCGAAGGATAGGTACGGGCTCAACTCGACGTCGCCGTCGCTCCTCCTGCGATGCTTGGCGAGGAAATCCTTGATGGCGGGAAGCGAAGGTATGTTGCGTTTGGCCAGTTCCGCGCGGATGGCATTCCGCAGTGGATGATTGTTCCCCGACGCCAGGTCGGCATCGTATCCGGCCGCGTTGAGCGCCGCCATGACGGTGAATAGAGTGGGACTGGCATCAAGCTGTCCCAGATCGGGCGTGGCAGCGCGGACCGAGATGGCAATCGCCAGAATGGCTGCAAAGGCTAACCGATACAAGTAATTCCGCCTAGGATATAACCCAGTTTACCGTACTTGGACCGGATTGTCCGTTTGCGATTGGCGGAACGACATGAAAACACGGTTTCCGCATCATTCCAGGACGTCGCGCAGATTCAAGCTCCGGATCAGCCGCCGGAGCGAGTTCGGGTGAATATTCAAACGCGCGGCCGCCGTTCTATGGTCTCCGCCACTCTCCTGCCAGGCGGCGATGATCGACTGGCGCTTGACCTGGGTGACGGAGGACTGTAGCGCGCCGGGAATCTCGGGCAGCGGCGACGATTCCAGGATCGTCTCGGGAAGGTCCTCCGGCAGCAGCACGTCGGATTGACCCAGCACCACCGCACGCTCGATGGCGTTCTCCAGCTCACGGACGTTGCCGGGCCACGAGTAGGTCATCAGGTAGCGCTCCGCCTCCGGTGCGATATCCGAAACCCGCCGGCGGCAGCGGGCCGCGGCCCGTTCCAGGAAGTATCGGGACAGCGCGAGGATGTCGTCCGGCCGATCGCGCAACGGCGGTACGCGTAGCGCGACTACGTTCAAGCGATGGTACAGGTCTTCGCGGAAAGCCCCCCGGCGGGCTTCGCTCGAAAGATCGCGGTTGGTGGCGGCGATCAGGCGGACGTCGAGCTTCAACGTGCGGGTGCCGCCCACGCGCTCGAATTCGCGCTGCTGCAAGACACGCAGCAGTTTGGCCTGAAGCTGCTGCGCCAGTTCGCCGATTTCGTCCAGGAAGACGGTGCCGCCTTCGGCCACTTCCAGCTTGCCCCTCTTCTGCGCGACCGCGCCTGTGAAGGCGCCCTTTTCATGCCCGAACAGTTCACTCTCCAATAATGTTTCCGTCAGAGCCGCGCAGTTGATGGCCATGAATGGCTTCGCCGAGCGGGGGCTCTGCTGGTGCAGGGCGCGCGCCACCAGTTCCTTGCCGGTGCCGCTTTCGCCCAAAATGAGGACGGAGGTGTCCTGAGGCGCCACGCGCGCGATCATCTGCAAGAGCTTTCCGATGGCGGCGCTCTGGCCCACGATACCGCTCTCACCCGAGCCCAAACGCTCCATGAGCATGGTGTTTTCGGCCTGCAGACGCTCCACATCGCGGGCGGTTTCGAGCGCGGCGGCGGCTAACGTGGAAATGGCACTCAGAGTGTCGCGATGGTCGGAGAGGTTGACGGCCTGTATCTCGGGGAACCATGCTATCAGCGCGCCGGCAATCGCGCCGTGAACATATAGGACCAGCGCCACCATCCTCCGCGTGGGTTCCACGACAACTCCCTCGCGACAGACGCGGGCGGCGATCTCCTCCAGGTCCACCGGACCCGAGCGTTCCCGGGCGGCGGCGCGGAGTCCGTCTTCATTGCGGCCCAGGAGGACGGCGCCGCCCTCGCAAGGGACAATATCGGCGATCAGCCGGAGGAGTTGGACCTCCAACGTGGCGCGATGGCTGCCGCTCTGCGACATAGCAATGGCACGGAACAGGAACAGAAGGGAGCAGGCGCGGAGCAGCATGTGATCGGGGGAATCCGATGGGATCAAGGCCGGGTCCTCGCGGTAGACCAACACCGTCTCCCCAATGCTGACCTGATCGTGGGGCTCCAGTGCGTGCTCCCGGATGCGCATGCCGTTGACATAGGTTCCGGCGCCGGTGCGCCGGTCGAGAAGGTGGTATCGGCCATCGCGGGGCTGGACTAGACAATGGTCCCAAGCAGCTTCGGGCTCGGTCAGCCGGATCTCCGCGGTGGGAGCGCGGCCGATGTGGACCTCGCCTGTTCCCAGCGTAAATCGCGCGCCCAGAAGGGGCCCGCTGACGACGATAAATTCCGCATCCATATCCGGTAGGCAGTTTAGCAAGCCCCGCAAGCGCCCTGGTGAACCAGAAGGTTCACGAGCGTGAACCGTTGAGTTCACGAAACCACTGGAAAGCGGTTGAAGGCAGTGAAACGTAAATGCCGGTTACATGAGTTTTCAAAGATTTACGAATCATGGAGGCATTTCGGATTGCTCCGAAGCGCTGTGGCCCGCGAGATGCCTTGTATACATGCGAATCGGGAGCGTGATGAAGCGAACCCGACAGAGGGTGCGACAATGACGAATTTCACGACGAGAATGATGATCGCGGCGGCCACCCTGGTGGTCGCGGCTGGCAGTGCTTCGGCACAGAGAATGACTGCGGAAATCCCGTTCACTTTCCGCGCCGGTGGCGTGGTTTTGCCGGCGGGAACGTATCGGGTGAGTGCCGTCAGCCAACTGAGCGGCTCACCGATGTTCACGCTCCACAGTGTGCAGGAGCATCGATCCGTCATGCTGATGGGAGCGGCCAACATCGATCCGCGGAAAGCGTGGGTGGCCAGTGGCAATCCGGTGCTGTCCTTCGAGTGCGGTGTGAGCCACTGCGCCGTATCGGCAATCTGGACAGGCAACGCGATGCCGGCCTATTCGTTCCCACGCCCCAAACTGGGCCGCGATGAACCCACGCGAACAGCGCTGGTGGTGATGCGGGCCGACAAGGGCGACTAGTGACAGCGACTCGATAGACTTCTGAAGACACGGCACGCAACTGCGATGCCGACATGCGGCGCCATCTGCAGGACATGCCAGGAGGCCTGTCCTGTTGCGGATGGCGCCGCATTCGTGTGTAACTGCAGAACTCTCCACCTCGCCGGACGCCGTCAGTTCTCGGAAAACCTATACCTCTACCTTCCCCGATCGATTCATACTCTGTTATCGCTTTTCTCCGATACTCTCCTCACGGCAGGCTTACCTAATTACACCCAATAACAGCGATTAGTGCCTCGCCCGTGTGAACAGGTTCACTAAGGTTCACTTATGTGGGGCAGGATTCCATCCTGCTTGAAAAGCTGCCCCACAAACGAACTGCATCACGCAGTTAGATCACTAGTGAACCGGATGGTTTAGAGTAGTGAACCGTTGGGTTCACGAAACGACCGAAAACGTCTTGAACACGGTCAAACGTAAATGCCGACTACATGAGTTTTCATAGATTTACAAACCACAGCGACACTTCGGCACGGTTCGAAGCGAGTTGGCCACCCAGATGCCTTCTGTATATGCGAATCGGGAACGTGATCAAGCGAGCCCGACAGAGGGTGCGACAATGACGAGTTTCACGACGAGAATGACGAGACTGATGATCGCTGCGGCCACCCTGGTGGTTGCGGCTGGCAGTGCTTCGGCACAATCCCTGAAGGCGGAAATCCCGTTCGCGTTTCGCGCTGGTGGCGTGGTGATGCCGGCGGGAACGTATCAAGTGAAAACCGACAACCACCTGGGCGGACATCCGTACTTCGAGATCAGGAGTGTGGACGGGGGACGATCGGTGCTACTGGTCGGATCGGTGCCCCACAATCCGAAGAAGGCGTGGGCCGCGGCCGGCGAGGCAGTCCTTTCCTTCGAGTGCGGTGTGGGCCGTTGCGCGCTGGCGGAAGTCTGGAATGGACCCGAGAAATCGGCCTACAGAGTCCCATGTCCCAAACTGGGGAGCGACGAGGCTACCCACACCGCCCTGGTCGTGATGCGGCACGACAAGGGTGACTAGCCCGGTAGGACAGACGATCGTCTTTTGTCGTCTGTCAGCCCGCTCCCGGCGGCGTCGTTCAATCGCCCGGTGGCTGGCTTTCCGTTTCAGATGCGGCGCCCAACGGAAGGCGCCGCATCTGCGAGTCCTGGCTCGGAGTGTCCAAAGACTGGGACATTGCTTCGCAAATCCCGGGCGCAATTGGCCCGAGCCTCAAAGCCGGAGCAAAGCTCTCACCCCATCGTTCCGCTGATCCGAGTCAGTTCCGGCGAATGCGCGATCTCTCTTCCGTCCGCCAACCGCCGCAGTCCCTTCCCCTTGCCGAACCGCGCGCCAGTCTTATCCCAAACCACCGTCACGATGTGTCCGTGATACGGCACGCGATCCAGGCAGAACCAATCCCATGTACCCGCGGGAACCAGCGGATTGACTTCCACCAGATTGTCCGCGCGCAAACGCAGGCCAGCCAGCCCGGTAATTACCAGATCGGCGTACCCCGAGTGGTTGTAGTGATCGCCGCGGCCATAGAAGCTCTTCTTGGAAATCTTTCCAATTTAGCGTCCGGTTGGAAGGGATAAGGCAAGGCCCAGGAAGAGTTGTAGAATCTGCCACTTTGGGCGAAAACGGGCATAAGAGCCTTGGTTAGATCGCAACTGGAAGGTTCATTGTCAAGCTCTGGTTGTGCGCTGAGAGTGCGTGATTGCAATTTGCAATAGAGACTCCATTCCCTTCCAACTGTTGCCATGCTCCTGATCTGGGACGAGGATGTCATTCACTCTACGCCCCGTGAAGTTGCACACAGAACACCTGACGGGAATATAACCTAAACCAGGGTCCACGGTTACAGGCTCAAAAAGGGTGCCGGAACGGCTGCCGGAACGGCACGGAGGGCATAGGGTTTCCGTATCTTTCAGCCTAAAAGCGGCAGTTCT
>PMTT01000139.1 GCA_003167275.1 Bryobacterales bacterium | reverse complement strand
GGAGTCCTCCGAGCCAAGAAAGCCAAGAGAGCAGCCCGGCTCTCGCTGGCTTGCGATAGCTGCTTGGCGGCGTCGTCGATAAGCCGATGCGTGGCCGCGGCATAATCCTCCGCCGTGCGCTCGACAATCCGTCGAGATGCATGCCATTGAGTAAGCAACTCGTAGTGCTGATATTCCTTCAAGAGCTGGCGGATGTGTTTCTCGATCCGGAGGGCGTTAGAGAGGCTGGTTTCGGCAGCCCCTACTTCTTCGGTCAGGAAAGACGGCGTCGGGCTTTCGGCTCGACTGCTGCCTCGGGCTACGTGACCTTGTTGGGAATCAGACGGTTCGATCCGTGGTCGATTCATTCTCATACCCACCATCCTGTGGGCCTGGCCAGTTCCGATTGCCGCCTAGGACGAACCCTTGTACGGCGGGCACCGGCCGGCGCCGGAACGGAGTCAAGGCCGGCGTCGCTGGGGCCGCCGACACTACCTTATTCTGCACCACCTTTGCCAAAAACGCGGTTGTGCCAGGCGTCACGGATGCGGTGTTGGTGTCTGGTCTTCATCGCGATCATCGCAATGCAAACTGCGGCCTCCAGCACGAACACCGTGGCCAGGATCAAGAGATACTCCGAACGCCGGGCGCTAGCGCCCAGGACTACTGGCATCAAGGCGGTGAAGACAACCACGCCGCTAGCCAGAATCCGAGTCCTGGCAGCAGCCAGCTCAACTTTGAGACTGGCCCCTTCTTTTCGGGGCAGGCAAAAACCGACACCGAATACGAACATCGAGGCCAGCATGACGATCAAGACAACGGTCATTCGGTTAATTCCCCCACTTTTTTAACACCCAGAACAAGTTTCAACCTCCAGATGAACTGCCGACTTCGGCAGGCGATGCTTTTCATCCCCCCTCGCAAAATCACGCGAGCAGAACAGCCAACCAAGACAAACGATGCGCATGAGTAGCGGGAGTTTCAACAATGGATGTCATTTCTTCACTCTTGACCCTTCTACCTTCTCAGTGGACATGGCGCAAACTGTAACTGGTCTCTCCGCGCTCCCAGAGTACGGCGAGGGTCTCCCCGGGATCCAGCGGGATACCTAATGGAGCGACGACGACGGGCTCGGCATTGGCGTTCGTATAGAACGCCTGTTGGCCGTCGAAGGACCAGGCGATTGGCTGGGAGGAACTCAGCCCTCGTGCGACACACCCGGCGGCGAACAGAACCGAGAACCACACAGGCTGGCGCACGCTCTCATAGCGAGCGCTCTTCGAATTGTGTAGGGAATGCGTCTGGGGTCCGGAATGCCGTGGCAGAACCCGGTGCTGGCTGCGAGCGTTCTGCGAATCTCGTGGGGGATGTGTCTTAGCGATGTCCGCGTAAACAGCCCTGACTGATTCGTTATGATTCGCCGGATTAGGCGTCGTCGATTCGATGATCGTCGTCATGGAATACGTAGGAGCAGCCCGAGGGCCAATCCCCCGCAAATATCGAGACGTGTTTTCATGGGTTGGGCATATGTCGCGGCCGGGAAACGTACGGGCCTGAGTTAGCCGGTGTTGAGATTCTGGGATAGTGTCCTGATTTGAGACAGAAGGCGTGTCCTCGATCAGGGAGTGGCTAACCGGCGCGCCGCCTGGCTTCGACGTATTCGGCCATTGCGCTGTACACCTCGGCGAACCGAGCCTCCGCCTGATTCAACTGGCATTCCCGCTCAGCCCAACTCATCTCCGGGACGCCGGCTTCGACTGCCTGGCACAGAGCGGCCAACGCCTCCGCGCCCATCTGCCCGGCGCTGCCTCGGATCGTGTGGGCTTCCGCCTTCACCGCGGCAGCATCCAGCCGGGCGACAGCGTCGTGCAGATGTTTGAACCGGCTGGCGACGTCGGTTTGAAAGCAGCCGATGAGTTCCAGCACAAGGCCGTCATCCCCGGCCTCCTCGATTTCTCGTAACTCTTCAGGCGGGTGCCACATGGTTTTGCTCCTCTCTGTTTTGATGATTGCGGCGTAACAGCACGCTGGCGATCGTATCGAACAACTCGCGGGAACGGATCGGTTTGGCAATGTAGGCGTCCATGCCGGCCTCCAGGAAACGTTCCCGGTCCTCGGCCATGGCGTGCGCCGTCAGGGCAATGATGGGAGTGTGCCTTCCGGTGATGACCTCTTGCGCCCGAATCGAAGCGGTGGCTTGCATCCCATCCATGCCGGGCATCTGCACATCCATCAGGATTACGTCGAAATCTTGTCCCGCCAGTGCCGTCAGTGCGTCGGCTCCATTGTTGGCTGCCATTACAGAGTGCCCTTGCCTCTGCAGGAGGAGGCAGGCCACGCGCTGGTTCACCGCATTGTCTTCGGCCAACAGGATGCGCAACGCCAACCCGGTGCCCGCGGGCGCGGGGCTCCTGAGGTGCGCGGCTGGCTTCGTGGAGGAGTTCCGGGGGCCGAGGGCCCGGAGTATCGCTTCCAGGAGGTGGGCGCGCATCACCGGTTTGGTCAGATAGGCTGCGATGCCCAGTTCCCGGCACCGGCGTACATCTCCGCTTTGCCCTCCGGAGGTCAGCATGATGGTCGCTGGCATCGGCTCGAAAGAAGACCTCTGCAGTTCTTCTACAAGCATGAAGCCATCCATATCGGGCATGTGGCAATCCAAGAGCATGACCTGGAACGGGCGGCCCGCTTGTTCCGCCGCTCGGAGCGCAGCCAGCGCCTCATTCCCGGACGCCGAGGAGGCTGAGGTGGCTTGGCAACACTGGAGAGTCTCCTCGAGTATCCGCCGGTTCGTCCGGTTATCGTCCACAATCAGCACGCGCAGACCGGCCAACAAACGTCGGTCTGCCGGCGGGGCGACGCCGCCCGTTGCGGTTCCCACCGGGATGGTGAAATGGAACGTAGCGCCGCGCCCGGCTTCGCTCTCCAGCCACAATCTTCCGCCCATCAACTCGATGAGGCGCCCGGAAATTGCCAAGCCCAATCCGCTGCCCCCGTACCTCCGCGTAATCGTGGAATCCGCCTGAATGAATGGAGCGAAGATGGCCTGCTGTTTGTCTAAGGGAATTCCAATTCCCGTGTCTGCAACAGCGCAGTGCAACATGACCGGTGGCCCGCCCCCCGGCCCCGGTTCCACTCGCACTCTCACCTCGCCTGTCGCTGTGAACTTGATCGCGTTACCGACCAGGTTGATGATCACCTGCCCCAGTCGCGCCGGATCGGCGACCATGGTGGCCGGCAGTTTCGGCGAAATAAAGCAGGACAGTTCCAGGCCTTTTAGACTAGCCGCCAGGGACAGCCCCTTGATGGCGTTTTCGACCTCGTCCTCCAGATTGAACTCAACCGGCTGGATCGGAAAAGCTCCGGCTTCAATTCTGGACAAGTCCAGAATGTCGTTGATGACTACCAACAAGGCATCCGCCGAAGACCGGACGGCGGTGAGGTACTCGCGCTGTTCCGCACTCAGGTCCGTCTCCAGCGCAATTGCCGTCATGCCGATAATGCCGTTCATGGGCGTGCGAATCTCGTGGCTCATGTTGGCCAGGAACTGGCTCTTGGCCTTGCTTGCCACCTCGGCTTCCTCTTTGGCGCGCTTCAGCTCCGCGGCGATGCGCTTCGGTTCGCTGACATCTTCCACGTGCGAGATGAAGTAAGCGGATGCGCCCGGCGAAGCGGCAATCAGGGAATGCCGCAAAAGGACTGGAATGAATCCGCCCTGTTTGTGGCGATAGCGTTTTCCCAGTTCCCCGCACGTGCCACCGTCTATCAATTGCTGCTTCACGACCTGGGATGCCTCCAGGTCGTCCGGATGTGTGACGTCCAGGCAGCTTCTCTGGAGAAGTTCATCCTTGGTATATCCCAACAACTCGCAGAGCGTGGAATTGACGCGCAGGAAGCGTCCATCCAGTCCACTCAGGAACATCCCGAGCGGGGCGGACTCGAAGGCGCTTCGAAAGCGCTCTTCATTTTGCTGGAGCACCGCCAGCATGTGGTTCCGCTCCCGCACATCCTGCGCAATGCTGGAGATGCCGATCACTTCCCCGGCGGCGTCCGTAATCGGCGAGATGTTTTGACTGACCTCGATCGCCGTCCCGTCCTTCGCCAGCCGGACGGTTTCCAGATGAGTCACCCGCCCGCCCCCTGTAATACGTTTCACGCTGCCGTTGCGTTCGCGCGACCGGTCTGGCGGGATCAGTAGGGAGATATCCTTCCCCACCACCTCCCGGCTTTCGTATCCGTAGATCCGTTGCGCCGCTTTGTTCCAACTGAGGATTTCGCCCTCCAGGTTCGCGCTGATAATGGCGTCGTCGCAGCCCTCCACAATCGCGGCTAATAGCGCCTGTGTGGATTCCGCGCCTTTTCGGGCGCTGATATCCCGCATGATGGCTGCCATGGACGTAATCCGCCCTTCCGCGCCGTGGAGTGGGCAGGCAGTGATCGAAATCGCAACCACTGTACCGTCCTTGCGGAGCCCCATGCCTTCCCCCTGGGCTACCGGGCGCCCTTGTTCGAGAAGCCGGCAAAACTCTTCGAAGGCGGAACGCCGATCCTCGGGGACAAGCATCATCACCGGTCGTCCCACCGCCTCCTCCGTCCGGTACCCGTACAACCGTTCGGCCCCTCGATTCCAACTTAGGATGACCCCGTCTCGGGAGATGGAAACGATAGCATCGTCCGACGCTTCGGCGATCGCCGCGGCCAGTATTTTTGCTTCTGCCGCGGAGCGCCGCCCGGTCACGTCCCGTTTGTGGGCAATGAATCCGGTGATCGTGGCGTCCCGTCCGCGCACCGGCGTGATGGTCATCTCCTCGATATAGTGAGTCCCGTCCTTGCGGCGATTGGTGACTTCCCCGGACCATGGCTTGCCCGCGAGGATGGTGTCCCAGAGGTCCGCGTAGAATGCCCGATCCTGCACCCCGGACCGGAACAAACGCGTCGTCTTGCCGATTGCCTCATCGGCATGGTACCCGGTCATCTTGGCGTATGCCGGATTCATGTAACGAATCACACCCTCGACGTCGGTGATGACGACGCCTTCGGTGGATTGAGCGATGGCTTCTTCCAGGATCTCCCGATCGAGCATGGCAGGGGACTGAAGCTTACTCTGTTCCCTAAACACGTCTGGCCCCTTTCACGAACCTAAGCCCCAGAATTGTATGCGGGTGGCGCACGGAACGGTCCGGCTGCGGTGCAGCGCGCCGAAACGCCCGCGGGATCCACAATTGGAAACGAATTGCTTCCGGGTCCGCGACTCGCAACTCCGACGCCAGTAACGCTCGCCGCCCAGCACGTCTCCAGGATGGCTTCTAATGCAGGCACCATGCCGAGCGGTTCCACGCTTACCTCGCCGGTTGCGGTATGACGGGCGTATTTCGGGCCTCATTCTTTTCGTTCCTTTTCGCCTTGCCTGAATCCCACTCCCCGGCGCGGACCGCAATACCCTCTACAGGCGGCAGAAGCCTGACAAGCCGCAAGAACCCGATTCTGGCCGCTCATCCCTCCCACACTCTGCTAAGAGGCGCGTCTGACGGGATCGCGGACCACCGAGTATGGCTTCTCCACAGCCCTGCCAGGGAATGTCTGAAAGGGTGGCGTCCGATTCGGGCTAACGGTTTTCATGAGGGAGGACGTTCCGTCCGGGGGCAATAGCTGCTCTTTGATTGCCGCTGGGACAGAGCCCGAAGTGCGACCCCGACTGCTGTAAAAATTCTGCATCGCGAACAAGGCGAGTTCAAAGCGGTCCTTAACGTTAACCTTCTGATAGAGTCGGGACAAGTAGACCTTTACGGTTCCTTCCGTGATTCCCAGCGAAAAACCAATCTCTTTGTTCTTCATGCCTTGGACCAGAAGCCCCACCAGTTGTCGTTCTCGCGTGGTTAATACCACCCGCTTGGTACAGAGCAACCTGTCCATGAGAGGTTTTTCTACCCAGAGTTCGCCGGCAGCTACTGTGAGCAAACATTTCCGTTGTAACTCGACCGGCAGGTTCTTACGGAGGATGCCGCGAACACCCAGGCCAATCGCTTGCGCCGCAAATTCTGTGGAGAGCGCATCTACCCAAAGGATCACAGGGGCATTGGCCGTCGCCGACCTCAGTGCGCCCAGCGCCTCCAAAGTGATGTCTTCGCTAAGCTCAATCAATAGCAAATCCGGGCGATCCGTTTGGACGTGCTCCATCAGTTGGTCGATGGTTGGGCAAGCCCGGGATATCATCAAGCTATCCAGGGGCTCAAGAACGGCTTGTAGGCCTGCCACGAGGACAGGCTGGATGGAGTACACGGCCAAGTTGGTCATAAGGCTCCTTTTATTTCCTTTGGTAGTCCGGCGGCGTTTGCCGGATTGATCGTAGTGCGTGATAGTCTGGATCGCGAACTGTTACTGGAAGATCCGGTCCCAGCGTGCGTTGGTACACACCATCGTCATCGACCATGTAGGAGCAGGCTGAGGGCCACTTCCGGCCGGAGTCTCGACCTGTGGTTTCACGGCGTTAGGAGAATATCGCCAATCCGAAGAGTATTGACTTCAGTTAGCGGGTGTTGAGATTCTGCGATAGTGTCCTAATTTTAGACAGAAAGTGGGCCCTCAACGAGGAAAACATCGGATGAGATTAGTACGCCGCAGACAAATAGATTCGCACGGACAACCTTCTTGTATTGTATTGTCTGGGTACATCGCGGCTAGTGTCCTGGTTCCGCGCCCGGCTCGGTCTGCCCGTTTGATGGCAAGGGCTCTTTCAGGATCCGGTATAGGGTATTGCGGCTGATGCCCAGGATTTCGGCGGCCTCCTGCTTGTTGCCGCCAACCCGGTCCAGAACATACTGGGCATGACACCTCCCGGCCTCCGCCAGCGTAAGCAGAGGCGCCGCGGCGCCCGGTCCCTGGGTATGCCGGTAATTCTGGAGATCCTCAGGCAGATCCCGGACGTCGATGTTATCTCCGGCCGTCATCATGCAAGCGTGCCCGATCGCGTTCTCCAGTTCCCGGACATTGCCGGGCCAAGGGTATCGCGCCAGAAGCCCCTGGGCGCGGTGAGTAATGCCCTTGATGCGCTTGGCAAAGCGTCGCGAAAACTCTTCGAGAAAGTGGCGCTCCAGGAGGGGCAGGTCCTGTTTGCGGTCAACGAGGCGTGGCAACTGAACTCTTACCATCGACAACCGGTAGTACAGGTCTTCGCGGAACTGGTTTTTGGCAATCATGGCGCGCAAGTCGCGGTTGGTCGCTGCGATCACCCGCACGTTGAGGGTGCGCACCGCGGAAGAGCCCACTCGCTGGACTTCCTGGTTTTGCAAGACGCGCAGAAGCTTGCTCTGCGAGACCAACGGTACTTCCCCAATCTCGTCGAGGAAGATCGTGCCGCCGTTAGCCGATTCGAACATTCCGGTCCGGTCCTGGACTGCGCCTGTGAACGCCCCTTTGACATGCCCAAACAGTTCGCTTTCGAACAAGGTTTCCACGATGGCCGCGCAATTGCACACTACCAGCGGTCGGGTGGAAACTGGGCTGAGTGCGTGCAAGGCGCGGGCGGCGAGTTCTTTACCTGTTCCGGTCTCGCCGGTAATCAGAGCGCTACGGTAATGGGGTGCAATCCGCTGTAAACGTACGAAAGCATCCAGCATCTCCGGACTACGCCCCACCATCTCACCAAACTGTGAAGCCCGGACGAACGCTTCTTCGATTTCGATGCTGCGAAGGCGGTTCTGAGTCCCGGCAATCAGTTTACCAACACGCTCACGTAAGAGTTCGATCTCGACGGGCTTGGTGAGATAGTCGCAAGCTCCTCTTTGAATCGCCTCGACCGCATATTCAATCCGATATTCGCCGGTAAGAAGCACTACATCGATCGATGGGTTCCAGTCAACAATCTTGTCGAGTAACTCCATTCCTCCCAACGCTGGCATCACAAGATCTAGTAGTACTATATCTGGATTGAGCTGGCGGACCATCTCCCATCCGACTGTGGGATCGTTTGCGACCAGGACCTCGATTCCGTCGCCGGTCAGAGCCGCTTTGACCACCGACAAAACGCCAGCGTCATCGTCAATGGCCAGGATTTTAATGAGGTGTCTCATACCCCAATACTTAGACCTCGGCCCTCGCCAAGAGTCGCTCAAGATGCTCTCGAATAGGACTCAAGGTCTCGTTTGGCGCCCGTCTTTTCTCGCCAACGTCGGGAATTAGAAATAAAAGAACTTGAGTATTCAAATATATCACTCCCGTGCCAAAATTGGTGTTAGGATGTACTCAGGAATTTCTGACCCCCCCCCCGGGATTCAAGCGGGAAGGGTGTTTGGGTGGAAGGCAGGGCGCCTATTGCGCGTGGCCAACAACGTCCGGACAGGTTTCTTTCTCTCGTCGCTGATAGTCGTCCTCATCGGTGTGATGGCGTATCGCAGCACCGTGAGCCTCCAGGAGGCTGCAGTCCGCCAGGTACAGACTCTGGCGGCGATGGATGGCCTTGATGACGTCCGCGATCGGGTATTGAGTGCGGGCCTCGCCTCTCGCGGATACGTACTGACTGGGGAAGGGCCTTTTCTCGAAAAATACCGCGCTGACGCGGGTGCCGCTCACCAGGAGATCACTGAGCTTCGGGTGTTGTTGCGCGATGATCGCCGCCAGCAACAACGGATCGACAGGCTCGCCTTGCTCGTGGGGCAACGGCTTGCAATCCATCAGCGGCAGATTGACGTTTTTCAGGCTGAGGGGGTGGCGGCATCTTCAGGACCGGCCGCAACCGGCGCGGGCAACCAGATTCCAGACGCGATTGTCACAATCGTCACGGAGATGAAGGACGAGGAGCGTCAGCGGTTGCTCGATGTGGATGGGACCGTACCCTCCCTGGCGCGTGCCAACAGGGCGGCTATCGTTTTGACTACCGCCTTATCTTTCTTGGCGCTTAGCTTGGCCATTGTCGGAATGAGCCGGGAGGGCCGGCGGCGCGGAATCGCGGAAGATGCCCTGCGACGCACGCAGGATCACCTCACTGCGGTGTTGCAGCAGATGCCTGTGGGCGTGCTCATTGCCGAAGCTCCGTCCGGGAAACTGATCCTTAGCAACGCCGCGATCGAGCGGATCTTGCACCGCCCGTTCACACCTTCCACCAGCATCGAGGAGTACGGCGACTACCAGGCCTTTCACTCCGACGGCCAGCCAATGCAGGATCGCGAGCACCCAATCCGGCGAGCCCTGATGGCTGGTGAAGTAGTTTCTGACGAGGACGTGCATATTTTGAGGGGAGACGGCACTCGGGGAATTCTGAGGGTAAGCGCGACGCCGGTTCAGGACCATGAGGGAAGCACCGTCGCGGCCGTCATGGTGATGGACGACGTCTCCGCTCACAACCGGGCTCTGGAAGACATCAGTCGCCTGGCTGGCATCGTGGAATTCTCGGACGACGCCATCATCGGGCAGACGCTGGATGGCATCATCACTAGTTGGAATTCGGGAGCGGAGCGCATTTATGGCTATACAAAGGACCAGGCGCTTGGCCGTTCGGTGACCATGCTGGCCCCGCCAGAGAGCCACGATCGGGTGGTGGAGATTCTGAACCAGGTCAGGCGCGGCGAGAATGTTAAGGATTTCGAAGCCACTTGCCTGCGCAGAGACGGCCATTGTGTGGTTCTGTCGATCAGAGTCTCGCCTATCAGGGACAGTTCAGGCAGGATTGTGGCCGTTTCCAAGATCGCGCGCGATATTACCGAGCGCAAGGTTGTGGAGATGGAAATCCGGCAGCTTAACGAAGACTTGAGCAAGAAGGCGGACAGTCTCGATGTCGCCAACAAGGAACTCGATTCCTTTTCTTATTCCGTCTCCCACGACCTGCGCGCACCGTTGCGTCATATGGCCGGATTCCTAGAGCTGCTGGAGGGCCATATCGGCAGCCGCCTTGACGAGACAGGCCGCCACTATCTCGACAACGTGCTGGATTCTACCCGGCAGATGGGCTGCTTGATTGAAGCTCTTCTGTCTCTCTCGCGCGTCGGCCGGGTGGAAATGGGCGAGACCGCGGTCGGCATGGCGGACCTGGTCAAGCAGGCGCAGCAGGAACTGGTTCCGGACCTCAGGGGGCGGAAGGTTGTCTGGACCGTGGAGCCGCTGCCCGAGATAACGGGCGATCCCACCCTGCTCAAACAGGTACTCGTCAACCTGCTGGGCAATGCGCTCAAGTACACCAGAACCCGGGCGGAAGCGGCGATTGTAATCGGTTGCCGGGACGAGGGCGAGGAATGGATCTTCTTCGTGCGCGACAACGGCGCCGGGTTCGACATGCGGTATGCCCACAAGCTGTTCGGTGTATTTCAACGCCTGCACGGTTCGGACGAATTTGAAGGCACAGGCGTCGGCTTGGCGATCGTCCAGCGCATCATCGGCCGGCATGGCGGGCGAACCTGGGCCGAAGGTGTTGTGGATTCGGGCTCAACCTTCTATTTCTCTCTTCCAAGAGCGGCCGTCGCGGAGAAAGGCCGATACGGACACGAGCTGGCTGAACCAATCATGGATCGAGAGTGTACCCATCATGGATAAGGAGATCAAAGACATCCTGCTGGCGGAAGACGACTCCAAGGACTTGGAGTTGACCCTCACCGCTCTCCGGAAAAACCATATTGCCAATCGCGTGATCGTGGTTCGGGACGGCGCCGAAGTGTTCGACTACCTGTATCGGGAGGGGGAGTTTGCCCACAGAGCCGGACCCAATCCCAGCCTCATCCTTCTCGATCTCAGGATGCCCAAAGTGGATGGACTGGAAGTGCTGCGTCGCGTCAAATCCGATGCGAAACTCAACATGATTCCCGTAGTCGTCCTGACCTGCTCGCGGGCGGAAAGTGATCTCGTGGAGAGCTACCGTTTAGGTGTGAACGCTTACGTGGTCAAACCGGTGCACTTCACGGAGTTCGTGGAAGCGGTCAGCCACCTGGCTATGTTCTGGGCGCTGGTAAACGAACCGCCGCAGGCTCCACCGGCGTCTAGCTTGGTGTCCTAAGTTTAAGAGTATTACAACACCCTCAAGCCTTCGCAGCCTGCGACGATTATGGTGGGGCGGACCCCTTGCTGCGTGGTGGGGCAGGATTTCATCCGGCTGCAAGGCGGCTTGCGCCAACGATTGGCCCTACACCTGCGGGGCTTATGTCGTGGATCTCTAACTCAGGACAACTAGCCTAGCCCAAAAGGCAAATGAGGCGGGCGACTGAGATGCCGGGGTGATATGAACGCGAGAGTGCGAATTCTGAACCTGGAGGACGACGCCAGAGATTCCGAACTGATCCGAGCCCGGCTCGAGGCGGAAGGCGTGGTGTGCGAAATCGTGCGAGTCGAGACAGAGGCGGACTACCTGCGCGCGTTGGAGCAGGAGGGGTTCGATCTCATCATTGCCGATCTTGCCCTTCCGTCTTTCGACGGCGCACGCGGGTTTGAACTTGCCCGCCAACGCCGGCCGGAAATCCCCTTCATCTTCTTCTCCGGCACGGTGGGTGCGGAGGCGGCCATCGAAGGCCTCCGGCAGGGCGCCGTCGACTATGTCCTGAAACAGCGCCCCGCGAGGTTGGTCTCCTCTGTGCAGCGCGCGCTCCAGGAAGCCGATTCACAACGGCAACGGCGGCGCGCGGAAGAGGCACTACGCGAGAGTGAAGCGCGATTCCGGCTGATTGCCGAAACCATTGACGAGGTGTTTTGGGAAATTGATGTGGACCTCGACAAGATAATTTACATGAGTCCGGGTTACGCGCGGATCTGGGGCCGTGCTCCCGAAGACCTGTATCGAGATCCGCGATCCTTCTGCGATGCCATCCACCCGGAGGATCGGAAGCGAGTGCTTGCCGGTTTCGAAGTCCAAAAACGCGGGGAGCCGTTCGATCTCGAATACCGGATTTTACGGCCAGACGGGTGCCTCAGGTGGATTCACGACCGCGGGTTTCCTGTTGCGGGTGCGGGGGAAAAGGCAAGTTCCTACGTAGGGGTAGCGCAGGACATCACCGCGCGCAAGCATCTGGAGGAACAGTTCCGGCATGCCCAGAAGATGGAGGCGGTCGGCAGGCTTGCCGGAGGAGTGGCCCATGACTTTAACAACCTCCTCATGGTGATCAATGGATTCAGCGACCTGCTTCTCGAGAAACTGGACGCTTGCGATCCATTCCATGAACAGGTCACCGAAATCAGGAACGCCGGGCAACGGGCTGCCGAGATCACCCGGCAACTCCTGGTCTTCAGCCGGAAAACGATTACCCAGGCGAAAGTATTGGATTTGAATCGTGTGGTCGGGGATGTCGAGAAGATGCTCAGGCGTCTGATTGGGGAAGACCTCTCGCTGACGATCGTTCTGAGCCCGGAGTTGGGGCGGGTAATGGCCGATCCCAGCCAAGTGGCCCAGGTGCTGATGAACCTCGCGGTGAATAGCCGGGATGCGATGCCGAACGGCGGCAATCTGACGATCGGGACCGCAAACATCGATATCGACGAGACGAAAGAAGGGGTGCCCTCCGAGGTCGAAACTGGGCACTATGTGCAATTGTCGGTGCGCGACTCGGGCACCGGCATGGACGCGGAGACCCGAGCCCATCTCTTCGAGCCATTCTTTACGACAAAGAAGACCGGCGAGGGTACGGGGCTGGGCTTGGCAACCGTTTATGGCGTGGTGCAGCAGGCTGGGGGCTTCATCTTGGTCGACAGTGAGCCGGGAAGAGGGACAACGTTCAAGGTTTATCTGCCCCGGGTCGAGAACGGACTCGATGTAGGGGAGACACCGAAGACTGCTGCTGCCGTGAAGATCGAAGCCACAGAAACGATCCTGCTGGTAGAAGACCAATCTGATCTTCGTAGACTGGCTCGGATAATCTTAGAAGACCGCGGGTATAAGGTATTGGAGGCGGCCAACGCAAGCCAAGCGCTGTTTCACTCCGGGCGGCACAGCGGGCCCATTCACTTGATGTTGACGGACGTGGTCATGCCGGGGATGAACGGCTGGGACTTGGCCGAACGCCTGAAGCCGATGCGGCCGGACATGAAGGTCCTGTTCATGTCGGGCTACACGGCCGCAGCTATGGTCGGCCGCGGAGGACTGCCCACCGCCGTCGATTTGCTCCAGAAGCCGGTTTCGCCCCATGATCTGGCGGCGAAGGTAAGAAGCGCGCTTGGGCCGCTACATCCGTCAGACCCGCTCCCGCTCGTTGATCCCGTGGCGTAAATCCACTCCTCTCCGACTACGACTGAGGCCTGAAATTTTGCGCAAAAGCGGCATCCTCTGGTTGTGGATCGGCCGAAACCACACGCTGCTCCAGGGTTGATTGCGTAGACATAGCGGCAGTGTGCTGTTCCTGACGGATCATTCCATTCTATTGGCCGTGCTTGCTTTGCCCCGGAGATATAAGGGCCACATCACCCCATTCGAGGGGGATAGCCGTGGTCACAGGAGGGGTGAAAGATATTAGAGTTACCCGCATAATATATGAATAACCACCCAGATATACCCGCCGCAACAAGTTGGCGTTCTGTCATAGTTGAATCCATTAGGAGAATCCCGCATGGAACTATGTGACCCAAGCCTGTTCGAGCTACTCATGACAGCGTCGTTGCGCCCTCGCACCATTCGCTCCACATTCGAGACGCCCCAGACTCAACGTCGAGTCGCGCCTCAGCGTTGTTCCTGTGGCCAGTGCCCTACCTGTCTGCACAACGCACGCTGGGAACGGATCTTTCAGGAACACTTCGCCGATCCGGACTACTACGCACCACGACCATTGCGGCATGCGTCGTCGCTGGACTACCGAAGGAAGGATCAAGGTACTTCATGACAAAAGTGATTTTGTACTCTGTCCAGGCTGTCCTCGGACGCTTCCACACACACTTTTAAAATAGTTGAATTGAAGGGATCTTAAATCGGGTATGTAGGAATTGGAACTCGACTTGCTCTGCCATTCCAGGAACCACCATGCTAAGGACCTCGGAACTCTTTCATAGCTCAAGCCTGGCGCATCAGGCGAGGCTGCCCCGCTTGGCTCTGGGAGTCTGGAGCGATCCAACCCAATAATGTGTCCCGCATTCAGAATAATTTCTTTTTGCTTTCATCCAGTTCGTTCCAGCTAAGATTCATCATGGGTACGTTGCCCAGATGGAACTGTAGAACTCTCTGTCGCCCAGTTAGTTGAGTCCAGAGGTCAATCGTCATCTGTTCGTTTCCCATGCGCTAAGTATAGCATAACTGGGTGGTTAACGCTTTGTTCCTCTACGGTAAAGTAACCAGTCCCGCTTTTCGCCGCACCATTCAGGGTCAAAATGAGGCGTCTTGACGTTTCGGACCACTCAACCTAGTTATCTTCGGATAGCACCTCGCCTATCTGCCTTAATGGACATTGTGCTTTGGACATCGGAAGAGCAGAGTTGTTGTATTGTCTACCGGCATCGTAGGCGTGAAGGTGTTTTTTATGAGTGGCGACCTCAACGAAGTGAAAGAATACCTGCGCTACCTTCTCGACCACAATGCAGAGTGTAGGAAGGAAGGCTGTGCTTCGTGCCAGACCCTCAACAACGTCTGCGAACAACTCCGATTTCACATCTTTTCCGGCCCCGTGTATCCAGAGGTCATGACATCCGCAACCAGTCATGCTTTGTCACTCCACTAGCCAACACTTTTGTTTCATTTCATTTCACTCGAGAGTGAGAAGGAAGTTTATCAATTGCAACATCGTAGTTTGTTTTCCGAACCAACCCTATCGACCGAAGCCCTGACCACAGAAGAACTTCGGGTGCTCGAACTAGTCTGCGTTGGCAAAACCAGCGGACGGATAGCCCAAGACCTGGGGATTTCATTCCAATCGACCGTAGGGCACCGGATGCGGATCATGCAGAAGATGGGAACGGTCAGGCTGGCGATGGCGGGAGTGCAGGCGACCGGCACCACGAAGCGGGCGGAAGCCATTTCTCGTCTGCCGTAAGAGCTTGGCACCGAAGACGACGGTAGGTATTGGTCCCGGCTGTCCAGGCACGACACTGGCGCTGTTAGTTCGGTGAACGGAAGACCGCCCGCGTCAACCTGGACTATCACATCGAAATGGAGCGGCACTATTACAGCGTGCCGTACGCGCTGGTACATCAGAAAGTGGATGTACACCTGATGGCGGAGGCGATGGAAGTCCTGCACCTCGGAGTCAGGGTGGCTTCGCACGTCCGCTCTTACGAGCCAGGAAAAGCGACCAGCTTGACCGAGCACATGCCCAAGTTGCACCAAAAGTATGTAGGTCGCACGCCCACGCGGCTGATGGAAGAGGCCCAACAGGTCGGACCCTCGATCGGTCAACTGGTGGAAGCGATCCTGGCAGCCAAACGCCATCCGGAGATGGGATACCGGTCGTGCCTGGGGATTCTGCGGTTGGCGAAAACCTATCCGGCCGAGCGGATGGAAGCGGCGGCCCGGCGTGCCTTGCGAACTCGTGCCTACTACGTTTTCCCAATTCCAGTCGGGCCAGTCAGGAATAGGTGTTGATGGCGACGCACCCAATCCGAGCCCTGTATCAGCCCTCGGACCACCCGCTTGTCCAGGCCTCGTGCGGCACGGTAGTCAATGTCTTCGGTACAAGCGGGACCCTGCAGGCTGGCATCCCGGAGCCGCCTCTCCAGAGCCCGGTTCTCCCGCCAGTTCCACTGCCGGTCCACCAGCAGCGCAAATCGCTCCTCGAAGCTGAGTTGGCTGGTCTGTGGATCCTCCTGTTGTTGGGGTAAAGGCATCGGCCATGCCGCGCATGGCGTACAACTTCTCGAATCGTCGGTTGGTTGAGCATTGGTTCTCCTTGTGGCTGATAGCATTACTGGGGATCGGCCGCCGACGGGGAATCGAAGTAGTCGGCGCCGCGAATGTTGTCATGGTCGAGGGAAGGCCTTGCCGGCGGATCACCGGGCAGTGGTAGCCGGTCGAGTTGGTTCTTGAGAATCGAATCCGGCAACGGGAGGCGTCGAGTGAAGTTCAACCGGTAAGTGGGCGGCGATTTCCGCTTCCCCAGGTCCTGCGGGGCCTCAGAGCCGGTCGCCTGTTGAAGGGCCAGTCGAGGCCAGGGATGCTGTAGCCGCAGCCGCCATCGTGGTTGGTGAGAGCCTTGGAGAGACCGGTCATATCGCTATCTCAGAACCCCCCGGCTTCAGCCGTGGGGAGGTTTAGTCCGATACCTCGGCTGCGCGGACCGCGGCCAATGGGCTAAAGTCCTGCGCACCCGACTGTGCCGGACCATGGTGAAAAGTCAGGGCTTCTACGATCGAATCCGGCACGCCCCAAAGCCACAAAAGGTAACCTCCGACCTCTGCGTGCGTGGTCTCGAACACGCTCCGTTCGGCATCCAGTTGCTCCGGGTCCGTGGCCGAAGCAGTCGCCAGTACGCGGTCGTACTCGGACGGAAAATGCACAGCGAGCACGAGCTTGCCCAAATCATGCAACAGGCCGGCAACTATGGCGTCATCGAGAATCAACTTCGAGGCATTCATGGCTCTCGCGACCGCACCCGCCTTCATAGCCACCGACATGCTGTGCTCTTGCAGAGCGGCAATCAAGGATCGCGTCGATTGCGCCCCGTCAAATGTGGAGAAGATGGAAGCGGACTGCGCAAGCGCTCTCATGACGTCCACTCCGAGGTAGACCACGGCTTCGACCGGGTTGGCCGTGCGCCGGCAAACGCCGAAAAATGCCGAGTTGACAAGTTGTAAGACTTTTGCGGTCATGGCGGGGTCCTTCGCGACAATCGCTCCAATCGCCCGCGCCGAGATATCGGGTGACCGGAGCGCCAGCGCAAACTCCTGGTATACCAGCGGAGCGCTCGGCAGGGATCCGATCCGCATCAGTTGTTCCTTGATGGCCGGCTGCAACCGTACCTCCCGCAGCGCAAATGCTCGGCCGATGGTCGAGCGCAGCGTTTCCGGGTCGCACGGTTTTGATAGGTATTGATGAGCGGTCATAACCGCCTGCATGCGCAGGTCCTCGTTCCAGGTGCCAGACAGGATGATCCGGATCATCTGAGGATATCGATGGGCTACCTCCGCCAGCAGATCCGCTCCGCTCATGTCCGGCATTCGCATATCGGTTACGATAATGTCGAACTGTTTCCGCAGCAGTATGGCGATCGCCGCGGGTGCGCCGACAGCGAACTCCATCTCCCACTCGAACCTCAGGGCGCGAAGAGATCGCCGCAATCCGTCGAGTATCTTTGAGTCATCATCCACGAACAGGATGCGCTTCATGAGTCGATCTCCGTCAGGGGCAACCGGATGATGAACACCGTGCCCAGTCCTTCTTCGGTTTCGAAAGTAATACTGCCCTGGTGCCTCTGCACCACAACGGAATGCGCCAGCGCCAGTCCTTGGCCTGTTCCCTTGCCTACCTCCTTCGTCGTGAAGAACGGGTCGAAGACCCTGGTGCGAATGGCTGCGGGAATACCCGCACCGGTGTCCTGAATCCGCACTTCCACCCACCCTCCGTCGCGCCGCGTGGATACCTTGATGGTGCCTATACCGCCCCGCTGCTTCACAACATCCGAGATGGCCTGTGCTGCGTTCACGACCAGATTCAGAATCACTTGGTTCATTTCCCCCGGCAGGCACGGCACCAGCGGAAGCCCCGCGTCAAACTCCGTCACCATTTCCGCAACATATTTCCATTCGTTGCGGCAGACGAGGATCGTGCTTTCAATCGCACGATTCAGGTCCACCGCCGTCAGCTCGGCCGGCCCTGGATGCGAGAACTCCTTCATGGCTCTGACGATCTGCGCCACACGTGCCAATCCTTCGAGCGACTGTTCAATGGCTTTGGGAATCTCCGCGCGAAGGTACACGATATCGGCCTTCTCGGATGCCTGATTCACCTTATCGAGGAGGTCCGGGGTCACTCCGCCGTTCGAAGCCGCTCCAACCACGCCCTCATAGGCTTCAAACAAGCCCGCCAGTTCTCTGAAGGCTTCATCGAGGAACCGGGTATTGTCGCCGACGTACTGGATTGGCGTATTGATTTCGTGCGCCAGTCCCGCCGCCAGTTGGCCGATGGACTCGAGCTTTTGCGCCTGCCGTAACTGAGCCTCCAGCAGCTTGCGCTCGCTCAGATCTGCGTATTCGACCAGGATTCCAGTGACGGCCCCGTCTGCGCCGTGAAAGGGTGCGGCCCACACGCCGACTTCCAGCGGCCTTCCGTCTTTCTGCTTCCGGCGGCCCTCGAACACAAGCGTCTCGCCGTCCTTTAATCGCCGCAGGCGGTCATCCGGTAGGCCATCCGAAAGATCTGGCAGGGGCCGGCCGAGCACCTCGTCGCCGCGCCAGCCGAACATGCGCTCAGCGGCCAGGTTCCAGTTCTGGACGATGCCGGGGAGGTCTAACGCAACGATTGCGAGCGGTGAGGTGTCGATCACCGCACGCAGGTCCTGATGCGCCTTACGCAGCGCCACTGCAGCCTCCATCTTTTCCGTGACGTCGAACAGCAGCCCAACCAGTTGCGCCGGTCTGCCGGAGGCGCCCGGCACGATCTTCCGGTGGTCCTGCATCCAACGGTATTTTCCATCGCGGTGCAAGAAACGGTACTCGCCGATGTGCAGGTCGGAGTGCTGCATCTCCTCCAGCATGGTTTCGGCGCGCGGCCGGTCTTCCGGATGCAAATGGCTTCGGAAGAACTCCGCCTCAGCAAATTCTTCGGGATCGTATCCGAGCACCTGCCGAATGTTGTCGGCCACGAAAGTCATCCGCGGCTGATGCCGGCAATCGCAACTGTAGAGCACCGCCGGACTTAGGCTGACCAAGAAGCTTAGCCTCTCTTCAGCTTCGCGAAATTTCGCTTCCACTCGCTTTTGGCGAAGCTGGAAGTACGGCACCACGCAGGCTCCCAGAATGATGAGGACCCCGATTGCGGCAGCATATCGCATGCTGCTGACGAGCATTGCCCGCCGAGCTTGGATCGACATACCCAGGCGTATTCGTCCCAAGGCCGGTTGTGGATCAGATCGCCGGCTGAAGATCTCTCCTTCGGGTTGAGCAACGGCCGGGACGCTCGCTTCTATGCAATCGATATCCGAGTTCGGCCCGATTTTGAGGAACCGCGTCGCGCTCGTCTTGACGCCGCCGGCGCCGCCAGGCACGGTGCGGGCCGTCAGCGGAGCCCGGTGCGCTGCGGCAATCGGCGCACCGGAAGCGTCTTCGACCACCATGTAAAGGACGTCTTCGCTGCCGGCCACAGCCACCTCGGCCATTCGCTTCAGGTCCGCCGCATCCCCGACAAGCAGCGCGAATTGGCTCTCGCGGGCGATGGCATTGGCCGAAGCTTCGGCCCGCAGTTCGTACTGGCGGTGGATCACCGACTCCTGGCGCAGAAGGAACGCCGCGACGAGGCCCAGCACGGACGCGCCAACCACGATGGTCGTGCCAAACAGAAGTCTGGCCGGGGGGCTGGGACGGCGTGGTCTGGGAACTTGTCGCATTGTGTTACCGGATGATCCGAAGGTCCTCTCCGTGCTCCTCAAGGCCGATAGCCTTTACATCCACCAGCCGCGCGACGCGCTGGTTATAGGCGAAATGAAACCTCCGCGCCTTCACTCTTGCTGGAACCGGCTGATGCTGCAGAATGCGTTGCGCAACCTCGGCGGTCATGCGGCCGACATCGCGAAAATCCGGTGCTCCGCCGAACAGCGCCCCCGCCTCCACCAATTGCTCTGAATACGCGATAACGGGCAACCGGTTGGTGATGGATGTGACCAGCAATGGCTTCAGCGTGGCGGAGTTGTAGAGTTGCGGGTTGGGAGGGCACCAGACAAAATCGACGTCCGATTTGAACTGTAGAAACCGATTGACGAGGTCCCGCGCTTCCGAGCAGGTCACGATTTTCAGTGTGAGTCCACGCTCGTGGGCAGCCTGTTCCAGGAGTCTGACGTCGGATTCCGTCTGCATGGGACCGCGAATAGCACCGAGGCGAGTCCGGGTCGGGAACAGCCGCACCAGCTCGCCAATCAGGACTGCCGGTTGCATGTCCACGGTGATAGCTGTGCCGGAGTGCTGCTGCGCACCCCCGCCTGCCAGGTCCCATTCCAGGAGCACGGTCTTGAGGACCGGCAACGCAGGAGGAGCAAAGCGGCCGACCGCAGCGACGGCATCGCCTCCCACCGCAATCGCCAGCACGAGGCCCTGTGCGTTCAAGACATCGCGCAGCCGCTTCTCCTCATGAACATTCAGAACCTCGCAGTTAACCATCTGCTCGCGAATGCCCGCGATGGCCTGGTCATAAGCCGAGACACCGGCGACCGTGACAATTACTGGGCTGCCTCTGGGCGCCTGCATGGCGCGCGCGAAACAAGATCCGGCAGCCCCGGCCAGGAGCCGGCGAGTGAATGATCTCCGACTTAGTTTCGTGTGTGCCACAGCAGCTTGACGAACACCGACCTGCCGTCCTGGCGGATCGTTTCCATGACGTACCCGAAGCCCACCGGATCGTCGTACTTGCTTCCAAGAGCGTTTCGCACGCCACCGACCACTTCCAAGCCCGGCAACAGCTTGGCCGAAATGGTTGCTCCGAGGAGAGAATTCCCCTCTATCAGTGCGCCGCTCCTGGTCAACCGCTGGTTGACATACTGCCAATCCATACCGGTGAAGAACCGGCTTCCCAGCGGAAACCCGATGCGGGCTTTCCACAACTGTCCTGGCGAGTTCGGCAGGGCCGCTGTTGTCGTTGCCTCCGTCGCTCGCTGGATGGCGAACGAAATGCTAGCCTCCATTGACCGGTATGGGTGGCCCGCTAACTCGCCTTCAACGCCA
The DNA here is from genome assembly GCA_003167275.1 of Bryobacterales bacterium. GTDB lineage: Bacteria > Acidobacteriota > Terriglobia > Bryobacterales > Bryobacteraceae > JAIQFL01. Next base: position 10,069 of record PMTT01000139.1, on the reverse strand, counting down.
GCGGACCGGATGGCGCCAGTGTTCTTGTACTGAACAACCGTGCCAGTCACTGGCACGGCTGTGATCATGTCATCTAGCCAATACCGGTACACACTGCCAACGGCGGTGAACCTGCTGCCGATTTTCCGCTCCATCACGGCTTCAAGGGTATTCGCTTTTTCCGGCGTCAGGGCATGGTTGGCCATCTGCGAACTCCCGTGGTCGTCGTAAAACTGTTCGAACGAGTTGGGATTTCGAAACGCCCGCCCGTAAAGCCATTTCAGAGTCGTGTGACTGGAATACTGATGAATGATGGCAAGGCGTGGGGAGACGAAAAAGCCGTGGTCGTACGACGCATCGACGCGCAGGCCCGATTGCAGAATGATCCGCTTTCCCAGGCGATATTCATGCTGGGCAAATACGGCAGCGGAGTGATCGGGCGTGTCCAGATCCAGATACATCACGCGCACCGGAGCTACATCGAAGTTCTCCTGCAGGGTATGAATCTGGTTGACGGCCTCGCCGCCCACCGTGACCGCGCCCCAAGTCCCGGGAAGTTCACGACGGTAGGTCAACTGCGAACCGACTAAAGATCCGAGAGCGTAATCCCGGTTCTGCTCAATGCCTCCGGGCTGGTCCGAATCCCAGTGGCCGTCATAATGGTAACGATCGTAGTAGATGCGCCAATGCCAGGTGCTATTGGCCGTCTCCCGCAGGTACGCCAGTTCGACAAAGTCGCGCGCGTCCCTGTCCGACGCTGACCGCGTATTGAATAGGGTCCCGTACGGAGCGTCGGGCACCTGCTTGTACCGCGAGCCAAAGTATGCCGTCAAGCTCCAGTTCCGGTACACGAGGTTGGCAAATGTGTGGTAGGCGTTTTCGCCATCCACGTTGACAGCCCGACCGAAGTTGGTCTCGGGAGCATTGAACTCGGGATAATAACGATCTTGCCCACGGGCGTTGTATACAGATCCCGAAAGCAGCAGGTTGACGCCGTGTCCTAAATCGAGAGACGCGGACGCGGCCATCTTACGCTGGCCGGAGCTGCCGGCTTCGCTGGTGACGACCGCCTTATGCTGCTCGACCGGACTCTTCGTCACGAGGTTGATCGTAGCGAAAATGCCATTGCTGCCATAGAGCGTGGAGGACGGTCCCCGGATGATTTCGATTCGCTTCACAAGGTTGAGATCGAGGCCGAAATCCTGCCCAAAGAAATTGTTCGAGCCATAGACGTTTTCGGTCATGTTGTGGCCGTTGATCAAAACCAGGAAACGGGTGTTGAGGTCGCCTGGAATGAGGAAGCCGCGGACGCCGACGGAAGTATATTGCCCGTCAGAGACTGTGTAGAAACCCCTGACCGACGCCAACACCTCGCCCAGGGTACGGTAACCGTAATGCCGGATTTCCTCGGCCGTCACAATGGTGACGTTGGCGGGTGCGTCTTGCAGGCTTTGGGAGTGAAGGCTGGCTGCTTCCACCGTGACCGCTGGATCAAATACACCTGCGTCTCCCGACGTCGCCGGGGCGCCCTGACCCCGACCCACGTGTGGGATGGCCGCCACTGCGCTAACCAACAGGGCACACCAGGCCATTCTGGTCATTCGGTGGGCGCCAAATCCCGTATAGCCCGCAAAACCTCATCCGCAATAGGATGAAACAGTTGTACTTCCGGATCGTCAGTGAGGGAGTCGTCCAGCATTCCCGTCTTGTCGTCTGCTTCCGCAAGATCGATCCGTTCCAGCGCGGACAGCACTTCCGGGTTATACGCGGACGCGCTCTGGCGCATTTCAGCCAGAGCCTCCTGGGGCGACCGGCCAGCCTGTGTCAAGCGGTCGAAATCCAACGACACGCGCAGCATCTGCGCACCGAACGCCACCGCCTCTGTTGCCGGCGACATGTCGGAGACCGTGCCGAACGAGTCATGCTGTCGCTCAATCATCCGAGCCACCGCCTGAAGTCGCCGGACTCCACTCAACATTTTGGCGCCGACGCGGGCGTGCGACAGGACATCGGCCAATTTGTCTGGCGAAAGTTGTTCCCCCCTGTAATACTGTTTAAGGACCTCGGATTCTGTCGCGATGCATCCGATCTGCGATAGCATGGCGGCGGCTTCGAGTTGCCATACGTCCTTGACATGCAACTGCTGCGCAAGTTGCCGAACATATCCTCTGACGCGAGATGCGCGGCCGAAGGCCATCGGCTGTATAACGCCGAGGATCTTGACTAGGACGGCCACTGTGCCCACTAGTGTTTCCCGCAGCACATCCCTTTCGGCTGTAATCAGGCGATGCTGCCCAAGGGCGGCATCCAAAGTCTTCGTGAGAACCTCTTGCGGACACGGTTTCGTCAGGAAACGGAAGATGCTTCCCTCATTTACGGCAGCGATCGCAGTTTCAACGTCGGCGTATCCCGTCAGCAAGACTCTGACGGTCTCGGGAGATGTTTCTTTCACTCTGGTCAAGAACTCGATGCCGTCCATTGCCGGCATCTTCATGTCAGATACAACGACGGCGTAGTCACCTTCACTCATGGCTTCGAGTGCATCCCTGGCACTACCGGCAATCTCGATCCTATACCCCCTGTATAAGCTTCGTTGGAGGGCGCTTAGGATCCGAACTTCATCGTCGACGAACAATATGGTGTCATTCATTGTTGGGCTACCTGAACTAAAGAGTGATCTGAAGCCAGATTAAGGAGTACAATATCCGAGAGTCGTTTAACAATATTAACTTTAGGCAATTTGCTTTCAGCGCACTCAAGCTCTGGCCACAAGACTGGCGAACCTCTTCAGAATGTTTACAGACGAACGGCTATGTACGAATGGGCATATCCGAAAGAGTTCGCGAGGTTAGCGATAAACATATACTTAAGGGTCTAAAATTCCCTTGTCCCGCGTGCTACGGTTGTGTGCATAGACCCGGTGCCGTGTGACGCAGTGTTATACACCACGCGGGAAACATCCAATGGGACTCAGAATTGCCTTCGGTTTTGTAGTGGGGTGGCAAACTCTCTACGAACGCCTCCGCATTCCGGACCCTTACGATGGCCGCCGCGAAGTGGCCTCGGCGACGGTTCAGATGTTCGAAGCGAACCCCTGGAAAGGCTTCGGCCTAGGCACCTGGACGAACGTGTATCCAGCCTATGCCTCGAAAGACTTTGGCGTATTCATCAACGCCGCCCACAACGACTGGTTGCAGTCGGGAGCCGAGGTCGGCATCCCCGTGCTCGCATGCCTGTTTCTGCTCTTCGGCGCCTCTATATTCCTGGTTCGGAAAGCCCCGGGGGCCTTGGGCGTACCTATCGTTTTCCTCCACTCTCTGATCGACTTTCCCATGCAGGGACGATTCCTGCCCGCCATCGTCCTTCTGGTTCTCGGCATCGCCGTCCGATCGGTCTTGACCAAGGCGCGACATGCCCCGCCGTTCAGGGCGGGGAAGGATGTTGCGCCTGCGTGCGTGTGTGCGCGCGCGTCCAAACATGAATTGAGCATACCGCCCCTGGCAGCGTTGGTATCCGCGTGGGCCGCGAAACCGCAGGCGGCGTAACGGAATGTCGATTGGTTGGGCCGGTTCCGTTTCGATGCGGCCTCCGCGCTATCCCTCCGCATGGCTGGAGCCAGCGGTTTCCCGCGCAGTTTTATTTTATTTTATGAAACTTCTCGTAGCCGAAGATGATCGGATGTTCCAGGCTCTGCTTCGGGGAATCCTGGTCACGTGGGGGTACGAGCCCATTATCGTCGGAGATGGAGAAGAAGCGTGGCGGCAACTCAGTTCCGAGACGGGGCCACGAATCGCAATCCTCGACTGGGCCATGCCAAGAGCCGATGGTTTGGAGGTTTGTCGCAGAGTACGCAGCGGGAATCTGCCGCATTACGTTTACATCATCTTATTGACGGGTAAGACGGGCGCCAATGATTTGGTGGCCGGATTGGAAGCCGGCGCGGACGACTATCTTGCAAAGCCAGTGAATCTGCAGGAATTGGGGCTTAGGCTGCGGGCCGGGTGCCGTGTTCTGGAATCCGAAGGACGACACCGCATGTTTGCGGAAATTGCTTCCGATGGCATCGCGGAGATGGAACATCACAACCGGATCCAATTTGCCAACAGGGCAGTAGGCATGATCTTTGGATGCTGCGCATCTGAGCTCATTGGTCGGCCTTTCTCCGAGTTGGCGCCGGGGTTTGATCGGCGTCTTGAGGAGGTCACTGCGCGGCCGGCATTCAGTAATTCATCGGACAATGTCCGTTCCTGGCCGCCGATCGAAATGATTGGAAAACATCGAACCGGGCGTGATCTGTTTCTCGAGGTCTCGTTCTGTGAGTCTGTGGACAACTCTCAGAGAAGAGTGCTGGCCGCTATGATCCGTGATGTTACGGAACGAAGGGTCCTGGAGGGGCAGCGAGTTCAGGCCCAGAAACTGGAATCCATAGGACAACTGGCCGCCGGCATGGCGCACGAGATCAACACGCCGATTCAGTACATCGGCGACAACGCGAAGTTCCTGGAGGATGCGTTCCGCGACTTGGTGGGGCTGGCCGGGGCGGAGGCCGCATCTGGACTCAGGCCCGCGGACAGAGATGTCAAGTACCTCAAGGAGGAGATCCCTAAGGCCATCGAGCAGTTGCTGCAAGGAGTGGACCACGTGGCGCGGATTGTGAGGGCGATGAAGGAGTTCTCGCATCCCGGACCGGTGGATAAGCGACCCGTAGACATCAACCATGCGATTCAGTGCACGGCCTTGATTTCCAAAAACGAATGGAAATACGTAGCGGACCTGACTACCGACCTGGACCCGGATCTCCCGCCGGTGCCCTGCCTGGCTGGGGAATTCAACCAGGTGATCCTGAATCTTATCGTGAATGCGGCGCACGCCATTGCCGACGTGGTTGGACAATCGGGACAAAAAGGAACAATCCACATCAGCACGCGCCGCAACGGTACTTGGGCTGAAATCCGTGTGAGCGATACCGGGACAGGTATACCAGAAGCCATTCACTCGAGAATCTTCAACCCGTTTTTCACAACCAAGGAAGTGGGAAAAGGATCCGGGCAGGGCCTGACGATTGCCCATACCGTCATTGTACAGAAGCATGGCGGCCGAATCGATTTCGAATCGCGGGCCGGCGCTGGCGCCACCTTCGTGATCCAGATCCCGTTGGATGCTTGACATCCACGCCGCCGGCAACAGGAACCATCCACGGCAGTCTGAGGACGATCGTCCTTGATGTAGCTGGCGAGCGCATCGCCAATCTCCTGCGTCAACGGCATCAGTGTCTGACGTCGCCCCTTCCCTGAAACGGAGATCCCAGATTCCTTCCAATCGATATCGCCCAACCGAAGCTGCACGAGGTCGCCCGCACGAAGTCCCAAGCGAGCGAGCAAGAGTAAAATGGCACGATCCGGTTTGCCCACTGGCGTTGCCGGATCACACGAAGCAATCACCAGTTCGACTTCATCGGATTGCAAATACCGCGGCAAGGACGAAAGCCGCCAATGCGCGAGAACCGGGATGGACCCCTCCAAACCGGCAGCGCACTTGCCGTCGGCGATCAGAAAGCGCAAAAACATGCGGACGGCCGTGGTGCACTGTTTCGCCGATGCCCATCCGGACCGTTGACTGGTATCCAGGATAAACTGCCGCAGGTTCTGAGCATCAAACCTGTCCGGATCTTCTCCCAGGCTCTTCAGCAAATCGCGCAGGTGGAGGTTGTAATTATAGAGCGTGGCCTCGCAGGTGCCACGTTGCTGGCGCATCCAGCCACCGAATGAGACCAACAGGGCTGGGTCCACAATGTTCTCCTCTACGGCTCGGGTCATGACTATATCGGCGAACCGGGCATAGCGGAGGAACAGACGCGCGCCCTTCCGGAGGTCCCTCCGGTGTGTGCGGCCATATCGTGGGCATCGACATCGATTCAGGTGCTGGACAAACTCCTCGATCATCGGTTCGTCCAAGGCGGCCTCACGATCCTGTTGACGGCGCGGAGGGTAGCCCGATGTTCTGAAAAGGCGCCCCGGCCCTGACTGCACCCTGGAGCGCTCCCCGCGCGCCCGCGCCGACGTGTGCCTGCGCCCACCCAAACCACTCCGTGGTGCACAGCCAAACCGGCCACTCTGGTGCATTCTCTGGCCGGCGCTAACAACGATTCGCCCATCATTACGTTTGCCCCCAAAAACTGTAGTGGTCCTGTAGTGGTTCTCGTGGGAAACTCCGTTACCCCTCGTTCCCGACCCCGGCAATACTTCGTATCCTCAATGGCTTGCCGCCGGCTCCCCCATCGCGTGGATTGTGGTTCCGGTGGCCGAGGGTTCGAATCCCTCCGCCCACCCCACTCAACCATAACCAATAAAACTGCTTGCTTGTCAGCCGGGTTTCTACCGGTTGCAAGTGAATTCGGAATAACGGCCAGCCTGATGAGTGTCCGCTATGCACTTCAAGGGGCAGCACTGTGCTGACCCTTGGGCGGCCATCCCACCGTTATGAGAACATACCTGTAGGCCACCCACGGGGATTATGTTCTCTCTCGAAATCGAATGCGATCCGGACGATCGCGACCTTCTCATCGCCGAACTGTGGGAGCAGGGGTCGGCCGGTATCGTCGAGTTGAGCCCGCAGCACTTGCGCGCGTTCTTTGAAGACGGGGCCGATCGCGACGGCCTGCTGCGGATGTATCCGGGCGCCGGCTTTCGGCTGGAGGAGCAGCGCGACTGGGTCCAGTCCGCGCGCGACCTGCTTAAGCCGATGGAGGTCGGCGAGCGCTTCTTTCTGGTGCCGGCCTGGCGCGACGATCCGGCGCCGCCAGGACGCTACCGCATTCCCGTCAATCCGGGGCTGGCGTTCGGAACGGGCGTCCACCCGACTACCCAATTGTGCATCGAGGCGCTGGAAAGGTACCGCAAGCCGGGCATGACCGTGCTCGATGTGGGCACGGGATCGGGGATCCTGTCACAGGTGGCCCGGCTGCTGGGGACCGGAGAGGTTTACCCCTGCGATATCGACCCGGAAGCCGTCGCAATTGCCGGTGGCGTGTTTGTCGGATCGGTGGACGCCGTCGCGCCTAACTCGATGGACCTGGTGGTCGCCAACATCAGCCCCGGGGCGATTGTGCAACTGGCGCCCGATTTCCTGCGCGTCCTTCGGCCCGGCGGCGTGATCCTGGCAAGCGGTTTCGAAGTCCACGAAGTGGAACAAGTGCAGAACGCTCTCCCGCCTGCCCGCGAGGTCCGGCAGAAGGGCGACTGGGCGTTGATCGTGGTTGGCGGAACTTACTGCCGAGAAGGCTGACAAGAGCGGCCGAGAATTGACCCTTTGCCACAGATTACGCTGCGATTGACCCGCCAAACGCGCTCTGCACACGCAATTCTTGCCCGATGCGCGGCAAGAACTGCGCCTGTGTCCGGGCGCCCCGATCTTCCCCCCTTGCGTTCACACAGGTTCGGCTTTGGTCCCAAAGCTGCTCACAGAAGGCCCGTTATATAAACGGATTTTCAGCCCTCTAATAATCTAATACCAGGAGCGGTCTGGAGATTCGTCCAATTGAATCGAAAAGAAAGGACACATCATGCCACAAACGAAAGACGCCAAAGGTCGGTGGATGCAGAGTGTTCTGGCGGCAGACACTCTCACCGGCGATAAGGTGGTGAACCGTCAAAAGGAGGATCTCGGAACGATCGAACATCTGATGATCGATGTGGAGAAGGGCCGCGTCGCATACGCGGTTCTGTCGTTCGGGGGCTTCCTGGGTATGGGTGACAAATTATTTGCCATCCCCTGGAGCGCCCTCGCGGTAGACACCGGCGAAAAGCAGTTCATCCTGGACGTCGACAAGAAACTGCTGGAACGCGCTCCCGGATTCGACAAAGATCATTGGCCGAACATGGCCGACCGCGCCTGGGGCGCCGAAGTCAACACCTACTACCACGCCAAGCCCTATTGGACGTAGGCAAAGCAGAATTTCTTTGTGGGGCAGCCAATCCTGGCTGCAGCCGCCTTTCAGGCGGCGATTGCCATTGCCTCAAAGTCCGGCTAATTCAGGACACTGGAATCCGGGACCTCGTTGATCGGTTCATCGTTGGTTTCCGGGCGACGGAGGGTGCACGGCCTTGGGCCGCTGGGGTTACGGAGGAGGATCGAGGCGGGGCTGGGTACCCGCTATCGATTCTCCTTGTAGCCTCACGCAACCAGGGTGGGCGCCGCCGGCTTGGGACGCACAAGCTCCTGAATATGCTCCACCGCCTGCTCGATGCTGGTGGACAATCGATCGGGCTGCGTGCGCTCGAAACGAGCCATGGCTTTTTGGGTGTCGCCGATGAACCCCCACACGCAAACTACTATTTTGAGTTTTGGGAACTGTTCCCGGATCTGCTTGCACATCGCCCGCGCAGGCGCGAACGCGTAAGGAGGCAACGACGAGATACAGACCACGTCACTCCGCTTGGCCTCAATCACTGCGAGCCATTCACCGGGGGACGGCCCCGAGACGGGAAAGGAAAGAGCCGCGAACCCTTTTTGTTCCAGGACCTGACCCAGCATGGCGGCGGTGACCTCATCGGCCTGATCATGGGCGGGAAGACAGAGTACCCTGGCGCTCAGAACCTCCGCAACGTCCGCGGCCGGCGCGGCGTCTGCAGGGGATGGTCCGCCCGCCACCTGGTACTCGGAAAACTCGGCGATCATTTCGTTGATGCTGAGAAAGAGAAACTCCTCCCGAGCGGAGTCAATGGCACCTTTGTGCCGGTCCTGTTCGGCCATGCTCAGAGCCGGGATGAGCACCGAATCGTATAACTCCACCAGTGGCCTTCCTTTTAGAAACTCGTCCACAATGGTATGCGCTTCCGGCAGGTCCATGGCGAGCAGCCGCTGGTAAATCTGGGCTTCGGCCGAGAGAACCGGCTCATCGCCCAACAGAATGTGCAGAAAATTGAGCTGGGGGACGTAGCGCCCCAGCACCACGACGCAGACCGTCAGCGGCGTCGACAGAATCAGGCCCGCGGGTCCCCACAGGACCGCCCAAAAGACCGAAGTCACCAGCAGCGCCAGAGACGAGATTCCCACGTGCGCCCCGTAGAGCCAGGGTTCGACGAAATTGGCGATGATCAATTCGAGGCCCGCAACCAGCAGGAACACGAGCAATGGCTTGAGCCATCCATCGAAAACAGCCAACGAGAGCGCGATCGGCAGCACCGCAGCAACCGAGGTACCCACGTAGGGTACAATCCTCAGTAAGCCGGCGACTACTCCCCACAGCGCGGCATAGGGCACACCAATGAAGTAAAGACCCAAACCGAACAGCAGTCCGAATCCCGCGTTTACCAGGAACTGCATCAGTAAGTACCGGCTGACGCGGGTGGACGCGTCGTCAAGAGCCTGTGTCATGAGGTTCAACTGACCCAGCCCGGCCAGCCGCAGAAGACGGTTCCTCAGATCTTCCCTCTTGATGAGCATGAAGACGGCAAAGATGACCACAATGCCGGCCCTTCCCAGAGGCGCAAGCACCGGCATGCCCACGTCGCGAAGCTCAGTCCATTCACTGGTAGGGGTTGGGACCATTTGAACGGGAATCGGAGACGTGGGCGCGGGGGGTATGTTGGGTTGCTTCCTGCCCTGGGCAGGCTGGGGCGGGGCCGGCGAAGGCGCACCTGTGCTTGTGAGGTCTCGTACGACCTCACGTACACTTTCGGCGCCCCGGCCTAACTGCCCCGTTACCGGGACGTGAAACGCCTCGATCTTGGCGTGGATGTTCTGGCGGTAGGAGGGGAGCTGATTGGCCACGTCGAGCAACTGGTTCGCGATCATCCAGACGATGCCGCCGCCCACCGCCATCGAAACCACGACCGTGACGAAAACGGACACAACGCGCCCGGCGCCGAGCCTCTGGAGAAGCGCCACCAATGGAGTCAGTACAAATGTCAGGGTAAGAGCAAATGCGAAGGGGATCAGAATCTCCCGCGTAAAGTACAGTGCGGCAACCGTTCCGCAAACCACCAAGGCGCCTGTTTCACCGCGGAGCCTGGGGCGTGTAGCGAGGCTGGTTAGAGGCGGGTCGCGTTTCATAAACTAACTGATCTCCGCGGCCCGCAACCGCGCCGCC
>PMTT01000669.1 GCA_003167275.1 Bryobacterales bacterium | reverse complement strand
TGGTCGACCGGATCCGCTGGCACTCCGACTTCCATGACCTGCCCCAGCATGACCGCATGTGCCGCCACGTGCTGACCGGCGAATTCAAGTGCCGCGAGTGCCCCCACGACTTCGATTGCCGTGAGTGCGAGACGCACCCCAAGCTCCTGGCCAAACACCCGCTGCCCGCCGTCCCCGAGTTGGAAGAGGATTTTTTCGGGATGTGCTTTCCGTTGGACCGCTTCTATCATCGCGGCCACACTTGGGCGCACCTGGAGCCGGACGGCTCCATGACAGTGGGGCTCGACGACCTCGGCAGCCGCCTGCTGGGAGTTCCCGACGCGATCGAACTCCCGCAACCGGGCACGCGCGTCGAAGTCAACGGCACAGCCTTCCGCTTCCGCAAACGCGACGCCGATGTGAGAGTCCTCTCGCCCGTGGATGGCCGTGTCCTGGAGACCGGCGGCCCCGGCCGCGGCTGGTATTTGCGGGTCAAACCCGAACCCCTGGACGTGCGTCATCTGCTCCGTGGAGCGGAAGTAAGACCCTGGTTGATGCGCGAGATGGAACGCCTGCAACTGGCTCTCTCCCAGGAAGGCGCCTCACCCACGTTGGCCGATGGCGGCGTCCCCGTAGCGGACATCGCCGCAAGCTACCCGGAAGCCGACTGGGACGCAGTCTGCTCCGAAATGTTCCTGGAACCGTAACCGCTCCCGTACGGTATGCTTTAGCTTGCCCATGCAATACGAGCCCGGCTGAAAGTCGGCTCGGCAAGCTAAAGCATACCCTACGAGGACCCCGCCAGTTCCGCCACCGCAGCCAGCAAGGCCCGGGCGGCGACGGGCTTGACCATCACCCGCGACACCATCTTCTCCTCGGGTTGGCCATACAGATCGTCGGGCCACCCCGAGAGCACTATTACCGGGACCTCGCTACCCCGTTCCCTGATCCGGCGGATCAGTGCCAGCCCTTCCCGGGCATCCGGCACACCCGCGCAATTCAGGAACCGCAAGTCCATGATCAGCAGGTCCCATCCCCGATCTAACTGTTCGAGCGCGCCCGAGGGCTCGAGCGCCAATACCACCTCATGACCCGCGCCCTCCAGCACCATTCTGCGCAGTCCGAGCTGAACTGCGTCGTCATCCGCCACTAGTATGCGCGACATTTAGCGGAGCAGATCTTCCAATTGGATCTTGGTGTCGGTTTTGGCGTCCCGATACTTCACGATCACCGGCGTGTAAACCGAGATGCCCCAATCCTTGCCGGGCCCGCTGGTCACGGCCCGCGAGCCTGCCACGATCACGGCCTCCTCGGGAATCACCAGCGGATCGTCGCCGTTCGCCCGATGCACCGTGTTGCGCACCAGATCGTAGACCGGGGTCGAACGGTTGAGGATCGTCCCGGTTCCCAATACCGCGCGCCGCTTCACCACCGTGCCCTCATAGATCCCACAGTTGCCTCCCACCAGCACCTCGTCTTCCACAATCACCGGCAGTGCGCCCACGGGCTCCAGCACGCCGCCGATCTGGCTAGCGGCCGAAATATGGCAATTCTTCCCGACCTGCGCACAGCTCCCCACCAGCGCGTGCGAATCCACCATCGTCCCGTCGTCCACATACGCGCCCGCGTTGATGTACATCGGCGGCATGCACGTCACTCCCCTCCCGACATAACAGCCGTCCCGGATGCTGGAGCCGCCCGGCACGATGCGCACGCCGCTATTGGCCGTGAATCGCTTCACCGGGAACGTCGACTTGTCGAAGAACGGCTGCCGTTCCGAATCCACCGACATATCGATGACGCCGCCCATGCGGAACCCCAGTAAGATACCCTTCTTGACCCAAGCGTTCACGCGCCAACCGGTGGGCGAGGACGCATCCGGCTCGGCCGCGCGCACATGGCCCTGGTTGAGCGCGTTCTTGAACTCCGCGAACAGTTGGAAGTGCTCGTCCTCGTAGACTGTCGGCTTATCGTCGTAGAGCTGCTCGATCTCAACCTGCAACGGGCACTCTCCCCAGCAGGCCGGACGCCTCCAGAACCTTTTCGATCTTCGCCAGGCTGGCCGCCGCCGGCGGCACCATAGGCAGCCGGAAGACCGGCTCCAGCAGTCCCATCAAGCCCATCGCGGCCTTCACCGGGATTGGGTTCGACTCCACGAAGTTAATGTTCATCAACGGCAGATAACGCCGCTGGATCTGCCGCGCCGCTTCGAAGTCGCCCCGCAGGCAGCACTGCGCCAGCCGCGTCATCTCACCGGGGATCTGGTTCGCGACCACCGAGATGACGCCTCGCCCGCCCAGCGCCATCAGCGGAATGGTGATGGCGTCGTCGCCCGAGAGCACCACAAAGCTGGAAGGCACTTCGTAAATCACGTTGGCCATCTGCCCGATATTGCCGGAAGCCTCCTTCACCGCGACGATGTTCCCGATCTGCGCCAGCCGCGCCAGGGTGGAGGGTTCCACGTTCACCCCCGTGCGCCCCTGCACGCTGTACACCACGATCGGCAGCCGTGTGGCGGAGGCGATCGCTTTGTAGTGCTGATAGAGCCCTTCCTGCGTGGGCTTGTTGTAGTAGGGCGTCACCGAGAGGATGCCGTTCACCCCCATGTGCTCCAATTCGCGCGCCAGGTCGATCACCTCCTGCGTGTGATACCCGCCCGCTCCGGCCACCACGGGCACGCGCCCGTTGGCCTCTTCGAGCGTGATCTCGACCACCCGCAGGTGCTCGGCGCGCGACAGCGTTGGGCTTTCGCCCGTGGTGCCGCACGGGACTAAGAAGTCGATCCCTGCTTCAATCTGCCGTCTGACCAGCTTTCGAAGCGTTCCTTCATCCAACGAAAGGTCGCGCCGGAACGGTGTAACCAGCGCGGTGCCGCATCCAGTAAACATGTACCACCTCCTAAATGCTGGGGTTGGGGGTTAGGGGCTGGGGATTGGGGCTTCTGACTCGGATGCCACGCGTCGGCCGCCGGGCGTACCGCGCGGCGCTGACGACCCCAACCCCTAACCCCCAACCCCTAACCCCAGGTGTTAGCAAATTCGTGAAAGCCTTTCTTACCCACCACCCATTGTGCCGCTTTCAAGGCCCCCCGTGCGAAGCCTTCGCGACTCCGCGCGGTGTGCCGCAACGTAATCGTATCCGCCGCTGAATCGAAGCCGATCTCATGCGTCCCCGGGTGCGCGCCCGCGCGGTTCGAACCCGTGTCGATGGTCCTCGCATATCCGGCCTTTTTCATCTCGTCCACCAGCCTCAGTAGTGTACCCGATGGCGCGTCCTTTTTGGTGGAGTGGTGGATCTCCCAGGCCCATGCCCCGTACTCGCCCTCCGACGCCAGCAAGCGCGCGGCTTCCGCCACCAGCCGCAGAAAGGCATTCACCCCGATCGAGAAGTTCGGACTCCACACCAACCCGATCCCGTTCTTCTCCACCGCGGCCTTGACCGCATCCGCATGCTCCAGCCAGCCCGTGGTCCCGACCACGATGTTGACGCCCAGCGCGGCGATCCCTTCCACATTGCGCTCCACCGCCGACGGAATCGAAAAATCGATGGCCACATCGATCTCCCGGAAATTCTCCGCTGTGATGCCCTCGAAGTTGGCGTTGTTGAACTCGTCGAGCTTCAGCGCCACCTCGAAACTGTAGGCCGGCGCCAGTTGCTCGATGAGCCTGCCCATCTTGCCGTACCCCACAATCGCCAGCCGCCGCAGCTCAGGCATGCACCGCCTCATTTCGTTCAAAGACTTTTGGATCCAGCGCGGCGAAGAACTCCTCATGCAGCGCCGCCACCGTGCGATGCAGGTCCGTCTCCGCGACCACGAAGCTGATGTTCAACAGCGACGCTCCCTGCGAGATCATCCGGATATTAATTCCATCCATCGAGTTGAATACCCGCCTGGCCACGCCCGGCGTGAAGCGGATGTTCTCTCCCACCAGGCACACGATCGCCTGATTATGTTCCACACCGGCCTCCGCGAATTCCCGCAGGTCCTTCAGAATCGCCTCCGCATTTCGGGTGTTGTCGATGGTGAGAGAGACGCTGACCTCCGAGGTCGACACCATATCCACCGCCGTCTCATAGCGGTCGAACACCTCGAAGATGCGGTGCAGAAAGCCGTGCGCCATCAGCATGCGGGTGGCGTGAATGTTCACCACCGTGATCTTGCGTTTACAGGCGATCGACTTCACCACGTTATCGCACGCCACCGTCTCGGCGATGATCCGCGTTCCCGGCACATCCGGCCTCCGCGAATTCAGAATCAGCACCGGAATATTTCGCTCGATCGCCGGCACCACCGTCGCCGGATGCAGCACCTTCGCGCCGAAGTACGCCAGCTCCGCCGCTTCGGCGAACGAAATCGTCTTCACGCGATGCCCGCCCGGCAGGATAGTCGGGTCGGCCGTCAGCATGCCATCCACATCCGTCCAGATCTGGATCTCCTCGGCGCCGATCCCCGCTCCCAC
>PMTT01000516.1:10299-24124 GCA_003167275.1 Bryobacterales bacterium | reverse complement strand
CCCAACCCGGAACCTCCCAAGGTGGATCCCATCGCGAATCCGGCCCTGTCCGAAATCGTGGAAACCGCCAGCCTGAGCCAGTTCGCGATCGACGAGCCCCTCGACAGCCTGGAACGCATGCTGAGCGCGCACCTCGAGATCCGCGCGAATACCTTGCAGGATGCCTGGGCCCGTTACGACGATCTGGATGGAGCCGCCGTACTGAAGCAGAAGTCTTATAAGAGTATCCAGGCTTGGATTCTGTTTCTTGGAGTGACGGCGACCTTTCTGGCCATTTCGCAGTCGAATCGCGCCTTGCCCGGATGGCTCAAAGGCCTGTTCCCCACGGGGTTCCAACTAAACCCCGATCAACTGACGAAGTTCGCCTTCTGGGTCCATCTTCTGATCATCCTGACGCCGATCGTCATTTCGATTCTAATAGCCACCAACAACCGGTTCCGCGAAGGCAACAAATGGATCATCCTGCGCTCCGCGGCGGAAGCCATCAAGCGGGAGATCTTCCGCTACCGGGCGCAAGCGGGCGACTATAGCAACCAGCAGAGCGATCAGGTTTCACGCGAGTCCCGCTTGGCGGCGAAGATCAAAGACATTACGTCGTCTATGATCCAGAGCGAAGTCAACAAGACAAGCCTGGCGCGCATCCCCATTGACGATCCGAGGCGGTTCAAGAAGCTCTGGTCCAAGATTGATGACAAGAAAATCGTTGAGGCCCGGAAGGAGGGTCAGAAGCGGCTCCGCTTCCTGAGCCCCAAGGAATATGTCACCGACCGGGTGGAAGACCAGATCACCTTCATGGTCAAGAAGACGACTGGCCTGAATAGTCAGTTGAAGAGGAACCAAGGCTGGATTTATGTGATCGTCGGACTGGGAACTCTCCTGGCAGCCATCAACAGCGATGTGTGGGTGGCGCTGACCACCGCGCTGGCCGCGGCGCTCACCACCAAGCTGGAGTCTGAACAGGTGGAGAATTCACTGGTCCAGTATAACCAGGCCCTTACCTCGCTACAGAATATCGAGACGTGGTGGAAATCGCTTTCTCCGTGGGAGAAGGAGCGGCCTGCGAACATCGATCTGCTGGTGGAAAAGACCGAGCAGACCATGGAGCATGAGCTCTCCGGTTGGGTCCAGCAAATGCAGAGCGCCCTGGACAAGCTGACCGAGAAGGAGACCACCGCCACGCAGGCCAAGACGCCGCAGCCATCCCAAAAGCAGGAGACGACAACGACGTAACAGCGCGCAAGCCCATCCAGTGCCTCAGCCGGAACGCCGTGCGATTCGGCGTGCTTGAGGTCTTCCGCCATGAACCGATTAGGGGACCATTCCGGCTACGCCGACGGTCACCGGTCCAGTCGCTTGAAAAAGCGGCTGCACCGAGGTTGTCCACCTGCCCCTATGAAATCAGCGCCTAACCGGGTCAGCGCTGGCGAAAAGGCCTACACCAAAGGCGCCGGCGGACGCAGAGGAAACCTGCGGTGAGCAGCGCTACGATGCCGGTCAGAATGCCGGTGGCGGGCTCGGGTACGGCGGAGGCGAACAAATAAGAAGGCAGTTGGCTTGCGACGGAGTCGGGGATATCGGTGTCATTGGAATTGAGGGCGAGATAACTGTAAACCGGCGGTGTGTTCACGAGCTGAGCGTCAGACACGCGTAATTCCGTGGATGTCGACGAAACCGGGACGACCGAGTAGGACACGGTCAGTTACGGGTTGGCGATAAACACGAGTTCGGAGGGATAGTAGGGAGGCCCAACTCCCGCAAAGATACCAAAAGCATCGGCTTCTATTTGAAAATAATCGGGCACGTAACCGCCGGCGTCCAGGCCGCTGCCAGCCAGCAAATCCGACGATAAAGGCAGGTACTCGGCGGGCACAACTAAATCCCGCAGGATTTCTAGATAAACGATGCTGAAAACCGTCGAATAGCCGGAAGTCGTCGCACCCCCGCCGGCAAGGCCGCCGATTGGAGTGTATTCACCCATTTGCCAACCCGCGCCGGCTCCAGCGGACATTACCTCGTTGGGCCGGAGGGTTCTCCACGCCGCGCCGCCTGCATCGCCGGAAAGACTCGCGCTGACTGAGGTGATCGTATAGAGAGCCGGATCCAGAGTAGGAAATCGGAAGTCCCCCTGCAGGCTCAGGCCCAGGGAACCATAGGAGCTGGAATCATTGATCTGAACGGTGACATCGGAGGCCATGAGCGTGGCCGTACAGGTATTGCCTATGCAGGCGAGGCTGGCGGCAGACGCACATAACTCGGAGCAGGCGGTCGCTACGATGCAGCGAACCAGCAAAAGAAGCGTTGGGCGCATAAGTCCACATCTGGGCGTTTGCATCGGGATACTTCGAATGCCCAGTCCTCCCCTATCAACTGCTTAGATTCTGGTGCACGATACTTATAGCACGTCAATAGGGAATGCGCAAGTTTGCGTCGATTCTCTTTACGATTCTCTTTGCGTCGATTCTCTCCCTTCTCGGCAGTTTCGATGAATCTTGCCTAAGATAGACTATGCGCTGGATCTCGTTAGTGCTTGCCCTGGCGGGTTGCACCTTTGCCGCCGATCCCAAGACCGTTCACTTCCAGAGCGAGGACCGTCAAACCCGGCTGGCCGGTTATCTGTTCGAGCCGTCATCAGCCGGTCCCCACGCTGCGGTAGTCATGATGCATGGACGGGCGGGTCCATACTCCTCGCTCGCCAATGGGGTTTATACCGCCGCCACGCTCTCCAAGCGCCACAAGGAATGGGGCGAGTTCTGGGCGGATCGGGGCTACGTCGCTCTGCTGGTCGACAGCTTCGGTCCGCGCGGATATCCATCCGGCTTCCCGAAAGGCAGTTACGAGAATCGTCCGGCCGCGGTCAGCGAGCAGACGGTGCGGCCTCTCGACGCCTATGGAGCCTTGCGGTATCTGCGCGGGCGCCGCGACATCGTCGCCAACCGCGTTGGCATCCAAGGCTGGTCGAACGGTGGCATGACGGTGTTGGTCACCATGAGCAACCACGCCCCAGGCATCGATCGAGCCACACCTGAAACCGGCTTCCGGGCCGCCATCGCCGAGTATCCCGGGTGCGGCATGGAAGCCATCCAGGGAACCTATGTCTCCTACGCACCCATTCTGATGATGGTCGCTTCAGCCGACGAGGAGGTTTCACCCAAGCGCTGCGAAGAGTTCGCCCAAAAAGCCCGCGTTTCCGGTAGCAAGCTCGAACTGATCGTGTATCCAGGCGCCGAACACAACTTCGACGATCCGGGCAAAACCAAGCAGTCAAAGCCGGCCAATCGGAGCGCCACGGAAGACGCCGTCCGGCGCGCTGAAGCCTTCTTCGCCGCGCGACTCCTGAAGTGACTGCATGAGCGCGCCTGTCCCCGCATATCCAAAATCCACGATCAGCCGCAGCCACGTGGGGTATGCTTTAGCTTTCCCAGCCAGCCCTTTTGATCCACCTTCAAGTCGTCCCGCCCCGATCCGCATACCATCCTGGGAGAGGCCAGAAGAGAAGATGGGTCGATCGTCGGGCAGGGCGCCTACCAGGTCTCCGCGGACGGAAAGTCGCTGACGGCGACGAACTGAGGCTTCGACTCGCAACTGCGCCAGTTCCAACAGCGCACCGTGTGGGATCGCCAGTAAGGAAAACGTGGCGCGGACACTCGTGTCTGCCGCGTCCCGACTCGTCGGGACGCAGTTTCGGAGCACACGAATGCGTGCCTGGACCGTCGACGCTTGGCAAGCCGCGAAACGCGTGGGTAGTTGCGAAACCGCCCGAGACCTACTCCGGCAGCGGCTTGCCCTTCGTCTCCGGCGCGAACGGCAATGCCGCCAGACCTATGAGAAACACCAGGCACATAGTCACGCCCGCATAGCGCATGGGTTCGGCATATCCGCCAAACACGCTGCTGGTCAGGTAGCCCAAGGTGAACGGTCCGGTGGCCGCCGCGAAGCGCCCCACGTTGTAGCAGAAACTCGTGCCCGTGCTGCGCAGGCGCGTGGGGAAGAGTTCCGCGAAATAGATGGCGTAGCCGCCGAACAGCGAAAGCTGCGCGAACCCCATCAGCGGGATCATCCAGAAGATGTCGCTGATCTGCCTCAGGTTCCAGAACGTGTATGCCGTCATCCCCATGGCCGCCACAAAGCTGATGGCGAAGGCTTTCACGCGGCCCGTGTAGTTCGTCAAATAGGTGAAGGCGTAGACCCCGAAGAAGCAGCCCAGATTCTGCAACAGCGAGGTCACGCCGATCCACGTAGTCGTCTTGCCAGCCAGCGCAGCGCCCGTAAAACCCTGCGCGCGGAAGGTCTTTTCCAGCACCGGGCGGAACAGATCGTAGCTGAAGAATCCGATGCCCCACAGCCCCACGATGCCCGCGAACCCCAGCAGGAAGCCGACAATCGAGTTGCGCCTCCACCGCGGGTCGGAAAAGAGCTCGGCGTACGACCCCAGCTTCTTCTTCTCGCTGCGGGCCTTGAGCCACTGTTCCGGCTCCTTCAGTTTCTTGAAGACCACCAGCGCCAGCGGGGCCGGCACCGCGCCCGCCAGAAACATGTAGCGCCACGCTCCCGTAATGGCGCCTGACGCTTCCATCTGGCCCAGCACGATTCCGGTCATTGCCGCGACCATGTTGCCCACCGCCGAGGAAGCCTGCACCAGCCCCAGCGCATAAGGCCGCGCTCGCGACGGCACCACCTCCGCCACCAGTGCCACCCCAATCCCGAACTGGCCTCCCACTCCCAGACCGCAGAGGAACCGGTAGACATTGAAGTCCCAGATGCCCGTCGAGAGCACGCTCAGACCGGTGAAGATCGTGTAAGAGAGGATGGTGATCATCATCGTCTTGGCGCGCCCCAGCCGGTCGCCCAGGACGCCGAAGAACACACCGCCGATGGCCCATCCAACCATGAAGATCGCGGTAGCCCAAGCGGCCTGCTTGTCGACCATCGCGTTGGTGGCCCCGCCGCCGAGCAACTCCCGGATCGCCGGTTTGCGCGCCAGATTGAAAAGTTGCTGGGCCATGGTGTCGAACATCCACCCCATGCTGGCAACGCTCAAGACGAACCAGTGGTAGCCGTTCAGCTCCCGATACCAGGCGTATTTGCGGCCATCCGCCGCGGGACCCTCGACCGACACATTTTGGGACATGAAACTGCTATTCTACATCGCCGCCGTTTCCCAATTTGGGTTTGGTGGGCCAGGCGCTTGCGACTGTCTCGCCCGCTTGCGGGCGCTTCCGGCGTTTCACATCGCCGCCGTCACCCTGTCCCCAGCTTTCATCGGGTTGTCGGACGGCAACGCCACCGCATCGCCCTCGGCCAGACCCTCGGTAACCTCCACCAGCGCGATGCTGGAAGTTCCGGTCTTCACCGGCCGGCGCTCCACGGTGTCGCCTTTCAGGGCGAACACATAGTCGCCGTTGGTGTCGTGCCGCAAACTCTCCCGAGGAATCACCAGGGCGCTCTCCACCACCGCCGTGCGGATCTCGGCATCCACGTTGGTGCCGGGGACCAGTTCGCGCCCCGGGTTTTCGATGATGCACACGACTTCGCCCACCTGCCGCGAGCCCAGCGCCTGAATCGAGGTCGGCTTCCGCTGCACCGTGCCCAGCCACTTTTTTCCGGGCAGCGCCTGCCAGGTGAGGGTCACCGGCTGGCCCTCGGCGACGCGTCCGAGCTCCGGCTCGTCCACGTACACCCTCACGCGCAAGCGGTCCATCCGGCCGACGTTGGCCACCAGGTCTCCTACATTGAGGTAATCGCCAGGGTGCGCCGCCAGGCCGTAAACCACGCCGGCGATGGGGGCCCGCACTACGCTCTCGGCCGCGCGCTGCCGTGCCAGGTTCAACGCTACTTCCACGTCTTGGAGCCGCGCCTTTGCGGCCGCGATATCCGGCATGGCGACCAGCGAGGTCCGGCGCTTGAGAAGTCCCTCGATGGCCAATTCCGCCTGATGCACTTTCGCCTGTGCCACCTGCACCTCCATGGCGGTGGCCGCCTGTTTCTCCGCCAGCCGGCGCAGGGCGTCGTAATCCTTGGTGGCCTGTTGCAGATCGAAACGGGAGCGCGCCAGGCTGTTCTCGATGTCGGTGATCTCGGCGGGCCGGCCTCCGGCATCGAGCGCCGCCAGGTTGGCGCGCGCTTCCGCCACTTTGGCCTCGCCCGCCTGGATCTCGGCCTCGAGCGAGGGATCGGTCAAAGTGGCGAGCAGCGCGCCTTTGCCCACGCTTTGTCCTTCCCGAGCGTCCACCCGGCTGGCCAGTCCGGCGATTTCCGCGCGGGCAGCCTGCCACTCGAACGGCTCCACCTTGCCGTTGGTTGGCAGGGCGCTCACCAGGGTCTGCCGCTTCGCGCGCGCGAAGTTGACCTTGGGCGGCTCACTTTTTCGAAGGATTCCCCAGCCGACCACGCCCACGGCCACGGCCAGCAGCAAGAGTAACAGCTTCTTCAAGATTTGGACTCCAACACCCATATTAGCTGGCGTGGCAATCGGGTGCCGCAGGACTCAGGACGACGCTGGAAGCCTGCTTGCCTGGACGTCGGTGCCCTTTTCGGTGGGCACGTGATCTAACCGGATGATGATCGGAAGCGGCGGTCTACGCGAAGATCAGCCGCCGCCCCTTCGGCTCAGGCACTGCGTCGCCAAACTCTCTCGCCGTATCGATCCAGAGGCGAATGGCGTCCTGCACGTTGGCAAGCGCCGTTTCCTGGGTAGGTCCGTGCGCCGCACAGCCGGGGAGTTCGGGCGCCTCGGCGACGAATGCCCCATCTTCCCTGCTCCAGTAGATGATGATTTCGTACTGATTCACTTGACGTCACCTAGTCCATACTGTGTACTACTTCCGCTGTGCTCGCAAGCGGCTGACGATCTGCTCAACTCGCGGGCTCGGCTTCAGCCGCAGGACCACCTCGAACTCGGCGAGCGCCTCGGCCTCATGGCCGGGCATGTGCGACAGAGCCTCGCCGAGATTGTAGTGCGCGTCCGCTAATCCCGGATTCCATTGCAAGGCTTTCCGGTATTCGGCCACGGCGTCGGGCAGGCGGCCAGGCATCTGGGATAGGGCATATCCCAGGTTATTGTGTGCGGCCGCCGACTCCGGGCGAATGCGCAGCGCCGCTTGGTACTCCGAAATGGCATCCGGAAGGCGCCCGGGCACTTGCGAGAGCGCATTCCCCAGGTTGCTGTGCGCGCTCCAGGAATCGGGGCGAAGCCGGATGGCGGCCTCGAATTCCGCAATGGCAGTGGACAAGTCGCCGGATTGCGCAAGGGCGCGTCCGAGATTATTGTGCGGCTCCGCGAAATCGGGGTTGGCACGCAAGGCTGCCCGATATTCGGCCATCGCGGACGACAGTCCTCCCGGCAACTGCATCAGAGCGTTTCCGAGATCATTGTGCGCTTCTGCGTTGGCGGGGTCGATCCGCAGAGCGGTCTGGAGTTGCGCGATCGCCTCGGCTGTCCGCTCCGCCTGGAGCAACGCATTTCCCAGGTTGGTATGCGCCCGTTCGGACTCGGGCGCAAGGCGCACCGCGGTTTCATATTGAGCGATGGCGTCGTCCAGCTTGCCTGGGGTTTCCAGCAGCGCGTTGCCGAGGCTGAGGTGCGCTTCCCAGAAGTCCGGGTTCAAGCGGAGGGCCTCTTGAAAGTGTTCCATCGCCTCGGCCCGGCGGCCGGGCAGCGGGAGCAGCAGGTTGCCGAGGTTATTGTGGGCCAGCCAGGCGCCGGGATTGCGCGCCAGCGTTGCACGGTACAGCGTTTCCTCGTCCTGGTAGGTGGCTGCCTGGCGCCATGTCAATAAGCCGAGCCCAGCAGCCAGAATGGCCGGAAGCAGCACACTCGCGAGCTTTCGATTAGTGGGCCAGTTTGCTTGTGGGGCAGGATGGTATCCTGCGCGCGGGTTGGTAACCCGCGCAAGTTTGCGCCGATTACCAATCGGCGCGCCGGTTGCCAACCTGCCCCACATCTCCTTTGCGGCGCCGCTTGCCACGACGGAGGCCAGCGGAACCAGGATACCCAGGCTGGCCAGATAGGCGAAGTGATCGGCCACGTACGAGTAGCGGAACGGATAAACATCGAGGAATCCGAGTACCGGAAACAGCGTGCCCGCGAAGAACAGGAAGGCGGCCAACGGTCCCCGGTTGCGACGGGCCAGCCGCCAGAACGCCAACCCCACTGCCAAAACGGCGGCCGGAAACAGGTACTGCCACCACTCAGCGGAATCGATCTTCCAGCGTGGATAGAAGAACGTAAGATCAGCCGGCCAGATCACCTTTCCGGTGTAGAAACAGATCGCCCGCCCGGCCAACAGCACCCGCTCGACCGGCGTCAGCGAGAACTCCGCCCCCGCCGCGCCCACCAGAGTCCGCTCCACCCAGGCAGTGAAAAGCCCCGCGCCGGCGCCGATAACGAGCCACGGGACGAGCGGTTGGACGTCGCGTTTCCACCCGATACGGCCGTGCCGCCACCACAGAATCACCAGCAGGGCGCCCGGCAAGGTGGCGGTGACGGTCTTACTCAGGAGGGCCAGAACGAACATCGAGAGGGCCAGCATGTAGCGCGAGGGCCGCCGGGATTCGTCAAAATCCAGGTAAACCAGCAAGGCCCCCAGATAAAACAGTCCGGAGAGGACGCTCTTCTGCTCGGAGATCCAACCGACGGATTCCACGCATAGAGGGTGCACCGCGAAGAGCAAGCCGGCCAGCCACGCTCCCGGCAGTGACAGCCGGCGCGCGATCCTGACTACCAGGCACGCCGCCAGCGCGTGCATCGCCACATTCGCGAGATGATAACCCAGGACGGCGTCGCCCCAGATGAAATGCTCAAGCCAGAATGCGCTGTGCAGCAGCGGGTAATACTGCTGGGTAGCACCAAGGTGGAACCAGATGCGCCAAAGGCCGTGGAGATTGCGAAGGTCGATCCGGGTGACGTGGCTGGCATCGTCCCAGAGCATGCCGCCACGGAGCGCTGGGAGGTAGACCACGGCCACCGCACAAATAATAAGGGCGAACGTGGCGGCAAGACCGGAAGTCTTGCCGCCCGTTCGCCCAAGGCTGCCTTCTGGCAGAGGGGATCCTGTTTGCGTCCTGTGCGGCCGGTTTACCAGCGGATGTGGCCTTGCACCTGAATGAAGCGATTCAGGAGGGTGGAACCGCTGGTGATGGCTCCGAAGGTGCCGACGCCGCTGGTGGGACCGGTGTTCACGCCACCCATGTAGGAGTGGTTCATGACATTGAGCACGTCGCCGCGGACCTGGAACGTGAGCGCATGGTCCTTAATGCTGAACCGGAAATCGCGCTGCAGGCTCCCGTTGAGCTGCCCGAAATTGGGATTGCGGACGCCCATGTATAGTGGCGTGACCCGCGCCTGGTAGGTGCCGGGCTGCATGGCAGTGCGCTTCTCCCAGCCGGCGGTGCAGGGCTGGCCCAGGGGAACGGCGACATCGCCCGGCCCGAGCGGTTGTCCGGGCAACACGCAACCGGCGGTGTTGAACTCTTCGCCGATTGTGGGGTTGGACAGCTTGATGTTGCTGATATTGCCGTAATAGAACGTATTCGGCATTCCGATCAGCGTGCCCTCCGACCAGACGTAATTGCCCGAGACGGTCCAGCCACCCACCAGGAGGCTGAGGTACTTGTCATGCACAAACTGGCGGCCCTTGCCGAATGGCAGATCGTAGACCCACGTCGCGGTAAAGCGGTTGGGATTGATGTTATTCGGCTGCCACACTGGCGCCAGCGGATTGGAAGGATCATTTGGATTCCAGGATTGCAGGAAGCTGTTGGCAAACTTGCTGTCGAAGTAGGTATATCCGAAATTGGCAACCAGACCGCGACTGAAGCGGTGGCTGATGCCGAGATCCAATTCCGTTTCGCGCTCGTGGCCGAGCGGTTCACCAACCGTCAGGTTGCTGGAGGGGAAAGGCCGTAGCAGCGAGACTTTCGAAATGGTGGCGCTGGTGAAGAAGCTGCCGACGCTGCTGATCGCGGAGTACAGCGCCGGATTGCTGCTCTGGAGCGCGCTCAGGTTGCCGATGTAGAACGGATTCGGAACGTTATTGCCGAAGTTGGTGTCCTCGATGCAGCCGCCCGCGGTGGCATTGGTGACGCCGGACGCGCACGAGACGGTAGCGCCGCTGGAGTTCACCGGCCGCGCCGAGCCGTTGTAGTAGTAGCTGGCGGGCAACGCCGACTGGTTGACGTTGATG
The DNA here is from genome assembly GCA_003167275.1 of Bryobacterales bacterium. Taxonomy (GTDB): domain Bacteria; phylum Acidobacteriota; class Terriglobia; order Bryobacterales; family Bryobacteraceae; genus JAIQFL01. The sequence goes on along the minus strand of PMTT01000516.1, from coordinate 13,943 downwards.
TTCAACTTACTGGTGTAGGCGCCGGTATACCCGAAGGTAACCACATCGTGACTGGTGAGCTGCCGCTCGATTCCGAAGCGCCAGCGCTGCATGCGCGGGTGCTGGCTAGCCGGCACGGTCCAAGTGGTCGGTCCGTTGCTAAGGGCCAGCAGGCCCATCAAGCCGTAGGCGTTACCGACCGGCACGTTGAACTGTGTGCCGCCGCTCGAGGGCCGGGCCGGGAACGGGTCGGTCAGAGGAGAAGTCAAAGTGGTCCCTGCGTTGCACCAGTTGCCGCAGGCCCCGTTGGATCCCCAGGTCACGCCGTTCGTCGTGGTGAAGGTGGTATTGGTGCTGATGGAATAACCGGTCTGATTCGGGCCGTAGACCAGGGCGTTGACGTCCAGGGTGTCATAGTAAAGGCCGTATCCGCCGCGGAGCACGGTCTTGGAATCGATCTGGTATCCGAAGCCAACACGCGGCAGCCACGTCAACTGGCTCGGCCACGCACGGTCCGGCGCTCCCGCCGTGCCGGCGTATAGCGGGCCGCCCTGGACAATGAAACTGGAGGGCGAAATTTCCGGCACCTGGCTGGCGGTATTGGCCGCAAAGGCAGCCTGCGCCAACGCGCTGATGGGCAGTTGTGCGGTCGAGTTCCAACCCGAAATCCAGTCGTTGTGGGCTTCCTTGGCTCCGTTCTCCCATTCCGCGCGAAGGGAAAGGGTCAACGTGAACCGGGGGCTGACACGCCAGGTGTCTTGAACAAAACCGGCTGCGAACTGGTTGGACACCAGGTAGCTCGCATTGTTGGCCTCGGACGCGCCAGTGGGCAAACCCATCATGAAATCCGCCCAGGTCAAGCCGAGAACGCCCGGGTTGTAGTTGCCGTTCGGACCGCCATCGTCGTACTGGCGGAAATAGGTGTTGCTGAAAGTGTAGGTCCCATCGTTCTGCCCCGCATGACTGACGCGCGTCTGCTGACGGAAATCCACGCCGGCGCGAAGTTCGTGGTTGCCCCGGTTGTGGTACACGTCGCCGTTGTAGTCGTAGAAACGGTTGTACTGCGGATTTGGGGTTCCGGAGATGCCATTCTGGGAATACCCGTTGCCGTTGCTGCCCGTCAAGTTCATATAGGGGATGTAGCACAAACTCCCGCATTGACTGTCGATGTACGACGGCAGCCCGACTCCGGAAGGCGTGATGGAGAACGGATACGGATAGGTGGTGGAGTAAGACATCCAGTTGCTCACCGAACCGGCGGCGTGCAACAGGGTCCGCGGGCCAAGCGTGTAGACAAAGTCCAGCACGCCGTTCTGGTCGTCGCGGGTCACCCCGGCGCCATTGGCTCCTGTGTTATTGAAACCCTGCACGATGAAATAGGTCCAGTCGCTGCGGTACTCCACGAAGTGGTTGCGGGTGTAGCGGCCGAAGACACGCAACTTGTCCGTCAGATTCATGTCCATGCGGCCGGACCATTGGCCGAAGAGCCAGTTGTAGGGAGTTGTGATTCCCATGAAGTCCGCGTTATTACAAGCGGAAGTCGAAGGGCAGCCCGAATTCTGCGCCACGCTCTGGTCGTACCAGTTGTTCGGATCGGGCCAATACTTCAGGTAGTTCTTGTAGACCGGCGCACCCATGGCGGCGTAGGAAGCCGGCAGTACGTTTCCGGGCAGTGGCGTACGTACGTAATGTGTACCGGTGCGACTGGTGTCTACTTTCACCGAGAAAGGATCGAAGAGCTGGTAATTGAGGCCGTCCGACTTGACGTTCAACAGGTCGGAGAAGTTGCCGGTTTTGTCGGCCGCGGAGGGTACCACGTGCGCATAGGAGTTGGCCGTCTCGGGCTTGGCGTCGTGCTCGCCACTGTAGCTGAGGCTCCAGAATACCTTATTCTTCAGGTTGAGGATGTGGGGGATATAGATGGGCCCGGTAGCAGTGAAGCCGTAAAGGTGGGAGTGGCCCGAGGGCTGAATGGGCTGGGCTAACGCCGACGCCGCCCCGGCGGTATTGCCGTTGGCGAGCAGCCCATTGATGTTTTTGTAGTACTGCTGCTTGGTGAACAGGTTGCTGCCCTGCCAGCGCTGGCTCCAGTAGTTTTCGCTGGCGTCGCCATGGAAAGCATTCGCGCCGGATTTGGTGGTGATGGAGATGCCCAGTCCCAGGGTGTGGCCAAAGCTGCCGTCGAATGTGTTGTCGACGATTTTAACTTCCGAAACGTTACTTACCGATGGCAGGTTGGACGTGTTGCGCCCGTTGCCGTTGCTGAAGGCGCCGTCGATGGTCCAGACGTTGCCACCCACGCCGGAGCCGTTATTGTAATCGGAACCGCCCTGCGTGGAATGCGGGCCGAGGATCTGGGATGCGCTCCCCCCGGCATTCACGCCCGGGGCGAACTGGATCATGCTGGTGACCACGTCGGTCATCACCGGCAGGTCGCGTACCGTGCGGTCGTCGAACTGCGAACTGGTATCGGTGCGGCTCACATCCACGATGGGCACCTCGGCGGTGACGGTGACGGATTCCGAAGAGGCGCCAATCTGAAGCGTCACCTCGACGTCGCGGACGTCGCCCGTCAGCAGCGCGATGCCCTGCTGCAATTCCTTCTTGAACCCGGCTGACTCCACCGAGACGGTGTAATTGCCCGGCATCAGCAGCGGCACGATGAAGCGCCCTGCTTCGTTCGACTTCGTGGCGATAGTGGTTTGGGTGTCCGTGTTCGCGACGACTACGTTCGCGCCCGCAATCATACCCCCCTGGGGATCCTTTACCGTCCCTTGGATGGTGCCGCGGGATTCCTGAGCGCCGGCGACGCTGACCAGAACCAGGAGCGCCGCCAAAGAGCAAATAGCACCTTTCATTAGACTTCTCCTTAATGGCGCTGCACGCTACGTGGCGCCGGTTGATCTGAACCAACTACAAACGAACCGATCCTAACTTTCAATTGGGTGTTGGAAATGGCTGGAAGCACATCGCTCTGCACAGGACGATGCCGGTGCGGACCGACGTCTTGAACCCGCGCGCTAGCAGTCACCAGGCAACTCCCGGGTTGGCTGCGCGGCCAACCCGGCCGGCAGGAAAACGATCCCCACAAACAGGGACAGAAATCGTTTCATACACCAAACCAAACTCACGCCGGTGCCTGGATTACATTCCGTTTCCAGCCACGACGCGACGTCCGCCCCGACCAACCTCGGCGCAAACCCCTAGCAATTAGTTCCTATGTCGAACTATTACACCAATACATCGCCAAGTCAAGGGGAAAACGATGGCTTTATCGGAATACACCTGCGCGCTGGAAGTGTTCGATTCGAGCCCCGGCGGGCTGGCGTCCGGGACCTCCGTGCGCGGAGATACGGGGAGTGGGCCAGCCAGTCCTGGCTGTAGCCGGCTTTCAGCCGCCGGTTGCCGAGTGCGAAAGATTGCGCTTGAGCCGGGAGGGCGTCGCTGATTGGTGGGGCGGACCCCCTNNGGGGGTCCGCCCCACCATGCTGGCCTCAGGTCGACAGCCTGACCCGGCAAGATCTCACCGCGCCGCTCCGGTGTAGGTAAAATGACAGTCTGCTGGTCTTAGAGTACTGGACGGCGCCACCCAAGCCTCTCATTCCACTTCCATGACACCAACGGCCGAATTGGAATCGCCCGCCAAACCGATGATTCGCAAGGTC
>PMTT01000516.1:1778-10257 GCA_003167275.1 Bryobacterales bacterium | reverse complement strand
GAGCAGCAGGCCCACAAGGACCACGGCGACAATCTGGTGGTGACGCTGGGAAACTCACGATTTGCCTGGTCCCCCAAGATCCTCGATCAACTGCCCCAGAAGGCGGCCTATGACTTGCGAGACGCCGGTATCGCCGGNNGCGTGGTACTACATGCTCCGCGACCTGGACCCGACGGCGCGGCGCTACCGGGCAGTCGTGATTGGAGTGGACGACTACGACGACGAGGACCGCGACTACAACCCGGACGACGACATACGCGACCTGCACTACGTGGTCGCGCGGCTGCGATTCACCGACTTGCTGGAGTTTTCCCGTTCCTTTCCGGACAGGAAAATGCAGTGGGCCGCACTGCGCGGCGGTCTGCTCAAGGGCATCGTCTACCAGAAAGACTTCCAGGCTCTTCTCTCGCATCCTTTGAAGCGCATCGACTACGTCCAGATGTGTGACCGGGATTGGACCACCTGGGTCTACGACTACCTGGAGACCGACCGCAACCTGGCCGGCCTGAGCATCGATTGGACAACCCTTAACGTGACTTTCCCCCCCGGTGCGGACGACGACCAACGGGGCACGGTGAAAAGCTATCTGGCGCACGCTCCGAGCCCGCAGACCGGGCGGCTGGCTGCGTACCGGCGCCAGTGGCTGGGAAAAATCGTGGACCGCTATGCGGGCTCGCGGACCAAGGTGGTCTTCCTGATGCTCCCGCGCGGGCCCGTGCCCCGTCCCGCCAATCTGACGGCCAAGAAGAGCAGCTCCATTCGCGAGTTTCGCTCGCGGCCCTCGGTGCTGTTGGCCGACGAGCACGCCTTCGAGTCACTGGAGCGTCCTGAATTGTTCAAAGACGGCATGCACCTGAACCGCGAGGGTATCGCACGATTCTCGGTGATGTTGAGCGCTGAGGTGGAGCGGCTGTTGAACAGTCCGCAGGCGCGTTCGGAGAGGTAGCGGAGAGCATGCTCTTCAATACCACGAGCTTCTTCCTGTTCCTGGCGGTGGTCCTGGTGGTCTTCTATGCCAGCCCCCGGCCCTGGCGCCGGTACCTTCTGCTGGCGGCCAGCTACTACTTCTACGGGAGTTGGAACCCTAAATTCATCCCCCTCTTATTGACCTTGACCGTCATCGATTACACCGCGGCGCGCTGGATCGAGAAGTTGCCGCGCGGCCCCAAACGCAAGGCCGCGTTGATCCTGAGTTTGTGCACCAACCTGGGCTTCCTCGGCTTCTTCAAGTACTACAACTTTCTGGCGGGCAACCTCGCGTGGCTCATGGGGAAGCCCAGCGGATCGTTCTTTCTAGATATTGTGCTGCCGCTGGGAATCAGCTTCCACACGTTTCAGAGCATGTCGTACGTGGTCGACGTATACCGCGGCGAGCAGCAGGCGGTGCGCGATCCCATCGACTACGCCCTGTTCATTTGCTTTTTCCCGCAACTGGTGGCGGGACCGATCGTTCGCGCCCGTAACTTTTTCCACGACCTGCTGGACTGGCATCCGCCGGTAGCCGGCGATGTGCTCCGCGGCGTATTCCTGCTGGCGCTCGGCCTCACCAAGAAGATGGCCTTCGCCGACCAGTTTGCCAAGATCGCCAACGGGTACTTCCAGAATGTCTCGGGGAATCCCGGCGTGTTGACCGCATGGAGCGGCGTGCTGGCCTTCGGCATGCAGATCTACTTCGACTTTTCGGGTTATACCGACATGGCGATCGGCATGGCCAAGCTGCTGGGCTTCCACTTCCCGGTGAATTTTCGCCGCCCCTACCTGGCCTCCAGTATCACGGATTTCTGGCGGCGTTGGCACATTTCGCTTTCGAGTTGGCTGCGCGACTACCTGTACATTCCTCTCGGCGGCAGCCGGCACGGCCAGTGGATGACTTACCGGAACCTGATGCTGACTATGCTGCTAGGCGGCCTGTGGCACGGCACGAACTGGAACTTCCTGATTTGGGGCGGATATCACGGAGCGCTGCTGAGCATCGAAAGGGCGCTGGGGGTGAATCCGGACCGTGAGTGGAACTGGATCTACCCGTTCCGGGCGTTGCTGACAGTGGCTCTGGCGATGATCGGCTGGGTCTTCTTCCGCGCCGCCGATTTCGCGCAGAGCCGGCAAGTCCTGGCCGCCATGTTCCACGGCCCGGCAGGACGCCTGTTGCTGGAGCCGTGGCATATCGAGTTGGTTGCGGTGGCGCTGGTGTTGGCGGTGCTGGAGGAAAAGCTGGAATGGTTTGAACGGCTGAACGAAGGGCCTGCGCTGGCGTATGCCGCGGCCCTGGCTGTCCTGTTATTGGGCCTGGACGTCTTCGGCGTGATCGACGCCTCGATCCCGTTCATCTACTTTCAGTTCTGATGGGCTAAGATGCTGTCCTCGAAAGCGCGGCCGGTCGAACCGCTCGCAGGAAGGCTTCCAGCAGGTCGGTATTCAAGGCTTGGGCTAAGGGTACTTCATGCAGGCGCATCCAGTCCAACTCACCTACTGGCTGCCGTTCGGCCCAGCCGTTAGGACGTGCCTGAAAGCCCACCCAGCCGATCTTGGCAGACCAGGCGATCCAGTGATCCGGTCGATCGATGTCTTGGTAGAGCCGTACCTCAAGCCGATCTTTTCCCATGCGGCGCATACCACTCCCCCGAATGAGGAATTCGCACAAATCATGATGGCGCGGCTTGCGAGGCTCCGCTGTACCACATTGCTCACAATCCGATTTTTTGGAGCCAACCTGTGGACGGAGGTGTCACGCCGTCATCGAAACAAATGTGGGACACCAAACGGGTGCCGGAGTGAACGTCCCCCAGTTACGTTTTTGGGCAGCCCGCCTCACGGCGTATCGGTCATCGTCAGTTTGCGAAAATCCAGCGTGCGGCGCATCTTGCCCCATTTGAGAATCAATTGCTCGGAATCTACCGCGGCTTCCACGAACGGTCCCCCGAACAGCGGCCAGCGATCGTAGGCTAACGGCGTACCTTCCACCTGCGGAATCTCGCCATAGGTGAAGGTCATCGTTCTGCCATTGAGCGAACGAAATCGCACCGAGGGCACAGGCTCCAGGTGGAACTCCAGATCCAGCGCGAGGATGGCCCGCTGGAAGACGTCCCTGCCGGTGAATTCCGAACGGCTGGCCACCTGCACCACGATTCCATTCTTCAGGTACGGGCTGAACAGCCGCTTACCGCCGCCCTCAATCGGCATCCATGAGTATGGCTGCAGCGGGCGGCAGGCAATATAAGCGTCGCCGCCGGTGGCGAAGATCCAGCCCGATGGGTCCTCGCGCAGGTCCACCAGATCCTTGGAGAAGAACCCGTTGATGTGCGGAAAGCGCGTGCCAGGCGGGATGTCGTACAGCACGATTACGGAGTCGCGATCCTGAAAGATCTTCTCGAAGGGAGAGCCACCCACAAACTTGTCGGGCGAATCGTAGCTCTTCTTGGAACTGACCACGCCGGAGATTCCGATATCCGCCGGGAAGGTGAAATAGGTCTCCAACTCGACGAGCGATGAGTATGGGTGCAGCGTGAACAGCGTGTTCTCCACGCCGCGCGGGTCAGGGACATTCCAGGTCACGTCCCAGGAGTGTTCCTGGATGGGCTGCAGCGCGCCGCCTTGATCCGAACTGACCGCGTATTCATGCCGCACGTAGGTGGTCTTATAGACCGGCCCGTGGAGATCGTCGAAGAACCTCCAGCGATTGCGGGTCCGCTTGCGTTCGTAGTGGGTATAGGGTTGCGAGCGGTCTGTGGCTATGCGTTTCAGAATCTCCGGCGGTTCATAGGCGCTGGCCAGAAGGTAGAAGATGATGTAGCTGTCCGGTGGATCCATCGGGCGGCCCAGGCCGAACAGCACCCACCCGAAATCGCTCGAGACGTTGAGCCACTTTTCGAGCACCGGACGGTCGTACACCCGCGAGTGCGCACCCACATAGATGCCGTCCAGATTCTCCGCTGCATAGTCGGCGATGAGGTAATCCAGCATCATGGCCGCCCGCTTCTTCATCGCCGGATCTTTGGCCCACTCCGCGAGGTAGGACATCGAGAGGAAATACAAGCCCATGTAGTGCGGGCTATCGTACTCGCCCTGGCCGCGCCTGGTGGTCAGCCGGACCCACGATTCGATCCAGCCGGCGGCCTCGCGCAGGTTCTCTTCGGAGGACTTGCCGGTGTACCACTGGCCGCCATCCTGGCCCGGCCACATCTGCGCCATCAGGTACAACGACGTGTAGTACAAGAGCCAGTGGTTTTCCGTGTCGCCGCGGTACGGCATGTAGGTCCGGAACGAGCTGCGCAACGCCTGGCGGGCGGAAGCGGACAGTTGGCCCTTGTCCAGATAAGCGATGGCGGTGATCGGGAACATCCAGAACATGTCGCCGGTGGGTCCGGCTGCCAGCAACTCTTCCAGGCTCCGCGAGCAGAGGGCGAGATCCTCGTGAAGCCAGAGCTTCGCCGCGATGTTGGCATAGCCCAGCGGACCGGAGCCCTTCGGGTGGGCGTATGCGTCGATCACCGACCGGACGCGCCGGTCGAACTCCGGCGTACCGGCGCCGAGCGGGCGCGAAAGCGGCATGCCCGCACACAGCCACATCCACATCCGGCGAGTCATCGTTGCGGCGCCTCCGGAACGAATTTCATGCGAAAGACCGCGCTGCCTTCGAGGCCGTCCTTGGCCCAGGTGAGGCCGTTGTCGTTCGACACGTAGAGCGCCTCTTCGTGGACGCTGGCGTAGATCCTTCCAGGCGATGCAGGGTCGAAGGCCACACTCCAGACCGTGGGAGCGGGAAGGCCCGAGTTGCGAAGCTGCCAGGTCTTGCCGCGATCCTCCGTGATAGCGACGCCCGGGCCCCAACCGGCTACGGCGATGCGGTTTGGCGAAGATGGATCGAAGGCGATGTCGTACAGATTGCGCCCGACTCCCAGATTGCCATTGCTTTCGAAAGTCACGCCGCAATCTGAGGAAGCGAAGAGGCCTCCGCCTTCGGTGGCCGCCAGCCAGTAGCATGGATCGTGCGGCGATTGTTCGAGGTGCAGCACCTGAATGCCCGCGGCGCCGGCAAGCCGCCAGCGGTTGCCGCCATCTTCGCTGCGAAAGATGCCCTCTTCATTGCCGGCCACCAGGACTCCGCTGCGGCGCCGGTCCACGCGGATTGCCGCGGTGTATTTCCGATGCAGGCTCGAGCTGGCGTCGCTCCACGTGGCGCCCGCGTCATGGGAGACTTGGATGCCCGCGGTGTGGCTGAAGTAAATGGTGCCGGGAGCATTCGGGTCCACCGACACGTCGAGCAACTCGGTGACATCGCTGCCGGTCAGAATCTTCCACTGTTCGCCGCGGTTGGAAACGCGCAGGAGCCCGTTCCCGGCAGCGACGTACACGGTGGAAGGGTCTCGCGGGTCATAATCGAGAGCGGAAAGAAACGGGAGATTGAAGCCTGCATGGCGCCAGGGCCCCGCGGCGGATTTCAGAAAGATGCCGCTGGGCGGCAGTTTGGCCCCCACCACGTAGCCCTTGGAGGTGACGGTACAAGTGTAGAGCGTGTATTGACCGGCGACGGGCATCGGCAACATCGCCAGAACGAGCAACCACCGCATGTTGGACTACTGTAACACCGATGTGGCGCGGACACTCTTGAAAACACNNGGTCCGCCCCACCATAGCGATGCGCGGCAGACACGAATGTCCGCGCCACGTTCACCGAAGCTTCTCTAGCGCCTCGCGTACCTCCGCAGCCCCCCGGTACCGCGCATTGCGATCCGGCGCGATCAGCCCGGCGATGACCGGACCCAGACCGCGTGGCACCGGGGCCATTGGCGCGCCGCGAACCGGCAGCGTTCCGGTCGCCATCTCGTAGAGCACCACGCCGAGCGAATACAAATCGGCGCGCCCGTCCACCGCGTCCCCCCGCACCTGTTCGGGAGCCATGTACGCATATGTTCCCAGCATCCTGCCCGGCATGGTGACGAAGGTGGCGACGGTGGCCATGTCGTCACCCAACGGCGCCAGATGCCTGCGCCGGATTTTCGCCAGGCCGAAATCCAGAACCTTGACCTGGCCGCGGCTCGTCAGGAAGAGGTTCGCCGGCTTGATGTCGCGATGCACAATGCCCAGCTTGTGGGCCGCCTCCAACGCGCTCGCCACCGGAATCGCGATGCGTAGCAATTCCCCGATTGCCATCGGTCCGGCGCGAAGCTGTTCGCTGAGAGGCGCGCCCTGGAGCAGTTCCATCGCCATGTACGGCCGGTTTCGCCATTGGCCGGTTTCGAACACGGTGCAGATATTCGGGTGGACCAGGGCGGAGGCGGCATGGCATTCGCGCTCGAAGCGGATCAGCGCCTCGCGGTCCTCCAGATACTTCTCGGCGATGAGTTTCAATGCGGCAAACCGGCCGAGGAAAGTGTCCTGCGCTTTGTATACCACCCCCATGGATCCGCGGCCGATCTCTTCGAGAATCCGGTATCTTGCGACCACCTCTCCGATCACTGCGCTCGCTCCGGATGCAGCTTTGGAACCAGCCGGGGGACGCGGGTGCAGTAGTCGTCGTAGGCCTTGCCGAAGCGCGCGCGGAGTTCCTTTTCCTCCATCCGGATCACGATCCGCAAGATGACGATGCTGGCGGCGAAGACCACATACCCCGCCAGGTAGTCGCTGAACAGGGCAAACGCCAGGATCGCCAGCATGATCTGGAGGTACCGGGGATTACGGACTCGTGCGAACGGCCCTTTCGTAAGAAGCGGAGCCGGGTTCCGGTCGGGCGCCAACTCCGCGATCCCCGACAGGATCCTGCTGGTGAGGTGCCGCGAAACCTGGATACGCAGCACGATGGACAGAGCGAACACCGGCACGGCCAAAACGATCAGCCACGCCTGTGTGCCGAATTGTACCGCCAGAAGCGGCCCGCGCAGCAGCACCGCGAGGGAGGCCAAGACTGCCATGAAGACGAAGTGGATGGCGATCGTGGCCGGCGGACCAATTCTGCGCCAAAAGGCGATGAATGGGTGGATCGAGAACCAGTACAGCATCCCGCCAGGCGCGGTCATCAACAGCAACAGAGCGGCATAGTAGCGGGCGTGGTCTATGGCCGATCCTTGCATAGGACCTCCATTGTAGCTTCAGGCGGGTTGTCGGCAGTCAGCATCAGCGTTACTGACGGCGGGCTGCCGCACTTCCATTTCGAGGATCGGTATGAACCGGCAAGTTACCGCCCAGTCACTGCTCCTTCGGAGGCGGAGGAGACCAGGGCGCAGTATTTCGCGAAGACGCCGGTCTTGTAGCGGGGCGCGGGGGCTTTCCACGCGGAGAGGCGGGCGGCGAGCTCTTCCGGGGGAATCCCGATGTCGAGAACGCCTCGGTTCGCGTCCACGGTAATCGGGTCGCCTTCCTGGACTGCGGCGATCGGGCCGCCGTTGAATGCCTCGGGGGCCACGTGGGCGATCATGAAACCGTGGGTGGCGCCGCTGAAACGGCCGTCGGTCACGAGGGCAACGCTGTCCGACAGGCCCGCGCCGACGATGGCGCCGGTCACGCCCAGCATTTCGCGCATCCCGGGGCCGCCGCGAGGGCCCTCGTAGCGAATCACTAGCACGTCGCCGGCCTGGATCTTTCCCTGCGTCACGGCCTGCATGGCGTCTTCCTCGCGCTCGAAAACACGCGCGGGGCCCTGGTGGACCATCTTATCGGAGCCCGCGAGCTTGATCACGCAACCTTCCGGGGCGAGATTGCCGCGCAGAATCGCAATGCCGCCGCGCGACTTGAGAGGGCGGTCTAACGGGCGGATCACTTGCTGGCCCGGCGTCTCTTTGGCATCGGCCGCCTCTTCGGCAAAGGTGCGGCCGGTGATGGTGACGGCGGAGCCATCCACGTACTTGCCTTCCACCAGACGCTGGGCGATGACCCCGATGCCGCCGGCTTTGTCCACATCGGCCGCCATATAGTGGCCGGCGGGCTTGATGTCGACAATCACGGGCGTGCGGGCGGAGATGCCGTCGAAATCGTCGATGGAGAGCGGGACTTCGGCCTCGCGCGCCATGGCCAGCAGGTGCAGCACGGCGTTGGTCGAACCGGCGGTGGCCGCCACGCCCGCGATGGCATTGTCGAAGGCCGCGCGCGTGCAGATATCGCGCGCCTTACGGTCGTTGCGAACGGCGTCCATGACGATTCTGCCGCAGCGCCGGGCGACCTCATCCTTGCGCTGGTCCACCTGGGGAACGGCGGCCGTGCCCATGGGGGCAAGTCCGATCAGCTCCATCACGGTGGCCATGGTGTTGGCGGTGAACTGGCCGCCGCAGGCGCCCGCGCCGGGGCAGGCGTGGTCTTCGATATCGAGCAGCTCGGCATCCGACATGCGGCCGCGGGCGTTGGCGCCGACAGCCTCGAAGACGTCCTGGATGCTGATGTCGCAGCCGTTGTGCTTACCCGGCAGGATGGATCCGCCGTAGAGGATCACGCCGGGAATATTAAGCCGCAGCAGCGCCATGGCCGCTCCGGGGATGGTCTTGTCGCAGGC
>PMTT01000516.1:0-1770 GCA_003167275.1 Bryobacterales bacterium | reverse complement strand
ATGGCGATGGTGTTGAACTCCATGGGAGTGCCGCCGGCGGCGCGGATGCCCTCCTTCACCTTCACGGCGAGCTCCCGGAGGTTGTAGTTGCAGGGCATGGTCTCGATCCAGGTATTGGCGACGCCGATGATGGGCTTGGCGAGATCCTCGTCGGTAAAGCCGATGGCTTTGAGCATGGCGCGCGCTGGGGCGCGGTCGCGTCCCTGGGTGATGGTATGGCTTTGGAGTTTCATGGCGGAAGTACCAGTGTAACGCCGTGTGGGGCATGCTTTAGCTTGCCCTGTGTGGATGGGTGCTTAATCATTTGGGGGAATTCCTCACCAGTCAACACCGCTCCCTCACGGTCGCGGCTCGGTAACCCACGCTGAATCAGCAACAATCGCAACCGAGCCGCAACCGTAAGGGAGCGGTTTGCCCGCTTGAACCGCGAAATCCCCAAAACGGTCCTCAACAATCGGATATTCTGGGCCGATAAGAATCCTGTACGGTGACTCTGCGCGGCTGCCGGCTGTAAGCCGACTGAGGAATGTCCCTGGTGCTTGCCAAGACCGGGTAGGGGAAGGCGCAGCTTGCCCGGATCGGATTCTGAGGATTGATGATACGTCGTTTACTCGTCGGCGCAAGGCGGTCCCTCGGGGCATTGGCCGCCGTCGGCGTGGTTTGCTCGGGGCTCGCAATCCACAGGTTCTCCACGCGGCCGCCCGAGCGTGTGCTGAAGATCGGGTATCAGAATACTCCGCCTCTCAACTATCCTGGTGCTGATGGTGCTCCAACTGGTACGGCGGTCGACGTCATTCGCCAGGCCGGACGGCGTGCCGGCATCCGCCTGGAGTGGGTTTATTATCCCCAGGGTTCAGAAAAAGCCATCATCAGCAAAAGCGTTGACCTCTGGCCCATCATGGTGGATTTTCCAGACCGTCACGCGTTCGCGTACCTGACCGCCCCTTGGGCCAAGCTCAGTCACGCACTAGTGTATCGGGCTCCTGCCCACATCGCCACTCCGGAAGAAGTCGGAAGCATGAGACTCGCCGTTGCTACCGGCAGTATAAGCGACTCGCGGATCTCACGGCGCTACTTTCCGAGAGCTACCATTGTTCCGGTCTCTAGTGCGGAGGAGGTGGTGCCGTCGGTGTGCTCCGGCTCGGCGGATTCCGGACTCATCACCCTAAGCTCCACGTTCCCTGGCAGGACTACAGAGTGTGCGAGTGGACAACTGCAATTTCTTCCCATCGAAGGAGCGAGTTTCTGGTACTGCATCGGAGCACGGAAAGATGACCGGGATGCACGTGCCGGGGCTGAGATTCTTCGCGACGAAATCGGGCACATGGCCCTTGACAATTCGCTCGCCATCATCGATCTCAACTGGAATACACGCATTAGTCTCGAGGTCGGAACCATCTTCGCCTACCGCCAGGCCCGCTATTACGAAACCATCCTCTTGGGGGCACTTGTGGTCATTGTTCCCATGTTTCTGGTGACGCTGGCGCTCAAGCGGCGGCTACGAACCGCAAAGAAACTGGCTGAAGCCGCGAGCGTGGCCAAAGGCGAGTTCCTCGCTAACATGAGCCACGAAATCCGGACCCCCATGAATGGCGTGATCGGGATGACGGAACTGGCGCTTGGCACCGAGCTATCCGACGAGCAGCGTGAGTACATGGAGACCGTCAAGAGTTCGGCTGGGGCACTTCTGACGGTCATCAACGACATCCTGGACTTCTCCAGGATCGAAGCAGGCAAGATGCAACTCGATTGGGTTGAGTTTAGCCTGAC
>PMTT01000594.1 GCA_003167275.1 Bryobacterales bacterium | reverse complement strand
TCCGCGCGAAATAGGACTGCCACCGGTCCGAACAACTCCTCGCGGTAAGCCGGCGAGTCCTTGGGGGCGTCTACCAGCACCGTCGGCGGATAGAAATTGCCGGGGCGTCCGAGTGCTCCACCGCCGGTCAGCAGGCGAGCGCCCATCTTCACCGACTTGGTCACCTGTTGATCGAGATCTTCGAGAATGCCCTGGGTGGCCAACGGGCCGACTTGGGTGGCTTCGTCCATGGGGTCGCCCACGCGCAGCGCCGCCATGGCCTTGACGAAGCGCTCTTCGAACTCGCCGGCGATGCGCCGATCCACGATGAAGCGCTTGGCGGCGATGCAGGACTGCCCGTTGTTGATGGTGCGGGCCTCGACAGCCGTGCGGATCGCGCGGTCGAGATCGGCGCTGGGCATCACCACGAACGGGTCGCTGCCGCCCAACTCCAGGACAGTCTTCTTGATCTGCCGGCCGGCCTGGCTGGCGACCTGCACGCCCGCTGGCTCGCTGCCGGTGAGCGACACGGCCTTGACGCGAGGATCGTCGATGATCCGCACCACCTGGTTCGAGCCGATCAGGAGCGCCTGGAAGACATCGGGCGGAAACCCGGCACGGCGGATGATTTCCTCGATGGCCAGCGCACACTGAGGCACGTTGGAGGCATGCTTCAGGAGCCCGACGTTGCCCGCCATCAGCGCCGGCGCGGCGAAGCGGAACACCTGCCAAAAGGGGAAATTCCACGGCATCACCGCGAGCACGGCGCCAATAGGCTGATAGCGGATGAAGCTACGCCCGGCGCCGGCCTCCACCGGTTCGTCCGCCAGCAGACGCTCGCCGTGCTCCACGTAATAGCGGCAGGCCAGTGCGCACTTCGCAGCTTCGGCGCGGGCTGCTCCGATGGGCTTTCCCATTTCGAGCGTCATGATCCGCCCCAGGCGGTCCTTCTCGGATTCCAGGATTTCGGCGGCGGCGGCCAGCCAGCGCGCGCGGTCCGCGAGGGTCGTATGCCGGTACGTCCGGTAGGCGCGATCGGCGCGCGCCAGTTTCTCGTCGACCTCGGCGTCCGTCAGGGCTTCGAACGTCCGCAGGGTTTCGCCGGTGGCAGGATTGATAGAAGCGATCACAAACACATTGTAGGGGGTTTCGCGCCACGGAAAAAATCGTGCCACTATAGAAGACGAGTATGCCTGGAATTGCAGTCTTAGCTCTCTTCGCCGCGGCCTTGCCTAACGCGGTCGTGTTGCGCCCGGTGGCCAACATGTATTCGCGGGCCACCGACGATTCCGATGTGGTTTCGCAAGCCATCTACGGCGCCAACGTGGCCGTGTTGGAGCAGAAGGACGGATGGGCCCACATCCGAACCTTCGACGACTACACCGGTTGGACTCCTCTTTCCGCCCTGCGCACGGGCCAGCCTTACGCCACGCACGGACGCGTGGCCGAGGTCCAGAGCCTGTTCGCCCACATCTACCGCGAGGCGAATGTCACCAAGCATGCGCCGGTAATTACGGTACCGTTCGAGACCAGGCTGGAAGTGATCGCCGAGCCGCCGGACAACACGCGGTGGATCGAGGTCCGGTTACCCGACGACCGCTCGGGTTGGTTGCAGACCGGCGATGTGGCTTTCGACGTCAAGCCGATCGGCATTCCGGAGATGCTGGCGTTGGGCAAGCGATTCCTGGGACTTCCGTACACGTGGGGAGGCACCTCCAGCTTCGGCTATGACTGCTCGGGGTTCGCCCAAATGCTCTGCCGCCGGCGAGGCGTAAACATGCCCCGCGACGCCCAGCCGCAGGCGGACTGGAGCGGCGTGGCGTCCGTGGAGCGTAGGGATCTGGTGCCCGGAGACCTCCTGTATTTCGGCAATTCCGACAAACACATCACCCACACCGGCGTGTACCTGGGCGATGGCAAGTTCATCAATGCGACCACTTCGCAGACTCCCATGGTGCGGATCGACGACCTGAACGAGCCGCGCTGGACCAAACTGCTGGTGGCCATGAGGAGAGTGAAATGAACCGCAGGAGTTTCGTGAAAGCGGCCGCCGCGGCTCCCGTGGCCGGCCTCGCGGCTCCGGCGGCGACTGGCACGACCTTGACGACTAAGATCGTCCGCCTGAACCTGCAGCACACCTGGACAACCACAATGTCGTCCAGCCAGTACCGCGATACCTTGCACGTGGCATACGTCCGCGACGGGATTACGGGCCACGGCGAAGGCGCCCCCATCGTGCGCTATCACGAAGACGCGGAAGGTGCGCAGAAGGCCGTGGAGTCCGTGCGCGGCCTGCTGCTTTCGGGCGATCCCATGCAGTTCGCGAAGATCATGTCCCAGATCTTCAAACAGGTGCCTGGGGAATGGGCCGGAAAGGCGGCCATCGATATCGCCCTGATGGATTGGGTAGGGCAGAAGCTGGGAATTCCGCTCTATAGCTACTTCGGATTGGACCCCGCGGACACGCCGCTGACCACATTTTCCATCGGGATTGACACCCCCGAAATCACGCGCCAAAAGACCCGGGAAGCCGCCGATTATCCGGTTCTCAAAGTGAAAGTGGGGCTGGCCACCGACGAGCCCACTATCGAGGCCGTGCGCAGCGTGACCGACAAGCCGTTGCGGGTGGACGCCAATGAGGGTTGGAAAAGCAAGGAAGAAGCGGTCAGCAAAATCAATTGGCTGGAGAAGCACGGGGTGCAGTTTATCGAGCAGCCGCTGCCGGCGGAAATGATCGAGGAGACGCGCTGGGTGCGTAGCCGCGTGCATATCCCGATCATCGCCGACGAAGCCTGTCAGCACGCCTCCGACATTCCGAAGTTGAAAGACGCCTTTGACGGTGTCAACGTAAAGCTCGACAAGAGCGGCGGCATGCTGGAGGCCTACCGGATGATCCAGATCGCCAAGTCGCTGGGGATGAAGACGATGCTGGGCTGCATGATTTCGAGCTCGGCGACGGTTACGGCTGCAGCACACCTTTCCCCGCTGGTGGATTACGCGGACCTGGATGGCAACCTGCTGATCGCCAACGACCCGTTCCACGGGGTGAAGGTGGAGAAGGGGAAGTTGGTGTTGCCGAAGGGGCCGGGCCTGGGCCTGACGCCGGCGTAAGTTCGTAGGGTATGCTTTAGCTTGCCCAAGCTCCGCCAGCTAACGCATACCCCGCGTAGGCCGCCTCGAAGCCGGCGCAGACCGGAGACGGGCGGCGACGGGGAGGCGGCCGGATCACCCCCAGTCCGAACTCTGCATGGCGGCTTTGACGCGTTCGAACTCACCTTCCATGGCGGGCAACAATTCCGCCAGCCTGTTCAGTTGGCCCGAGATCGCCGCCTGCTCGGCTTGGAACGCGACTGCGCGCAGAGCTTCAGCCGACAGGTTGGCTGCCGCTCCTTTCAGTTTGTGGGCTTGCCGGCGCGCACTCGGAGCATCGCCGTCCTCAGTTTGTTTCCTCAGAATGCGCAATTGGGATGGCGTGTCCGCCAGGAATTCGTGGACGAGTCTGCCAGCCAGCGCGCTATGGCCCGCCAACCGTTTCATCAGTCCCGTCCGATTGAAGATGCGGTCGACTGGCGGTTTGACCGTCTCCTTCTCAGGAACGCTTTTCCCGATCGCCTTGGGTTGTCCGAGCCATCTCGCCAACACCTGCGCCACAGCCTCCGGCTCTATGGGCTTCGGCAGATAGTCGTCCATGCCGTGCTGCAGGCATTTCTCCCGATCGCCCGGCATGGCGTTGGCGGTCACCGCCACAATCGGGACGCGGGGATTCAATGCTCCCGTTCGGGGATCCCGAATCTGGCGGGTCGCTTCGTATCCATCGACCTCCGGCATCTCACAGTCCATCAGGACAAGATCGTAATCGGTGGTCTGCAACGCCCGGACGGCCTCCGCGCCGTTCGAAACCGGATCGGCATCAAAACCCAGGCGGCCCAGGATGGCGAGGGCCACTTCCTGGTTAATGGGATGATCTTCGGCCAGCAGGATTCGTGCCTGTTGCCCTCTTGGGCTGGGAAGGATCACCGGCAGCGCATGGCGAGCGGGCGGCGGGTCCGCAGCGGCCGCTCGGCCCAGAGCCTCCGTGAGCGCTTCGCGCAATCGCGCTTCCATGATCGGTTTGGAAACGCAGGCGGACCAGGGGGGCGCCCGCGGCACGACCGCCGAGACCCGATCGCCAAAAGGTGTCATGAGGAGCAGCCGGATGCCCGCCAACCGTGGGTCCGTGGCAATCCGGCGCGCGATCTCCTCGCCGTCCGCACCCGGCATGTCTTTGTCCACGAGCGCCATGTGAAAGGGGTCGCCTTCCTGGGCAGACTGAAGCAGCAGTGCCAGCGCCGAGGTCCCGTCGGCGGCGACGCTCGTGCGGCATCCCCAGGATGTCAACAGCGTACTCACCACCTCGCGGTTGGACTGGCGATCGTCAAGCACCAACACCTTCACGTCGTGAAAGTCGCCCGGATGGATTGGGCGTATGGCGGGCCCTGCCGGCTGCTTCTCGAACACCGCCGTGAACCGAAAGGTGGTGCCCTGACCTTCCTCGCTCTCGAAGCCGATCCGTCCCCCCATCATCTCCACCAGTTGCCGGGAGATCGCCAGGCCCAACCCGGTGCCGCCATACTTGCGGGTAGTCGAGTCATCGGCTTGCACGAATGGCGAGAAGAGGGCCCCGGCCCGGTCTTTTGGTATCCCTATGCCGGTATCGCTGATTGCAAAGTCCAGCGTGACCTTCGAGGCGTCGTCAGAGGCCGTCTTCACTCGAATCGCGACGTCGCCCCGGTCGGTGAACTTGATGGCATTCGCGGCCAGATTGCTGACCACCTGACGGAGGCGGACGGCGTCCCCCCGCAGCAGGAGGGCGGCTTCCGGCGCCACCAGGCAGGTGAGTTCCAACCCCTTGTGGCCGGCCCCGATCGCCAGCATCTCCACGACTCCCTCCAGCACCTGGCGCAGGTCGAAGTCCAGGCATTCCAGCGTCACCTTTCCGGCCTCCAGCTTGGATAGATCCAGTACATGATCCAGCAGCGATTTCAGCGTCTCGGCGCTGTTCCGCACTACCTCGGCATAGCGCCGGTGCTCGGAAGGGAGGTCGCTATCGAGCAGCAAACGGGCCATGCCGATCACACCATTCATTGGAGTACGGATCTCGTGGCTCATATTCGCCAGAAAGCGGCTCTTCGCGACGTTGGCGGCCTCGGCCATTTCTTTGGCCTTGACCAGCTCCTCCTCGGCGGCCTTGCGCTGGGTGATATCCAGGAACGCCACCACCGTGCCGACTACCTTGCCATCCGTAATCACGGGATGCGACCAGCATTCCGAGGGAAAACTCGTTCCGTCGGTCCGCCACAGCACTTCGTCGTCGATGTGAATCCCGTCGCCCCTTTGAGCGGTCGCAAAGATACGACATTCGCTGACGGGATAGGGGCTTCCGTCGGGACGCGTGTGGTGATTCAAGCGGTGCAGGTTCTTGCCGATCACGGCTTTGGAATCGGTGTAACCCAGCATGCGTAAGCAGGCGGGATTGGCAAAGGTGCAATTGCCCTCGAGGTCAATGCCATAGATCGCCTCGGCAGCGGAATCGAGCAACAGTCCTACGCGCTCCTCGCTCGTCCGAATCGCTTCCTCGCTCCGCTTCCGCTCCGTGATGTCTTCAATATGGGCAACATAGTGCCATATTTCGGAACTGTCGACTACCAATGAGAGCCTGATTCGCACCCAGACAACCTGCCCTTCCTTGTGCAGGTAGCGTCTCTCGAACTCGACCCACTCGGGCAGGTCACGCTCCAGTTGTCCCAACGCCTGCCGTGAGAGTTCCACGTCGTCGGGGTGATGGATGCCCTCCCAGCGAAGATCGAGCAGCTCCTCCTCGGAATAGCCGAGCATATGACATAACGTCGCATTGACTTGCAGGATCCGGCCGTCGCGGGCGGTCAGGGCCAGGCCGAATGGAGCGTATTCGAAAGCCGTCCGGAAGCGCTCTTCCCGCTCCTGTAACGCCGCCTCGGCCGCCTTGCGGCCAGTGATATCTTCGACGTGGGCGATGAAGTGGGATGGCCTCCCTGCGGGATCGCGCAGCAACGAGGTCTTCACTCGTGCCGGGATTATTTTGCCCCGGCTGCCGATGTAGCGCTTTTCGAACTCGACGCAGGCATCCTGCCCGGACAACAGTCGTTTCACGGCGGCCTGCGAAACGCCCAGATCGTCCGGGTGCGTCAACTCAAGCCAGTTTCCGGCGAGCAGTTCCCGCTCGGAGCGGCCTACCAGTTCGCAATAGGACTGGCTTACCTGCAGGAGGCGCCCGTCGATGGCCGACAGGCACATGCCATACGGTGCGTGCTCAAAAGCGCTTCGGAACCGATCCTCGCTGGCGTGCATCATCTCCTCCGCCCGCTTCCGGTCCCCGATCTCTTTCTGCAGATTCTGGTTGGCCGACTGCAGAGCTTCCGCCCGGCGCCGGCTGGTGAGAGCCAGTTCGACCACGGAACCCAAGAGGACACTGCCCACGGTTCCGATGACAGACGCCGCCCAGACGAGGAATGTCTGATGTTCCCTCAGGCCCGTGATTGCGGACTCTGTCATTTCCTTACCGAGTAGAAGACCAAGTTGGACGACACGGTCGGCATGGAACTGCAACTCCCTTGCGAGTCCATAGGCAAAACTCAGTGTAATGGTGAGCCCCGCGCACCCCGTGGCGACCGCCGGCCATCGTGCGGGGGCATCCGAACGTGGGTTGACGCCGAGCAATGCCACAGACACGATCCCGAGACCTAAGACAGTGAAACCGAGGCTCGCGTTGGCCGCCATTTGCGTCCAGTGCCCCCACGCATACGTCGGAAAATCCGCCGCATAGCCCATCACCGAGACGATTCCGATCGCCAGTACAACCGCTCCCGGCACGCCCACGAGAGTCGGCGTCCTGACCGAGGAACGGCGCCTCGCTGCACAGCACAATGCCAGGCCGCAAAGAACAAAGCAGAAGGCCGCGTTCGGGGCCATCCTGCCTGGGTGGGCAGACCGCTGGATGATGGTGTCGACAGCCAGCACTTGGTCGATCCCCAGGTCGACGGACAAGCCGTACTCTGCCAGCGTGAGCACGGCCACAAGCGAGCTCAAGGCCGCGCACGCCATGGCGGCTCTGGGACGCCAGATTGAAATCAAAATGAGGGCCAGACCGTCCACCAGGAATCCGGCGGCGGTGTTGGCAACCATGGGAACGAAGGATGTGCCGCTGCGCGTCAGGGCGGGGATATGGAACAGCCAGCCGATCAGCGCAAGCCCTCCCAGGGCCATCGAGGCGCCACCGGCCAAGATCAAGAGGGCTCGCCGCCCCGAGGTCGCTGCGTTCCAGTTCATCCGAATTCCGTCCAGTAACTTATCGGCTGCTGCCGGAAAAAGGATTAGCCCGGCGGCGGACCCTCATGAAAACCCACCATTCCGCCGATACGTTTCTCAGGAGCGGACGCCCGCTAGAAGTCCGACAAGTCATGATCTCGATCAAGCGCTTTCTGGAACAGCACAGCAAGAGCCCCGGGGCGGAGCGCGACCTAGTGGAAGCGCTGATGCAGATGGGTCGGCTGCTCATAAGTGCGATTGCCACGCACATGGTTCGTGGGAACGAAGCGGATTTCCAGGAGCTCCGCCGGACGTTGATTCGTCTCGGGCGCCAGTTGGAAGGGTCCCCTTCCGCAATGGATGTGCTGAGCATCTCGAGCGATGCGGTAGAGGCCTTCGAGACCCACTGCCAGCGTACCGCCGAGTATTTCCGGGGACAGAACGAAGAGAAGCAGTCCATGGTGACTATGTTGACCGACACGGTAGCGGACCTTTCCGGCCAGACGGACGCTTCCGTGACCCGCTTGCAGGCGATCGAAAAAGAGGTGGCACAGGCCTCGGAACTGGACGACATCCGGACGCTCAGGGCGAGACTGGAGGACAGTTTGCGGTCTCTACGCGAAGCGGCCGCCCATCAGCGCAGCGGTGCGGCGGCAATGGTAAAGCGGCTGCAAGAACAAATTGAAGAGGCCCGGAAACAGGCTTCCGGCGATCGGGGACCTTCGCGCTCCAATTACTCCGAAATCGATCTCACTCCGGAGCCGTCCGGAGGTCCGGTGCATCCCATCTCCACCGCCTACGTAGCCGCCTTTCGATTGCAGCGCGCTGAGCACATCGCCACCCGGTTTGGCGAAGCCGTGAAACTGCAGATGCTCTCTATGATCGGCACCCAGTTGAAGACGCTGCTGGGGCCCACCGACCGGCTTCTGCGCTGGAAGGGAACGTCGTTCGTCATGTTTATCTATTCGGCGGCGGCGCTTCATGAGATCCGGGCCCGGATCTCTGAGGTCATTGCCACAACCGGCCAGCACTATATCGAAGTGGGGACAAAGTCGGCGCTGCTCTCTGTCGGCGTGGACTGGATCCTGTTTCCGCAGTCGGACCGCCCGTCTCTCGAGGCGGTATTTACCGAGGTAGACGCGTTCCTTGCGAACACCAGGCCTGAGTCCTCATCGCAGGTTGTGACGCAGCGGGGATCGAGGGTGAATGCGACAAGTAAGGAGATTGGCACATGAAGGCGTTGGTGGTGGATGACGACTTAATCACACGGATCGTATTGCAGGAGATCCTGTCCTGTTACGCGGACGTCCATAGATGTGTAGATGGCAACGAGGCGGTGCTGGCTTACAGCAGAGCGCTCGATCGAGGCGATCCCTACGACTTGGTCTGCATGGATGTCCTCATGCCGGTCATGAGCGGAAACGAGGCGCTCC
>PMTT01000571.1 GCA_003167275.1 Bryobacterales bacterium | reverse complement strand
TAATTCCAGCCGCCTTCCACGCGCAATCGCCGGATCTACGCTTCCCGTGCTTGATGAATATGGACTTCGCAGAGCTTGGCTTGCTCGTCCTACGTTGGCGCCTCATATCCGGTTTTTGTTCATCGACCCGCGTTTTTGCTCCACGCTTCTTTCGGACCCTCCGTCGCCGGAACGCCCTTGCGTTTCGCTAACCCTTCACCTCCATCAGGTTGGGTAGAAGACTTACACTTCCAAGCTGCTGGACATGCCCAGCACACCAAGAAAAGCCGAGATGAATCTCGGCTCAGCAGGCTTGACAGCCTGCGCCACGAAAGTTAAGTGAGATCCAGAGGCCTGGCGCCCGGCCCGCGTTCGCCAAATTCGACCTTCTCGTAGAGATCGGCCAGGGCCAACCGGCAGCCGATCGACTGTAGGTCGATTACGTCCTCGATCCGGTCGAAAGGCCGGAGAATCCATTCGCCATCCGGCTGCAGCCTGCGCAACTCGACATCCATGCACTCCGACGCCACCAGCAGGTACTCACGCAATGACTCGATAGTCCGGTAATGCTTGAACTTGGGCCCGCGATCATAGGCTTCGGTCGAGGCAGACAGCACTTCTACGATCAAAGTCGGATTGAGCAGGGTCGATTCCTGCTCATTCAGGAACTGCGGAGCACAGGCCACCACCACGTCGGGATACGTGTATAGCCCGGTCGCGCCGACCCGCACCCGCATGTCGCTCTGATAGACTTCGCACGGGCTCTGCCGCGATTGATGACGCAGTTGGTAGGATGCATTGCCAGCCACCAGGTTATGGGCTCGGCGCGCCCCAGCCATGGCGAACATTTCGCCCTGGAAGTATTCGCTCTTGTACTCGGCCTTCTCCTCGATTTCGAGGTACTGCTCAGGTGTCAGGTAGTTCTTTGGCTGCGTGGGCATGCCGCTATCGCCACCACCTTATCACGTGCACGCCGGGGGGCAAAGCGCATTACCTGCCTGTGCGGGGTTGCGAATCCCGTCCACTTCGATCATGCGATCATTCTGCAAATTCGCAGATGCCCTTGCCGCAATCGTCTCAACGCTCACACGGGTTTTAAGGCATCATGGTTTGTAAGGATGCCCCCTATTAGTCCTTAGGGCCGCCACAATCGATGAATCCAAAGCCAGCCTATTTAACCAACCGCGGTCCCGAACTCAAGCGCGACTTGGGCCAGTGGGCCGCCGCCTCCATTGTGGTCGGAACTGTGATCGGCAGCGGGATCTTCCTGGTGCCTCGGACCATGATCCAAAGGGTCGGTTCGCCCGAATTGGTTTTCGTGGTCTGGATTTTCGGCGGACTGCTCTCGCTTGCGGGGGCTCTCAGTTATGCGGAGTTGGCGGCCGCCCTTCCCGAGGCCGGCGGTGAATATGCGTATCTGCGGGAAGCCTATGGCCCGATGTGGGGATTCCTTTACAGTTGGACCCAAATGTGGGTGGCCAAGAGCGGGTCTATCGCAACTCTGGCAACCGCATTCTTCTATTACCTGACCAATTTCTTTCCCACCCTCGATGGTGTTTTCTACACCATCCGGCTGCCACTCGGCCCCAACGGCGGTCCGCTGGAGTTCCGCTACGGCCAATTACTGGCGATGGCGTTCATCCTGGCTTTGGCCTGGCTCAATTATTACGGCGTAAAGATCGGCGGTAACGTCCAGGTGGCCATTACCGGGGTGAAAGTCGTTTTAATCGCCGCCATTATTGTGGCCGGGCTGGGTTTCGGACATCCCCACGCGGTGGCGGCGCAACAGGTAGTTCCGTTCACCATCGCGGGCTTTTTCGCGGCGCTCGTGGCGGCGCTCTGGGCTTACGACGGTTGGAACAACGTCAGCATGGTGGCTTCGGAAGTTCGCGACCCTCAACGCAGTCTGCCGCGCTCATTAATCTGGGGCACAACCGCGGTGATTGGAATTTATTTGTTGGCAAATGCCGCGTATTTTTATGTTCTTACGCCGGGGGAAGTGGCGGCCAGCCCGCGCGTCGCCGCCGAGATGATGCGGCGGATATTCCACGAACCGGGCGCCAGTGCGGTATCCATCGCCGCCATGATCAGCATTTTCGCGGCGCTCAACGGGTCGATTCTCTCGGGGTCGCGTGTGCCATACGCCGCCGCCCGCGACGGATACTTTTTCGGACCAATTGGACGCGTTCATCCGAAATACCACACACCTGGCGTTTCCATTTTGGCGCTCAGCGTATGGGCCGCACTGCTGGTGCTGTCGGGCCGGTATGAACAACTCTACACGTATGTGATCTTCGCCAGTTGGATATTGTATGGAATGACCACCGCCGCGGTGCTGGTATTACGAAGAAAGCGGCCGGATTTACCACGGCCCTATCGGACCCTGGGATATCCAGCCGTACCGGTACTATTTGTATTAGTGGCGTTGGCTTTAGTACTCTCCACATTGTTTGATTCACCACGAGAATCGTTTATGGGTATTGGTTTGATTGTTTTAGGATTACCTTTCTATTTCTATTGGAGAGGACGATTGCAGCGAGCAGGCCTGTAGCTTTCGTACTATACAAGACCCTCGGCACCGATTACTTCCTGCATAATTGCGTTTCAAATTCGAATGGCTGGTTGAAAATAGTGCCGATTGGCGCAAAAATGGGGAGGTATACTGAGATTATATTCGAGATCGCCAGGATTTTCGAGGCGATTTCGCGGCTGTCGCAGCCGGTTGGGAGGGCATCGTCATGGATGTGAGCAAAATTCTCGCAGAACTTCGGGATGAGCGGCAACAGATCGAAGAAGCGATCGTTAGCCTGGAGCGGTTGGCACGCGGGCGCGGCCGGCGCCGCGGAAGGCCCCCAGCCTGGATGTCGGAAATTACAACTCCCACTGTCAAACGGCGTGGGCGTCCTCCAGGGAGCAAGAACAAAGCAGTGGCTGCAGCCCCCAAGGGCACCGCAGTAGCTTAATAGGGCAGGTCACCGACCTGCCCTTCTCTTTGCGATACAATTTGGCTGGGCAAGCTAAAGCATACCCTACATCTGCTGCGGGGCTTCCCCTAACTTGACGCGAATCTTCTGACTGTTGCCTTCGCGGTAGATGGTCATCTCGAGGATGTCGCCGCCATGTTTGTGGTTCATGACGCGCTGCAGCGAATCGGTACCCTCTACCGGTTGACCGTCCAACGCAGTGATTAAATCGGCGCCCACGGGGAGCCGGTAATTGTACCGGACTACCCAGCGGCTGGGGCCGCGCAGACCGGCTTCCGCAGCCGGAGATCCCCGCTCCACACGCCGGATCAACAGGCCTCCCTTGGCAGGAAGTTCGAGCATCTCAGCGAGATCGCCAGCTACCGGGGAAACATCAATGCCAAGAGTCGGGCGTGAGATGTGGCCCTTCGCCTGGAATTCGTCCAGGATGGACTTGGCGCGATTGATGGGAATGGCAAAGCCCAGCCCGATATTGCCTTGCGCGCCGTAAATCGCGGTGTTGATTCCGATCACATTTCCATGGGAATCGAGCAGCGGCCCACCGCTGTTCCCGGGATTAATGGCCGCATCGGTCTGGATCATCCCTTCCAGTTCGCGATTCTCTTCGGTCTGAATGGTGCGGCCCAGCGAGCTGACGATTCCCGTGGTGAGGGTGCCGCCGAAGCCGAACGGGTTGCCGATGGCCAGCACCTTTTGGCCCACCACCGAAACGTCGGAATCACCCAGGCGCAAGGCTGGCAGCTTTCGCCCCGCCTCGATCTTAATCAGCGCCAGGTCGTCCCGGACATCCGTGAAGAGGATTTTCGCCTTGTAGGATTTTTTGTCGGCCAGCACCACAGTCAATTGAGCGGTGCCGCCATTCACCACATGATTATTGGTGAGGATTTCGCCATCCGGATTCACAATGAACCCGGAGCCGGCGCCCTGCTCCGGATAAATCTCGGAAAACCAGGTTTCCCGATACACCACTGAGGTAATATTCACCGTGGCGTCGCGGGCGCTCCGGTAAACATCAATGTTGTTTTGCTCGTCAGCCGTAAAGCCGCCCACCGACGCGGCCGCGGATGCCGCCGGTTCGCTCCACAGGCGTCCGATGGCCCCACCGGGCCGGAAGACGCGCCCTACGTCCCAACGAGCCACTGAGGTTGCGTACAAGAATACCGCCACCATCGCGGCGGCCCAGACAAATGGTCGCAGAACTTTCATGATTCAATTCTCCGTAATGATTCGTAGACGGCCCGAGTCTGCCGCAAGGTGTTTTCCTTATCGCCTGATGTATCTATGACGAAGTCGGCAAACTTTCGTTTTTCCTCCAGAGGCATCTGGCGGCTCAAGCGGGCCCGAATGTCGTCGAGCCGTGCACCCTCACGACGCAAAGCGCGTTCCACCTGCTGCTCCTCTAAACAGGTTACCAGGATCATGCGGTCGAAGCGCCGGTAGCTCCCGGTCTCGATCAGAATGGCCGCTTCGACCACGGCGATGCCGTGTGGTTCGCGGGCGGCAAACGCCTCCAACAGTTGCTGTTCGCGACGGACGACGGGCGGGTGTACCAGGGCATTCAGGCGCGTCAGCCGGTCCGGCGAGCCGAAGACCCGGGCGGCCAGGGCACGCCTGTCGATTTCGCCGTTGATCCCCAGGATGTCGCGGCCAAATTCCTGCACCACAACTTCGTACGCCTCCCCACCCGGAGCCAGCACCTCGTGGCCCAGTTCGTCGGCCTGAACCAGCAGGCAGCCGAAGCTCGCCAGCGCCTCGCCCACAAAGGTCTTGCCACAGGCGAGGCCGCCGGTCAGCCCGACTTTCAACATACAGCAGCCCGCCGTTCGGCGGAAGCCACCGTATTCGCCATCAACATGGCAATGGTCAGAGGCCCGACGCCGCCGGGGACGGGTGTGTACGCGCCCGCCTTTTCGACCACGTCCTGCGGATCGACGTCCCCCACCAAAACGTTTCCCCTCTTGTCGAAGGACGCCAGTTTCTCCGCGGAGTTCCGGAATATGCGGGCCACCTCAGCACGGTCGTCAAGCCGGTTGGTTCCCACGTCGATCACCGTCACACCGTTCGAGAGGAATTCAGCGGTCAGCATGGCGGCGCGCCCGATGGCGGCCACCAGGATCTCGGCCTCCCGGCACACCGCGGCGAGGTCGGGCGTCTTCGAATGGCAGATGGTCACGGTGGCGTGCTCGTGCAGCAGCAGCATGGCGACAGGTTTGCCGACGATGTCGCTGCGGCCCACCACCACGGCGCGCTTACCGGCGATCGGGATGTGGTAGCGCTTCAGGATTTCGATAATCCCCGCGGGCGTGCAGGCGCGAGGCCCCGGCAGGTTCGCCACCAGGTTGCCGACATTGCAGGGGTGAAAACCATCCACATCTTTGGCCGGCGCGACGGCCATAAGGATGCGTTTGGCATCCACCTGCGGAGGAAGGGGAAGCTGCACCAGAATGCCATCGATGTCATGGCGCGCGTTCAACTGCCCGACGATCGCGAGCAATTCCCCGGTGGAGATGGAGTCCGGCGGGGTCAGGGATTCGGAGTAGATGCCGAGGTCCTGGCAGGTTTTGACCTTGTTGCGAACGTAGATCTGCGAAGCGGGGTCGTGGCCCACCAGGACTACTGCCAGCCCTGGCGGGCGGCCTTGAGCGGCCAGCGCGGCAACCCGCGGCCGCAGCTCGTTCTTGATGTCGTCGCGGACGCGATTTCCGTCCAGGATTTGTGGCATTTCTCTCCATGATAGCCCTGTGGAGCGGTTCGCCGAACCGGCAGCGGGGTGGAACCGGCATCGCGAAGGTCCGGAAAACTTTTCGTAGAGGAATGGCCTCTGCGGGACACTACGATTTCAGCGGTATCCCTCCGCCAGACTTGGATCGGGAAGAAGAGGCGGTTGTTTTCCGGCGAAGCACCTGAGCTTCCAAGGAAAAGCCCGGGACCGGCCCCGGGCTTCCCAATCTACGAAGCAGAGGAGGTGAGTACCTCATGCTCACTTTGTGGCTGAAAATCGTCAGTTTCGCGCTGACGGTGAAGATTAAGCTAACGATCCGTAAGGGCCGCTAGCCGAATCCCGGGGCTAGGTGTACGCCTTACACTTGGCCCCGTAGGCCACATTATACCGCGGATGGCGATGCTTCGGCGTCGGCGTTGCGTTCTTTTGCGCCTGCCCATCCCAAAACCATCACTGCACCAGGGCGTTGAACAACAGCTTGTATGTGCCGTGCATTTGGGCGCGGTGTTGGGCCGGGAATCCGATCAGCACCACCCTGCCTTGGCCCAATTTGGCGGATACCACGGCGGCCCGGCGCGCCAGATTCTCCTCACCCACCAGCCAGCCGCTCTCGAGCAACTCGCGATCGTCATAGCGAACTACCGTTTCATAGTTCTCGGCGTTCTGGGCCGTGATCTCAAATGCCGGGCTGTCCAGGTACAAAGCCAGCCCGTGGGACGGCATTCCGTACGCGATCGGATTCGTGTTGTCGAAGGTCACCTTCAACGTGGAACCCGGGCACCAGAATTCTTTGGTGGTCTTACCCGTCAGCACGTTCCGGACTCCAATCCCGAGGCGATCCACCGGGAAGGCCGTGGCGGCGTTCAGCGTGACCAGAGTGCCGCCCTTCTGCACGAAGTCACGGATGGCGTTGACGCCTTCGGCGCCGAGGCCGGTGCGGTACTCCGGAGGGGTGTTGCCGCCACGCCCGCCGGGGCCGCCTTCGCCGCCGCCCCCTCCTCTGCCTCCCGCCGCGGGGGCAGGTGCGGCTGGTGTGGCTGCTGCACCCGCGCCACCTCCGCCGCCACGTCCACCGCGTCCCGCGGGCGCTGCTCCAGCGGCGACAGGCGACGCTTCGCCCGTGATGGTCGCCGTACTGTCGTTGGGGATGATCAGCACATCGTACTTATCGATCAGATTGCCGGCCTTGATTTCGGGATCGAAGATCGAGGTGTACGGGAAGTTGAACTGCTCCAGCACCAGGCGGGTCCAGCCCTCATCGATGTTGCCGCCGCCGTAGCGCTGATACATGGCGACTCGCTGGCGCTTCATGTCGTGTACGCCAGCGGAGACCGCGCCGCGCAGGGGAGTGAAATCGACACCGGTCTGTTTGGCCACCGCCTCGAGCACCGCTTCCGACCCGGCGGCGACCACAAAATCGCCGGGGTGCAGGCCCGCGGCGGGCTTGTCCACGCGACGCACCGCCACGCTCTTGTCGAATAGCAGATTCATGGCGCGGAAGCTGTCGTTGAGGCGGCCATCGAGCGAATAGCCGTTCGGGCCGCGCGTCACTTTTCCGGCCGGCTCGACCGGGGCGGTGAGCTTCACCATCGCCACTTCGCCCAGCTCATCCACAGGGTCCACGCGCACTCCCATGTATTCGAACATCGTGTCGGTGGCCATGTCGTAGGGGCGGATCGGAGTGCCGTCGCGGTTGCGAGTCCACTCGTTATCCGGGAAGAAGGTGCGGCCCAGCAAGTAATGGATGAGGCCCATTTTCGGCTGGGCCATGGGGACCACGAAGGAGCCGGCGGGGTATGTCATGCCAGTCGCTGTGGTGAAGGTCTTGGTTGCCCGCTGGATTTCGATACCCTGTACGAGTAGCTTGTTCACCATCTTGAAGGAGGTGAGAGGATCGTGTTGCAGCGCGGAGATGACGTACGCGGCCGGCTTGCCCGCGGCGCCCCGCTCGGTCTGCCGCTTGCCCTTCAAGTAGGCATTCCAGAGGACCGTCTCGCGGTTCCGCGCGGCCAGATCGAGGGTGGCCCAGGCCGATACCTTCTGCCGCTCGACGATGTCGCGCAAGTGCCACCATCCGCCCGGCCAGGGGTTGGGGAAGATGGTCTCGGCTTCGTACACCGGGAGGTTCCGGGTGTTGCCGCGTAACTGGTCGGGATGCACAAACTGCGGCGAAGCCAGGCGCGCGGCGGCCGACTCCGTAAGCATGCCGGCGATGTTGTGAAACGGCGTGATCCAGTGAAAACCGAAGTGTCCCCAGCCGGAATAGATGGCGTCGTTGATGGCGCCCGACAGGTCGGCCTCTTCCTCCTTGTACGCCATGTGCGCGCCGTACCAGCTCAACTCCCGCCAGAGTATTGGGTCGGCGAAGGGCCGGATCGGTTCGGCGTACGGCGGCAAGAAAATGCGCGCGCCATTGCCGCCCATGCCGTGGTGGTCGACGTAGGCCTCGGGCCGCCACTCGGTGAACAGGATCTTGGCCATGTACTGGGAGTCGGGTATGTTGGTCTGGAAGGCGTCGCGGTTGTTGTCGTGCCCGGCGTACTTCTGATACAGCCACGGCGGATTGCTGCCCTCGTAGGGCGTACCGAGCTGCTTGTTGTACCAGTCGGTGACCATGATTTCGCCGTCCGGGTTGAAGCAGGGCACTTCGATGAAGATCACGTTATCGAGGATGCGGCGGGTCTCTTCGTCCTTGCGGGCCAGTAAGTCGTAGGCCAGCTCGGGGGCCATCTGGGTGCCGCCGATTTCGGTGGCGTGCATGCTCATGGACTGCACGACGACGGCTTTTCCTTCGTCCACCAGCGCGTGGGCCTGCGCCTCCGTAAGGCCGCGCGGATCGCTGATCCGCAGGTTGACTTCGCGCAGGCGATCGAGCTTGGCGAAGTTAGCGGGCGCGGTGACGATCACCATCAGGAACGGGTTGCCCATGGAGGTGGGCCCCATGTTGATGACTTTCATGCGACCGCCGCTCTGTTTTTCGAGAACGCCGTAGTACTCGACGATCTTGTCCCAGCGGGCCATTTTCTTGTCGGCGCCGAGTTGGAAGCCGAAGAACTTCTCCGGCGTGGTGATTTCCTGGGCGAAGGCCGACCCCAGGATGAGGACGGCGGAAAGCGTGAGGCGAAGGCTACGCATAAAGGTTGGTGTCCGAGAGTTGAGGATACTGCGCAGCGGCGCGGGATGCAAGAAAAGCGCCCGTACGGTATGCTTTAGCTTGCCCAGGACTTACTCAAAAAAAACCCGGCAAGCTAAAGCATACCCCACGGCCTTCCTGCTCCTGGCCTGCTTCGGGGCAGCGGACCTTCGCGCCGCTCTCTCCCCTCACACTGGGTGGAACCTCGCGCCGGGCGCTGAGGACCTGATTCAAACCGGCAGTTGGAGTTGCGTCTCCCAGGTCACGGCGAACGCCAACTCGCTCACGATCACGGCCGATTCCGCCTACGTGACTCCCATCAATACTTCGGGCCCCCGCCTGCTAGTTGAAGGCGATTTCAGCGTACTGGCCACTCTTTCGGCTCCTGCCAGCACCGGCACATTTCTGACGCTGGTCGGCACGCTCAGTACCGGACCCGCTTTTTGGAACGGCCTCAAACGGCTCGATGTGGGCGCCGCCAACGGGTCCGTCTCGGTCAATTATTGGACGGGGACTTCCGCCAACGCTACAGCACAGAGTTTTATGCTCCCCGCGGGGACCGGCGATCCGTACAACCTCGAAGTGGCGCGCATCGGCGCTCAGATCGTAGTCTTTGTGAACGGCTCCGAAGCCGGGCGGCTGTCCGACCCGGGCCTCTTCGACTCGGGCCAGGTCTATCTGGGTTTCAATGCCGCCCCGCAGAATACCCTCACCGTGCTCGCCTTGGCGGCCGCGATCCCTTCCGCGGGCTCATCGAAAGTCAGCCTGTTCTCGTCCTACCTCCAGGTGGCGCCACGCACGGGCTCCGGGCTTCGCGATCTGACCGGCCCACGCGGCTTCCTGGTGGGCGCCGCCGTCGACCCCAGCCTCTTTTCGGTGGATGCCTATGCGCGCACCCTGGGCAGCGAGTTCAACCTGGTGGTCCCCGAGAACGCCATGAAATTCGCCGAGACCGAACCGGGCCCCGGCCAGTACAATTTCTGCGCCGCCGACCAGTTGGTAGCCTTCGCACAAGCTAACGGCATGAAGATCCGCGGGCACAACATGGTCTGGCAGCAGGATCTTCCCACGTGGCTCACCCAGGGGAACTATTCCAGCACCGATGCCTCCAAGATCCTGCAGGACCACATCTCGACCGTCGCCGGCCGCTACAAAGGCCAACTGATTGCCTGGGACGTGGTGAATGAGGCCATCGCCTACAGTTCGCCGTATGGCCCGCAGCCTTCCTACTGGCTCACCACGCTCGGCAGCGGCTATATCGACCAGGCGTTCCGCTGGGCCCGTGGCGCCGACCCCACGGCCAAGCTGTTCTACAACGACACCGGCGGCGAAGGTCTCGGCGCCAAGTCGGATGCCGTCTACAACCTGGTCTCGGGGATGGTCAGCCGCGGAGTGCCCATCGACGGAGTCGGTCTCCAGATGCACGTGACCGTGGCCGGGGCGCCCAGCGCCAGCGACCTTTCCACCAACATCGAGCGCCTGGGCGCACTGGGACTCGAAGTGCACATTACCGAGATGGACGTGCGCCTGCCCGTGCCCGCATCCGCCAGCGATCTGGCGGCGCAAGCCATGGTTTATCAGAACGTCGCGGCAGCCTGCGTGGCCAATTCCAATTGCACGGCGCTCCTGACCTGGGGCGTTTCCGATGCGAACTCCTGGATACCCGCCGCGTACCCTGGATTTGGCGCCGCCCTGCTGTTCGATCAGCAGTTTCAGCCCAAGCTGGCAAGGACGGCGGTCGCCGGGTTGCTGGCGCCTTCACCCGGCCCCGTACAGATCGCGAACGGCGGCATCGTGATTCATGGCGGCACTTCGCCCAACGTATCGCCCGGCTCGCTGGTGGATGTCTACGGCTCCAATCTCTCCGGCCTCATGCTGGCAGCCCCGGCAGGCGCGGGCACGTTGCCGGTGACGCTGGGAGTGACACAGGTCATCGTCAATGGGGCGCCCGCGCCGCTGCTCTACGTCAGCCCCAGCCAGATTATCCTGCAAGTCCCCTATTCCACCGCGGCCGGAAAGGCGTCCGTGGTGATTCTGTCGAATGGCGCTCCCAGCGCGCCGGCGGCGGTGAATGTCCAGGCGGCCGCGCCCAGCATCCTCACGTACGGAAACAATCGCGCGGTAGTGCAGAACCAGGACTACAGTGTGAACTCGGTCTCCAACTGCGCCGCCCCCAGCAGTTATGCAGTGGCATACCTGATGGGTTCAGGCCCTCTGGACAATCCGATTCCGACCGGTGCAGTGGCGCCAGTCACGCCGCTCTCGGCCGAGACGCTGCCGACTACGGTAAGCGTGGGCGGAAGCCCCGCGGCAGTGATCCCTGCCGCGGTGACCTTCGCCGGCATGACTCCGGGCTTCGCCGGCCTGATGCAGGTGAACTTTCAGGTGCCCGCCGGGTCGTCGGGTGATCTGCCCTTACAGGTGACGATTGGCGGCGTCGCCAGCAACCAGGCGTTGTTCTGCGTGGGACGGTAGTGGCACGGGCATTCTTGCCTGTGTTGGTTTTCTTGCCCTGAGAAATCCACACAGGCAAGTGCCACAGCCCACATGTTAGACTACCTGTTGAACCCCCTGATTATGTTGCTCTGGATAGACTTATCGATTCTGTCCGACCCTCGTGAAAGGTGTGTCCGGAAGCGGCCATCGCGCGCTGCGTCCGGCGCTTGAAGTGCATGTCCGCCTCCGGCAAATCCGCCCGCAGCCGAATCCTGGTGGTCCGGCTGGGCGCCATGGGCGACATCATTCACACCCTGCCCGCCGTGGCTTCCTTGAAACATAGCTACCCTGGATCGCGCCTCACGTGGATGGTGGAGCCGCAGTGGGCGCCCCTTCTGGAAGACAACCCGTTCGTCGACCGCCTGGTGCTCCTTCACCGCGGCACTCCAGGCGGCTACGTCCGGAGTTGGCGGGACTTGCGCGCCGAAGGCTACGATCTGGCAATCGATTTCCAAGGCCTGCTGAAATCGGCCCTGTGCGCCAGCGCCGCGAACCCCGACCGGATCTTCGGCTTCCATCACACCCAGGTCCGCGAACCNNGGCTGGCGGTCCAAGCAGTGGCCCATCGAATCCTACGGCTCGCTGGCGGAGCGTCTGCGGCGCGAACTGAACATTCCGCTTGTGCTCAATGGACCGCCCGGCTCCTCGTTTCCGCAGGCGGCCGACGCCCTGACCCACCAGTCCAGCCTGTCCGGCCTGATCTACGCCACTCGCCGGGCCGGCGCGGTGCTGGGCGTGGATAGCGGACCCCTTCACCTGGCCGCCGCCCTGGGCAAACCCGGAGTGGCCATCTTCGGCCCCACCGACCCGGCACGCAACGGCCCCTACGGCGATTCCCTGCGAGTCCTGCGCACGGCCGGCGCCGCCACCACATACAAACGCGGCGCCTCCATCGACCGGAGCATGCAGCAGATCTCCCCCGACGAGGTCTTCGAAGCCTTGCGGCTGGTGCTCGGCGAGCGTCGCCATCGCGCCGGGTGTCTCGTCTGATGCGGCAATTCCCCAAACCCTACGCCGATACGGTGGCCAAGCTCCGCGTCCCCAGCGGATTCCTGATCGTCATCGTGTTCGCCGTGTTTTCGCACCCCACCGCGCGGTCGCTCGCGATCGGCCTGCCAATTTCGGTTCTAGGCCTGAGCCTGCGGGCCTGGGCCGCCGGCTCGCTCGCCAAGAACCGGCAACTCGCCACCGGCGGCCCCTACGCCTACACGCGCAATCCGCTCTACATCGGGACGCTACTGGTAGCGGCGGGACTGGCGATTGCCAGCCGCAGCCCGTGGCTCGGCGCCTTATTCGCCGCGGTCTTCCTCTTCGTTTACCTGCCTGTGATTCAACTGGAAGAGCAGCACTTGCGGCGCCTCTTTCCGGAGTATGAGGCCTACGCCGCCGAGGTCCCGGCGCTCTTTCCACGCCTCCGTCGATTTTCGCCAAAAAATCCGAATCCCTTCCGGGTCGGGTTGTATCTAACCAACAAAGAATATCAAGCTGGCGTGGGGTTAATCGCCGGGATGCTGTTTCTCTTTTGGAAAATGCTGGGTTCGTAGCGCGCCTGCACTCGCACCGTGGGACAGGCTTCAAGCCTGTCCTGGACGGCTTTCCATGCGTCTTGATAGATGAAGCGTCTCTCCCACCACCGTGATTTC
>PMTT01000591.1 GCA_003167275.1 Bryobacterales bacterium | reverse complement strand
GCCGACCCCCTGGTCGGCCTGTTCGCTCGTTGTGAAGATTTCGCCCATGGCAACAGGCCGACCAGGGGGTCGGCTGCGGACCAGGGGGTCCGCCCCACCAGAGGCACCCCCGCCAGGAACTTCTCCACGAGAGCAACATTTGGGCTGCTCCTCATGCTTTTGGCATCGCCCGTTCTCGGGCAAGTCCCACCCTCGACGCCCCCACGCCCGGAAGCTAAACCGGCGGCCAAACAGGCGGCCAAGCCCCCCGCCGCCGCGAAACCAGCGCCTCCTTCGGCCACTTCGGTCCCTTCGTATCGCGACCTGAAGTATCCGCCGCTGCAGCCGATNNAGATCGGTCTGGCCAGCTTGACCGGCATGGTGATGCGCACCGGCGGCACCAAGGCCAAGACCGGCGAACAACTCGACGAACAGTTGGAGAATCTCGCGGCCAGCGTGGAGTGCGGCATTGGGGAATCGTCGGGTTCGGTGGGGTTCTCCGCCTTGAAGGAGAACACCGACGAAGTACTCGCGGCGTTTAAGGATGTCCTCACCACCCCCGAGTTCCGCCAGGACAAGGTCGACCTGGCGAAGACCCAGCTCCGCAGTGGCATCTCCCGCCGCAACGACAATGCCAATGGGATTGCGCAGCGGGAGTTCACCAACACGGTCTACGGCAAAGACACGCCGTACGGATGGGACGAAGATTATGCCAGCATCGACCGGATCAACCGGGGCGATCTGCAGGCCTTTTATAAGCGTTATTTTTTCCCGGCCAACGTGATGCTCTCCGTAAGGGGAGACTTCAACTCTGCCGAGATGAAAGCCAAGATCGAGAAGCTCTTCGCCGATTGGACGGAGGCGCAACCGCCCGTGCCGGAGTTCCCGAAAGTCGGGCCGGCCCCGCCGGGAGCCACGTACCTGGCCGTGAAGAAGGACGTCACGCAGACTTTCTTCGCCATCGGCCAGCGGGGCGGCGAACTGCGCGATAAAGACTATCCGGCACTGGAGATCATGGGGGATATTCTGGGCGGAGGGTTTCAGAGCCGGCTGATGGAGCGCATCCGCACCAAGATGGGGAATGCCTATAGCATCTCGGCGGATTGGGGCGCGGGCTACGATCACCCCGGCCTGTTCGAGATCTCGGGCAGCACCAAGTCGATCTCCACCGTGGAGACCCTCAAGGCAATCCGCGAAGAAGTGGACCGCATCCGCACCACGGAAGTCTCCGAAGAAGAACTCCGAACCGCGAAAGATACGGCCCTCAACAGCCTGGTTTTCGCCTACGATACCAGGGCCAAAACACTGGGACGGATTCTGACGTACGAATACTATGGATACCCGAAGGACTTCATCCAACAGTATCAGCAGGCGCTGGCGGCGGTGACCCGCGCGGACATCCTGCGGGTGGCCAAAGAGCACCTGGATCCCTCCCGGTTTACCCTCGTGGCCGTCGGCAATCCAGGGGATTTTCAGCAACCGCTCGACAGCCTGGGGAGCCCGGTCGTTGCCATCGACCTGACCATCGCGCCGCCCAAGCCGGAAGCCGGCCAATCGGATGCGCTCACGCTGGAGAAGGGCAAGCAACTCCTGCAGCGAATGCAGGAGGCTGTGGGAGGAGCCGATAAACTGGCCGCCGTGAAAGATTACACTGAGGTGGCGGACTTCCTGTTGGGGCCGACGGCCGGGAGCGTGCACGTGAAGCAGACCGACCGCTGGATCGCCCCCAGCTCGTTCCGGCAGGAGAGCGAACTGCCCGCCGGGAAGATTTCGGCTTATTGGGATGGCCAGACAGGCTGGATCGGGACGCCTCAAGGAACGGGCATATTAGCCGGAGCGCAATTGAAACAGGTGAAGAGCGATCTGTTCCGGATGTACTTCCGGCTCCTGCTGAGCGATCGGATCGAAGGGCGGACGGTGAACGCGACGGCTGACGATACCGTCGAGATCAGCGACGCTTCGGGCGAAATTGCGCGAATCGTGGTGAGTGCGGACGGCCTGCCATCGAGCGTGCTCTATGACGCCGTCCACATGACTGGGCCCGCGGTTTCCGTGGAGGAGGACTGGTCGGATTTTCGCGAGGTGGGGGGCATCAAGGTACCCTTCGCGGTAAAGATTGTACAGGGTGGGCAGAAGTTTGCCGATGTGAAGGTCACCGATTTCCGGGTAAACACGGGGCTGAAAGTGCAGGATTTGGGGAAGAGACCATGAGCTGGACTGTATTCGTTCTCTTGGCAGTATCGCTCGCCAGTAACGCGCTGGGCGCCGAAACTCGCCAGGATCGGGCCAAGCGCGTCATCAACGAAGCGCTGCAGGCGCTGGGCGGCGACGCGTATCTTCACATGGAAGACCGGGTGGAATTCGGCCGGGCCTATTCGTTTTATCGGGAGCAGTTGAGCGGGCTCTCCGTCGCGAAGATCTACACACGCTACCTGGCGCCGGCGCCCGGACAGCTTGGAATCCGGGAGCGGGATTCGTTCGGCAAGGTGAATGCGCGGAGCGCGGACCTGGAAGAATCGAACGCGCAGTTATTCACCGAGGAGGGCGCCTGGGAGATCACTTTCCGCGGCGTGCGCCCCCTGGATGAAGAGCGCTATGCGAAATACAAGGACAGCACGTTGCGCAACATTTTCTACATCCTGCGGCAGCGGCTCGGCGAGCCGGGCATGACCTTCTACGCGCAAGACACGGATTTCTACGAACACCGGCCCGTGGAGATCGTGGACATCACGGACGCGGACAACGTTACGGTGACGGTGTACTTCGATCAACTGACAAAGCTCCCCGTGAAACAGTCATTCCGCCGGCGCAATCCGGAGTACAAGGACTTCGATACCGAAGTGACCGTCTTTGCCAAGTACCACGAAGTCAAGGGAGTGAAGTGGCCCCAGACGATACAACGTCAGCGGAATGGGGAGAAGATTTTCGAGATGTATTCGGATTCGGTGGATATCAATAAGAATTTGACGGACAACTTGTTCACTTTGCCAGTGAATGTCAAGCTACTGCCGAAGGCGAAGTAGAAGTAATTCGATAAGGCGGCTGACGGCGGTAACTCGGATCGCGAGCCGGCGAGTCAGACAAACAGGTCGACCGAAACCCGGAAGTACTCCGCGAGCCGCCGGGCCTGCGTCTTGCTGATGGCTCTCTTTCCGTTGACGACGTCCGAAGCGTATCCTCTGGACTTGAAGATCGGCAGAAGATCCGCCTGACGAAGGCCGCGCTGTTCCATCAGGTACAAGAGCATCTCCCGCGGGGAGAAAGTTGGTAGAGGATAGCGCTCCTCCTCGTAAGCCGTTACGAGACGAACCATCAGTTCGAGCACCGCACCCTCTTCAGCGGTACGCCGTTCGCCTTTGTCCATCAGTTTCTCGACCTCGGCCAGCATGCGCTCGTGTTCTGCTTCCGAGGAGATCACGCGAGGCAGGACCCTTGCCAGCACCCGAGCATACTTCTTGTCGTCAATGACTAGTGCGCCCATTTCTTCCAGCCTCCTCGCATATATTGCGTGTGGGTGAGGAACTCCTTGACCATGAGCAGCTTCGCCTGGTAATCGACCTTCACAATCAGCCGATAGCAGTTGTGCCGGATGTTGAAGATCAAAAGCGACTGGACTTGATCGGCATCCGGATAGCATTGCCGCACGTCGGCAAGACTCCGCCACGTCGAATGGCTCGCGGTTTGCCACCAGCGATGGAGTTCGTCAGATGCATCGGCGTGATCGGCCGCGAATCGTTTGACGGTCGTCCGGCTGATCACGTTCACGTCCTGATGTTCGCATAAAGCGAGCGTTGGCGCAAACCCCGTTGACCACGCGCCTGACAGACGACGAAAAACGATCGTCTGTCCTACACCTGGAACTGAATCCCCTGCGCCAGTGGCAACTGGGTCGACCAGTTGATGGTGTTGGTCTGCCGCCGCATGTAGGCCTTCCAGGCATCGCTTCCGGATTCCCGTCCGCCCCCTGTATCCTTCTCCCCGCCGAAGGCGCCTCCGATCTCCGCGCCGCTGGTGCCGATGTTGATGTTCGCAATCCCGCAGTCGCTGCCACGATGGCTCAGAAACGTCTCGGCCGCAATCAGACTGCTCGTGAACATCGCCGAGGACAATCCCTGCGGCACATCGTTGTGCCAGTGGATCGCCTGGTCCAGATCGTCGAACTCGATCAGGTACAGAATCGGCGCGAAGATCTCCTCCTTCAGGATCGACATCTCCGGCCGCGCCCGGACCAGCGTGGGCTGCACGAAACATCCCATCATGCGCTCGCCGCCCAGCAGGATTTCGCCCCCCTGCTCGCGGATCCGGTTGATCCCATCCATCATGTCGTCCACGGCCCGGCGGTTCACCAGCGGACCCATGAGCGTGGTCTCCTCCATCGGGTCGCCGATCCGCACCTGCCGGTAGGCCTTCACCAGGGCCTCTGTAATCTTCGGCGCGATGCCCCGTTGCAGGAACAGCCGCCGCGTGGTGGTACAGCGCTGGCCGGCAGTTCCCACCGCGCCGAACAGGACCGCCCGCAGCACCAGGTCCGGGTTGGCATCGTCCATCACGATGATTCCGTTGTTGCCTCCCAACTCCAGAATGGTATGACCCAGCCGCTGCGCCACCACTTCCGATACATGCCGCCCCACTTGGGTCGAGCCGGTGAAACTGATCAAGGGAATCCGCGGGTCGCGCACCAGCGTCTCGCCGATCGGCCTGCTGGGCCCGATCACCAGGTTGAGCACGCCCTTCAATCCATGGCGGTCCAATACCCGGTTGCAGATCTTCTGCACCGCAACCGCGGTCAAGGGAGTTTCCGAGGAGGGGCGCCACAGGACGCAATCCCCGCATACCGCCGCAATCATGGCGTTCCACGCCCATACCGCGACCGGAAAATTGAAGGCGCTGATGATCCCCACGATGCCCAACGGGTGCCACTGCTC
Source organism: Bryobacterales bacterium (assembly GCA_003167275.1). Lineage (GTDB taxonomy): Bacteria > Acidobacteriota > Terriglobia > Bryobacterales > Bryobacteraceae > JAIQFL01. The sequence continues at coordinate 7,755 of PMTT01000591.1, read as the reverse complement.
GTACATCCGGTGCCCGGGCCGCTCGCTGTGCATGGTGAGCCCGTAGAGCTGGCGGGAGAGCCCCACCGCGAAATCGGCGATGTCGATCATCTCCTGGACTTCGCCCAAGCCCTCCGGCAGGATTTTGCCCATCTCGAGGGTGACCAGGGCTCCCAGGCGGGCCTTGTGGGCACGCAATTCGTTGGCGATCTCGCGCACGATCTCGCCGCGCTTGGGGGCGGGCATCATGCGCCAGTTGAGGAAGGCTTCGCCGGCGCGCGCCACCACATACTCGTAGTCTTCGGGACCGGCCATCCTGACTTTGGCAAGGGGTTCGCCTGTGGCGGGATTGATCGATTCCAGTTCCGCGCCCGAAGGGCTGGCGATCCAGTCGCCGTAGCAGGCGCCGGAATTCAGCGGCTCGATGTGCAGGCTTTCGAGGATTTCAGGAATGGCATTGCTGACGGTGTGCACGCTACTATTCTATCGGCAGGAACAGGTCTATCGGCAGCGACAGGCGGCGATGAAAACCCCGGCGCGTCCTCCGAAGAAGCAGTTCAAACGGCCACGGCTTCGCGCGCCGGGGCACCCTCAGCCCCGCCGAACTGCACCGGCTGCGTACGGGGTTGAAAGCGAAACAGGGGGCAAGAGTACAACCGCCCGGAGTGATGGAATTCCATGACGTACGGTTCGCCGCCCTCGCTGTTGCGATGAATCCGGCAACGGCTAATGACGGCCCCCGGTTCGAGAATCACGGCAGAACACGCGCTGGTGTCCCATGCCGCTAACTGCCGCGTTATCTCGCGTACCACGTAATTCCCCGCGTTCCGGTGTGTGTCCGACAGCGACACTCACCCCTATGCCTCGGTTGCCGGGTCTGAGGTCCGGCTGGTTATGGGTATACAGTAGCCCAGCCGGGGCCGCCAGGGAAGTCTATCTTTCGGACAGTGGAGGTTTAGGAGATTACGTTTGGACGCGGAGACGCGAAGACACGGAGATCGGAACGCGGAGAACACCAAAACCTCTTTATTCTTCTCCGCGACTCCGCGTCTCCGCGTCCAAATCTCTATTTGGATCTCCTGCCGATCTCCCGTCTAAAGCTGATCCTCGTACTGCTCGAAAGCCACCCGCACCAACTGGCCCCTGGTCCGCACGCCGGTCTTTTGAAACAGGCTCTGCAGGATCGCCTTGACGTAGCTCTCGGAGATCTGCAACTGCCAGGCGATCTCCTTGTTGGAGAGTCCTTCCAGCACAAAACGCAGGACCTTACGCTGCCGCTCGTTGAATACCGGAGCGGGCGCGGATTCGACGATCGCCGCCTCCTCCGAGGGCGCAAAGGAGCGATCCATCCACGTTCCGCCCCCTGCCACCGTGCGGATGCTCTCGATCAGTTGGCTGAGCGGCCCCTCCTTCAGAAAAATCCCCGACGCGCCTTGCCGCATCAGCCGCCGTCCTTCGGTGTCGCTGACCCACGCGGTCACCACCAGGACCCGCCCTTCGAATCCGGATTGCCGCGCGGCGGGCAGGAATTGCGACGCCCGCTCGCTCCCCAAATCGTGATCCAGCAGCACCAGGTGGAAACGCTGCTGGGCCAGAAGTGGCAACGCCTCCCGAATGCTGCCGCAGTGCTCGATTTCCAGGTCCGGCTCAGCCGCCAGCACCCGCGCCACGCTCTCCCGAAACAGGGCGTGATCATCCACCAGCAGGATGCGAATCGTGTTTCGAATCTGTTCCATCATCCTTCTACCGCGTTCTCCACCGGCCAGAGTTCCACTAGGAAGCAACTACCCGGCGTCTCCGGTTCGTACCGCAGTCCTCCGCCGTGGGCCCGCAGAATCGCCCGCGAAATGTAGAGACCCAGGCCGTAGGCGTGCGCTCCCGGCTGGAACGGCCGAAACAGGTCTTCCGGGTGGGCGACGCCCGGCCCGGTGTCGCGGAACCGCACCACCACCAGGTCGCTTTCCAACGCCGCTTGGATCCGCACCTCGCGCCTTGGGCACGATTCCAGAGCCTGCTGGCTGTTCCGCGCCAGGTTGACGAACACCTGCAGCAGGCTATGATGGTCGGCCTGGACCAGCGGCAGCCCGCCGCTGACTTCCCAAACCACCGAAATGCCGGCTTCCCGCATGGCCGGTTCGATCACGATGCGGGTCTCGTCCAGCACGGTGCCCAGATCCGCGACCACGGCTTCGCGATCGGAAGCCACCCGCAATCCGGAGGAGGCGATCTTCTCCAGCCCGCGGATGAGCGTGCCGAGCACCTGGTATTGCTCGTTCTCTTCCACCCCATTGGCCGCGCCCAGGGCCGCGTGCGCCGAAGCCGCCGCCGAAGCCAGGTTGCGGATCTCGTGCGAAATCGCGCCGATCAGCACCCGCGAGGTGGCCATCATGGAATCCACGCCCGCTCCTTCCCGGTCGCGCAGATTCTCCGAGGCGTCCCAGACCACCGCCGCCAGCCCGGGGCCCTCCGATGTGCGGTATGTGGACAGCCAGACGTGGGCCAGAAACACGTCGCCATTCGGCCGCCGGCCCTTACACTCCACGCTGGTGCGGATATTGCCGCCGGAATGATGGCTGTGCAGCATGCGGGAAAGAATCGGCAGGTACGGTTCCACGAGTTTGCCTTGCAGCGCCTCCTCCTCGAAACCCAGGAGTTCCCGCGCCGATTCGTTCGCCAGCCGCACTTCGCCCGCATGATTCAGGGTCAAAATCGCCAGCGGGCTGGTCTCGATGAGAATGCGAACCTGCCGTTCCGCCTCCTGGCGGAGTCGCATCTGCTCTTCCCGTTCCTTAAGGTGTTCAGCAAGCAGCCTGCGGCGTTGGTTCAGTTCCGCAACGAAGAATCCCGTCATGGCGAACCCCGTTGTGGCCGCCAGCAGCCGTCCGGTAGATCCTGGCACCCAACTGGCAGGGTTGAAAACCACCGCCACCGGCGCCCAACCCCTCGCCGAGATCCCTTGCAGGGGATCGAAGGCCTCGCGCAGATACCCGCAAAGAATTGCCAGAGACACGATTTGCGGCCACTTCAACGCCGGCGCCGAGACCAACACGGGGATCAGGTACAGGAAGCCCACGGATACGTTGGGGAGCACGAAATCGCCCCACGCGATCAGCGCGATCAGGATGCCGGCGACGCCGCAGACGATTAGCCGGTTGGATTCGGCGTATACGAGAAAGTTGTCGAGTCGTGTCATATCCCCTACGGGACAGGCCAAGGGGGCCTGTCCCACAAGGTAACATCGAGTGTGGCCTGGCGTGCAAAGAAGCGGCGGGGTTGGATTGCCACGATTCTCCTCTGGGTCGTCCGACTGGTGGCCGCCTTTTGGATACTCTGTCTCCTGGAACTTGTGGCGTTGCGCTGGATCGATCCGCCGACGACCACAGTCCAGGCGCAGCGGCGCGTCGAAGCGTGGCTGCGCCATCAGCCCTATCGGAAGCGCTACGACTTCGTGCCGCTGAGCCGCATCGCGCCCGATCTGCAGCACGCCGTGATAGCCGCCGAAGACGGACGCTTCTACCAGCACCATGGGATCGACTGGACGGAGGTGCAGAAGGTGGTGGATCAGGATGTGGAAGCGGGCCGGCTGGGCCGCGGCGGATCCACCATCACACAGCAACTGGTCAAGAATCTGTTCCTCACCACCAACCGCTCGATCGTCCGTAAAGCCGTGGAATTCACGCTGGCGCCCGCCGCCGAACTTCTTCTGTCCAAGCAGCGCATTCTGGAACTGTACTTGAACGTCATCGAGTGGGGTCCGGGCGTGTATGGCGCGGAAGCCGCCTCGCACAACTGGTACAAGATCCCGGCCGCGCGAGTGGACCGCGAGCAGGCTGCCCGTCTGGCGGCGCTGATCCCCTCGCCGCTGCGCAGCCAGCCCGCCCGCATGACGTGGTACAGCACCGAAATCCTCCGCCGCATGTCCCAGATGGGCTGGTAACCTAGTGGCACCCCCCTATGGGACGTTCTCTCCGTTTCCCCGTCACGATTGCGCTCAGCGCCTTCCTGCTCTTTCAAGTGCAACCGATCATGGGCCGGTACGTGCTGCCCTGGTTCGGCGGTGGTCCGGCGGTCTGGACCAACTGCCTGCTGTTCTTTCAGGCCCTGCTACTGGCGGGGTACGCTTACGCCCACTGGTTGGGATCGCGGCCCAACCTACGGCAGCAGTCTACCGTGCACATCGTGCTGCTGCTGGCATCCCTGGTGTTTCTCCCGATCGGTCCGCGCGCCGATATCTGGCGGCCGGCATCCAGCGCCGATCCCTCCGGCCGGATCCTGCTGCTCCTGGCCGCGACCGTCGGCGGTCCCTACTTGCTGCTGTCGTCCACCGGACCCCTTCTCCAGCGATGGTTTCACCTGGCCGAACCGGGGCGGTCGCCCTGGCGCCTTTACGCGCTCTCGAACCTCGGATCGTTCGTGGCGCTGCTCAGTTATCCGTTCCTGATGGAGCCCTTCCTGCGATTGCACACCGAAGTCGCCATCTGGTCGGTCCTCTACGCGGGGTTTGTGGCAGTGTGTGCATTTACAGCCTGGCGGGCCGGCGCCTGGTTCGATGCGGGGCGCCTGAGGGCTGGAGCACCAGCGACAAAAGACGATCGCCTGACCGACAGCGCCGACAGGCCAACATGGCGGACCCTGCTCTTCTGGCTCGGCCTATCCGCGGCGGGTTCCACGGTGCTGTTGGCCACCACCAACCAGATTTCCCAGGAGATTGCGGTGAACCCATTCCTCTGGGTGGCACCGCTTGCCATCTACCTGCTCACCTTCGTTCTGACTTTTGAGCGGGACCGGACCTACCACCGGATCGGGTTCGCCGTTGCCGCGGGTGTGCTCGCCCCGGCCGGATGCATCGTGCAGAGCGCCGCTGTCGCCATGTCGGTGGCCGTCCAATTGTTGGTCTTCCTGGCTGCCCTGTTCATCGGGTGCATGGTCTGCCACGGGGAACTGGCGCGGTCGCGGCCTTCGCCCGGTTACCTCACTACGTTCTACCTCACGATTGCCGCCGGCGGCGCACTCGGCGGCGTGTTCGTCGCGCTGATCGCGCCGCGTGTGTTCACCGAATTCAGTGAGTACCCCGTGGGTCTGGCTGCCGCCTGCCTGCTGGGGTTTGCCGGATGGGCGCGTGAGGGAGCGCTAGCCCAATGGACCAGCCGGAACTTCGCCGTGCGCCTGCCGCTGATGGCCCTGCTGATCGGGGGATTCACGGCGATCGTGGCAGCCACCACCGCGGCCAGCCAACCCGCCCTGGCGAAGGAGCGCAGCTTCTACGGAATCCTGCGAGTCTCCGAGAACATCGATCTCAACGGTCTGAAGCGCGAGTTGAAGCACGGCCGCATCCTGCATGGATTCCAATACGTCAAGAGTCCCAAACGCGGGTGGCCCACCACCTACTACGGCCCGCACAGTGGCGTCGCCAGGGCGCTCAACGCCCTCGATCGCCCCAACCGCCGGGTCGCGGTCGTGGGACTCGGCGCCGGCACCCTGGCGGCATGGGGACGCCCCGGCGATACGTTCCGCTTCTACGAAATCAACCCCGAGGTGGAGGAGATCGCCCGCACCTGGTTCTCCTATTTGAGCGACTCACCGGCGCATACGGAGGTGGTCCTGGGCGATGCGCGCGTGCAACTGGAGCTAGAACTGGCCCGCGGCCAGTCGCACGACTTCGACGTGATCGCGGTGGACGCGTTTTCGAGTGACGCCATTCCGATCCACCTGCTCACTGCCGAGTGCGCCGATATCTATGCGCGGCATTTGGCGCCAGGAGGGCTGCTGCTGCTCCACATCTCGAACCTGGTGTTGAATCTGGAACCGGTCGCCGAGGGGTTAGCGCAGCACCTCGGCTGGAAGTCCGTGTTTCTGGTTTCTCCACCCGATCCGGACACTGGCGAAAGTGGCGCCAGTTGGATGCTGGTCACCTCCAACGCGGAATTCCTGGAGAAGTCCGGACTGGGACGGGCGGGCGTGCAATGGACCGGGAAGACACCCGCGCCGATCGCCTGGACCGACGACTTCGCCAGCCTCTGGCACGTTTTGGACTTCCGGAGGTAGGTAGAGCTATTTCTATTGTGCCAAGGCTCTGCGGTTGGGCTCAGACGATCAACACGAGATTCGACCTGCCTGGCCCGCTTGCGGCGCACATTCCTCACAGTTGTGGCCCCACACTCACGCATCGCGCGCTCGTGCCCCCCGCACACCAAGCTCTGCGATTTGGTATCCAAAGTGCCAAAATCTTCGCACCAAAACCATCCGGTCGGCCGTATTTAACATAAGGAACGAAGGGACTGGGCCTGACGGAACAGCAGAACTGAGCCTGGTGTTCAGATGGAAGGAATGAGGTTCGAAATGATGAAGCGCGCATTTGCAGCCGTAAGCCTGGCAGCACTCTTATCCGGCGGGGCACTCAGCCAGTCCCCGGCAAGCCCGCCGGTATTTGAGGTGGCGGACGTCCACCCCAGCCCGCCCGGCGCAACCGACAGCTATGGATTCCTGCGCCCCGGCCGGGTGGAGTTGAAAGGCGCAACCATGCTGCGTCTCATCATGACCGCCTACGGCCTGAACTATGGCATCGAAAACGAGAAAGTCATCGGCGGCCCGCCCTGGCTGGATACGGACCGATTCGATATCATCGCCAAGTCCGCGCCCGGTTCCTCGCAAGAGTCGCTTCGGGCGATGTTACAGGCGNNCCTCAAAATGAAGGAGTCCAACCCCGGAGCACAGACCGACTGCGACGGGAAGCGGGAGAATGGCCTGATCTACTACACCTGCCACAACATGACCATGTCGGGATTGGCCGAGGGCGTGCGGCAGATGGCTGGTGGCTACTTCGACCACCCGGTGGTGGACAAGACCGGCATCGAGGGCGAGTACGATTTCACGCTGAAGTGGACTCCCAAGGGTCAACTGGGACTCCCTGCTCGCGATGGCGACGCAGGGCCTCCGGGTGGCATTTCGGTCTTCGACGCGCTCGACAAGCAACTCGGAATCAAGGCGGAGAAGCAGACACAACCCGCGTCCGTGATTGTCGTGGATCGTGTCAACCAGAAGCCCACCGACAATCTGCCGGGTGTGACGGAAAAGCTTCCCCCGCCCCCCACGGAATTCGAAGTCGCGGCCATCCGTCCGAGCAAGCCAGGTACGAACGACGACTTTAACGTCAAGAATGGGCGGGTCGACGCGACGGGTGTCTCACTGCGAGACCTGATCACGATGGCCTACGATGTCGAGGATGAAATGGTCACCGGCGGGGAAAAATGGCTCGATTCGGACCACTTCGATATCGCGGCGAAGGCAGCGCCTACCGCGTCGTTCGACGCCCTTCGAGCGATGCTGCGAACCCTGCTGGAGCAACGCTTCAAGCTGGCGGTCCACAAAGAAGACCAGCCCGTGCCCGTATATGCTTTGACGATGCCCAGGAAGACTTCGAAGCTCAAAGAAACTACGGGCGAGGCGCGCTCCGAGTGCAAAATGAAGGTGGATAACGGTCTGAGGACATATACCTGCCAGAACACCACCATGGCGCAATTCGCAGAAAAGCTGCGCCAGGTGGCATCGGGCTACATCAACCTAAAAGCGGCAGTTCTGTCTTTCCTTTGAGCAGAGAGGTGGTTGATACTGTTCAAGATGAGCGACGAAAAAGCCCTGGTACAGGTTCACCCGGAGGGTTAGCGCACAGCAGAGGGGATCCAACCTGCGGAAACGACCACCAGCCTGGATACGTTTGCAGGCAAGGTCCAGTTCAAGAGGGTGCCTGACGCAGGGGTGAGCAGTTTGGGGCTGATG
>PMTT01000556.1 GCA_003167275.1 Bryobacterales bacterium | reverse complement strand
TGTACCGTGGCGGTGTTCACATTGACCTTTCCGAAATATCTGGTGAGATAGGCGACGACTGCCGCCATATCCTCGCCCGAGCCCTCTGCCCCTCGGCCAACCATGTCTTCCACGCTTTGCTGCCATCCGATCTTGGTGCGCCGACTTCCAATTACTGTTTCGATCTCGTGACAGGGCGCGCAGATCTTTTGCACCTGCTCTTTGCCCGGAGCGTCAGGCAGCGTCCCCGGAGTTTCCTGGCCGAGGGCGGACTGGCACAACAGCAGGCAGAACACCGCAACGTGGCGCAGACACTCGCGTCTGCCGCGTCGACACTCGTGTCGACGTTTTTCGCGCTCGGGAAAATACGTTGCTGTACTTGCGAAAGCTGCACCAGAATGTGGGGCGGACCCCCTGGTCCGCGCGGGTCCTCCCGGACCCGCGGCTGCCACTGGAATCCAAATCCGGCGCAATGCGAACAGGCCGACGAGGGCGTCGGCCGCGGACCAGGGGGTCCGCCCCACGAAGAAAAGTAGGGCAGGTCCTCTGCCGGTCCTCTGCCTGCCCTGCCCCTACGGCTCGGCAGGTCGAGGACATACCCTTCAACATACCCCGCATCGAGTTGTTTTCCTACCGGCATCGGTGTTATATCTGACCAGGAGCACTCAGCGAGGGAACTTCCATGGCAGAAGAGACGAAACACCTGAAAACTGAAGGCATTAGCCGGCGCAGCGTATTCGGCGCCGTAGCGCTGGCATCCGCGGCTGCCAGCCAGGCAAACGCCGCGCCGGCCGAAACCAAGTTCGAACCATTACCAAGCTTCAAGTACGACATCGAAAACGGGACCGGCTGGCAAGGTCCCGCCGGATCCGCCAAGGAGGCCACCGTCGCCGAGTTCCCGATCTCGCAGAGCATCGCCGGGGTCTCGATGCGACTGAAACCGGGCGCCATGCGCGAGTTGCACTGGCATTCCCTGGCCGCCGAGTGGGCCTACATGCTGGAAGGAACCTGCCGCGGCACCGTGATCTCGCCCAACGGACAGGCGGAGATCGCGGACTTCGGACCCGGCGACACCTGGTATTTCCCGCGCGGACACGGCCACGCGCTGCAGGCCACCAGTCCCAACGGCTGCCACTTCCTGCTGGGGTTCGACAACGGCCACTTCTCGGAATTCGGCACCTTCAGCATCACCGACTGGATCGCCACCGCGCCGCCTTCGGTGGTCGCGCGAACCCTCGGCATTCCGGTTTCCGAGGTGGCCAAGTTTCCCAAGAAGGAGGTCTACATCGGGCCCGGCAGGATGCCGCCCGCGGCCGAGAATCTCCGCAACGCCGAACTGCAGCCGAACCAGTTTTCACACAAATACCGCCTGGACCATCAGCCGCCCAAGGTCTTTCCGGGCGGCTTGGAGTATATCGTCTCCTCCAAAGAGTTTCCTCTTCAGACCACCCTCACCGCGGCCCGCATGGATCTGCAGCCGGGGGCACTGCAGGAATTACACTGGCATCCGCATGCCGACGAGTGGCATTACTACGTAAGGGGGCGAGCGCGGGTCGGCGTCTTCGGTTCGCACGGCCGCACCAAGACCGAGGAATTCGGACCGGGGCATGTCGGTTTCATCCAGCAGGGGTACGGCCACTACATCGAGCAGGTCGGCGACGAGCCCACCGAAATCCTGATCCTCTTCAACAGCGGGGAGTATCAGGCGATTTCGCTCGCCAACTGGCTGGGCGGCAACCCGAGCACGCTCCTGGAAGACAATTTCAGCATTTCCCAGAACATCGCGGATCAGCTTCCCAAGAAAGAACGCGGCATTCTAGCGAAGGGGTAGTGGTTGTGGTGGGCGATGGGCGACCAGGGGGTCGCCCGCGGACAAGGGGGTCCGCCCCACTATTGGGCCAGCGGGAACCGAAGCGCGATGCGAGTGCCCGGGCCCGCTTCCTGGTCGATCGATCCGTCCAATTGCCGGGTCAGAATCCCGACGATCCGCAAGCCTAACGATTTTGTATTTCGCGCAGCCAGGCGGCCGGCCGGTAACCCTATGCCATCGTCTTCGACCGCGAGTTCCAAAGATCCGGGCGCGCATTCGCGAAAGCGCACCAGAATCCGGCCGTTCCGCCCGTCGGGGAACGCATACTTGCAGGCATTCGACAACAGTTCGTTCAAGATCAGAGCGCATGGCACAGCCCGTTCGATGCCGAGCTCGATCGGATCCAGCTCCATCCCGATTGAAATCTGGCCCGGCGCCCCTGCCGACTGCGCGTAGAGTCCCTCGACTAGTTGCCGCGCGTACTCCGAGAAGTCGATGCGATCGAGATGCTCGTTTCCGTATAGGAGCTCATGAATCAGCGCCATGGAATGGACCCGCTGCTGGCTTTCCTCAAGCGCCATTTTGGCGTCTGAACTGCCGGCAGCATCGGCCTTCATGCCGAGCAGGCTGGAAATCACCGCCAGGTTGTTCTTCACGCGATGGTGAACCTCCTGGAGCAGGACCGTCTTCTCCGCCAAGGCCGACTTCAATTCACGGACGCTTTCTCGCAGAGCTTCTTCGCGGCTTTGCAATTCGAGTTGCGCCTGCTTCAGGTCGGTGATGTCCTGGGCGCAGACCAGGACCTTCCGGGCGCCATTGAACTCTATGGCGGCGGTCGAAACCAGGAGGCATCGCTGTTGCTGCCGCCCACCGATGGACAAAGGCAGCCATCCCTCGACGCTGCGATGACGTGTTCCGTCGCGCAAGGTGCCCAGAATTGCACTGCGGACCGGGCACTGGGAGCACGTGGGGCCATACCCGCATCCCTGGGGACTCGCCAGGGCGTTTAAGCAGCCGATCGCTTCGGCGGGCCGAAGCCCCAGGATATCCGGCATCTCACGTCCAGCGAACCGGGTGGCCAGATCGTTCACCTTCTCCACCCGGAGCTGGTCGTCCACCACCAACAGGACTACCGGGGCATTAGCGTGGATCGCGGCTAGTTCCGAATAGGCGGCCCGCAATGATTCTTCAGCGCTCTTGTAATTGGTGACTTCGATGGCCACCGCCAGCACCACCAGGTCGCCGGCGGCGCCGAAGCCCCGCAAGGGCACATAGGAGAAATCGAAGTAGCGCTTCTCCGGCGCCAATCCGGGCCCACGATGCAGCAGAAGGGCATACCCAGTAGCGTGATATGCCGTGTCCGTGTCGCGTACTGCGTTCAGCAGGGGTGTAACCAGAGGCGCCACTTCCGGCCACACCTCCGCGACCGGCCTGCCTGCCATAGGTTCCCCGGGGGCTAGCGCCTGATAGGCCGGATTTAGCATCTCAAAAACGAAATCGGGGCCGCTGAGGAGCGCCATGGCGGCTGGCGAGTTTTGAATCATCGACTCCAGCATGCGCTGCCGCGTCTCCACTTCGCGTGCCAGTTCCGCCCTGGTTTCCGCCGCCGCCAGGGCCTCTCGACGTGCCCGGATGAGGCATTCGAACAGTACACTGCTGACCACGCCGGTGAAGGCCAGCACTCCCAGACCAACCAGGTGCGCCGGCTCATCCACGGCAAAGGCTCCGATCGGAGCAGTTGCGAAGTATAGCGACTCCAGGGTGCACAACCCGGTGGCCAGCAGTCCCGGTCCGAGCCCGCCCAACGCGGCGCTCATCAGGATGAACGGGACATACGTGATGTAGGGAATCGACGTCGGCGAAGCCAACGGCAGCCGCGCGAGCTGGGCCGCGAGACCCAGCAGTAGCGCGGCGCCGTAGCGCAGAACGGCATCAATGTAGCGGCGGCCGGATTCCGGTATCACGGGGTAACGAGTTCCCCGGAGCTCAAGAGCATCTGAATCCGCCGGAGAAGCTCCCTGGCCGGAAATGGCTTTGGCAGAAGGTTGAGATCGCGCTGCAACAGCCCTTGGAACTCCGGCGTATCGTGCCGGTATCCGGAGACGAACAGCACCTTCATGTCCGGGCGAAGGGGTGCCAGCCGTTCCGCCAGCTCCGGCCCACTCATACCAGGCATCACCACGTCGGTCACCAGGACGTCAATCGGCTCGTCATAAACTTCCGCCAGGCCTTCCGCCTCCTGGGCGCTGCGCGCTTCCAGCAACTGATATCCTTCGCGCTCCAGGAATTTGTGCATCAGGCGCCGAACGCTGTCTTCATCCTCTACCAGGAGGATCGTCGGACCTTGGTTTTCCCCGGCGGGCTCTTCCGCCCCAGTGTCGACTGGTCCGTGGAACGTGCCGACACAGGGCAGCAGGATTTCGAAACTCGTGCCCTTGCCAACCTCGCTCCTCACACTGATCGAGCCTCCGCTCTGCACCACGATGCTGTGCACAATGGAAAGACCCAGGCCGGTACCGAACCCAGACGCTTTGGTTGTGAAATGCGGTTCAAAGATACGCGAGAGGGTCGCCGGGTCCATGCCTTCGCCGGTATCCGTGACCACCAGCCGCACGTACGGTCCCGAACGGTTCAGACGCCCGCCGGGGCTTTCGGCATCCACTTCCAGGGTGGAGCTTTCCACGCGCAGCACCCCACCCGAAGGCATGGCGTCGCGGGCATTCAACGCGAGGTTCAGCAGAACCTGCTTGATCTGGTTGCGGTCGCCGCGAACGAATCCCAAGGGGGAACGGAGCTCCGTCGCCAGCGTACGGTTTTTCCCGAGGCTGTGCGAGATCACCGGCTGCACTTCGCAGATCACTTCGTTGATGTTGATTACCTCCAGGCGCGGCACGTCCCGGCGGCTGAGCGTTAAGAGTTGGGCGGTGATGGAACTGGAAACCTTGGCCGCCTCCAGGATCTCGCGAGCCTGGTCCTGCTCCTCGCCCGAAAGCCGCGAGCACAGTTCCTCGGCGTATCCCAGGATGACCGTCAGTTGGTTGTTGAAATCGTGTGCCAGCCCGCCTGCCAGGTTGGCCACGGCCTCCATCCTTTGCGACTGGATCAAGCGTCCCTCCATCTCTTTGCGGCGGGTGATGTCCCGCACCACGACGATGGAGCCCAGCAGATCGGTCTCCGAACAATTCTCGGAGCACTCGACTTCGACCGTCTTGCGCGACCCGGTCTTCGAGGCCAGCGTATAGCTTCGGCATTCCCCCGCAAACAGATCGAAGATGGGATTCCTGGCCGGTTGGGAAAGGGATTCTTCCAACAGCGGAAGAACATCCATGAGCGGCAATCCAAATGCATCGGCGGCAGACCAGCCGGTAAGCTGTTCGGCAACCGGATTCATGCACACGATTTCGCCGCTCGTGTCCGTGGCTATGATGCCTTCTCCGACGCTTCGCAGCGTGGTGGAAAGCCATGCCTCGCTGGTACGCAGGCGGCGCTCCATATCCGCCTTGTACAGAGCGATCTGCACCGTACTGCGCAGGTCCCCGTCCGTGACCGGTTTCAGGATGTAGCCGAGCGGCTCGGTGAGTTTGGCCCGGCCTATGGTCTCCTGGTCGGCATGGGCCGTGATGTATACCACGGGGGTGTCCAATTCCGCCTTGAGCGCATGGGCGGTAGCGATGCCGTCCATGTCGCCTTTCAAGCGGATGTCCATAAGCACCAGGTCGAATGGCGTGGACCGGGCACAGCGCAGCGCTTCCACTCCCGAACTGGCGATCGACGGCATGGGGTAACCCAGCCGTTCCAGCCGCCTTTGTATGTCGGCGGCGATCAATCCCTCGTCTTCTACGACCAGGATCTGTTTTCGTTGCTCTTCATTTGATGGCATGTTAAGTTCCTGTTACGGCCGGGGGCTCCCAGCATCCCCTTCCTCAAAGATCGGTACCAAGGCGATCAGACTGATGGTGCGTTGAGAGGAGAAAAATTCTCAGGCTTTCCACAGCGGGGCTCAAAATCAACACAGGCAAGAATGCCCGTGCCACGAGGCTGGCGACAGCGCGCGCGCCTCTCCGGCTGTTGTTTAGTTTATATCAGACGGGTCTGAGGGGTTTGGAAGGCGTGACGCATAAGCCCTTTGCAATCAATGAAAAATAATTCGGTTGAGCCTGTGATCGTCATGCGGCTAATGGGTCGTCGTGCGGGCGGTGCCACGTCCGTTAGCGTTTTCTTTGATTAGCAGCGTCTTTGGCGAGAGCTTTTCATTTCGCGATGTCCCGCGATTCCTTGATCTCTGGCTTCAACCTTTCCAGGATGTAGGAATTCAGGCTCTTGTTTCTCCGCC
>PMTT01000487.1 GCA_003167275.1 Bryobacterales bacterium | reverse complement strand
GTCAGGAGCATTGGTCAGGTTGTTGGTGGCTGAATCGACTCCGCTGGCCTCCACGATCCCGGCGAACGCCCGTGGTTCCGGCCGATCCCCAAGGTTGATCGCATAGACCTGCAAATCCGCCTCGCGCAGAGTGGCTGCCATCTCACTCGCGCTGTGGCTGCTGGTATTGTCCGTACCGTCGGAGACGATCAGGATCGCTTTGCGATGATTTCGCGCGTGTTTCATCTCGTTGATGGCCAGGTAGACCGCATCGCGCAACGAGGTTCCTCCCCTGGTCCGCGTGTTGCTCAGGCTGTTTTGAATCGCTTCGGGATCGTGTGTGAAAGGCACCGCCAATATCGGCTCATCATTAAACGGCAAGAGGAAGAATTCGTCGGTGGGACGGGCGGTCTTCAGGAACGCCAACACCGCCGCCCTTTCGGCTACCATCTTCGCACCCATGCTGCCGCTGACATCCACGACGATGCCCACCGAAATGGGGACGTCATCGGTCGAAGCCAGCGAGATCTGCTGTTCCACACCGTCTTCGAACAGCTTGAAGTTCTCTGGACCGAGTCCCGTAACGAAGCGGTTCATCGGGTCGGTCACCTCGACCGGCGTCAGGATCTGTCCCGTCCCGGCTTGCGGCGGGCTTTGGGGCGAAGGCGGCGTCGGAGGCTGGGGCGACTCGGCAGCGGCCGGAAGGGGTGCTGCCGGCTCAACAGCCGCAGCCACGGCCGCTGTCTGCCTCGGAGCCGGGACCGCAGGCTGGGTACTCGGCTGGCTCGGAACCATGGCTGCGGCCGGCGCCGGAGCGGCGACGACAGGCGCGACGGGCGGTTGAGACTGGGGGACCACGGTAATCGGCACGACAGATTGTGGCATCGCGAACGCCACCAACCCGGGCGTCCGTCCGACCGTCCATGCCGCCGCAACCAACACCGCAACCATGGCGCCCAGGCGTACTTTGAGCAACCGCGTCCCCGTGTGACGACTCTTGTCGAGCAACCGGTCGACTCTCCGGGCCAGGTGCGACCGGTCGCCGGCCGCCGTCGCGCCCGCCAACGAGGCGCGAACGCCGCCGCACAGTTCCACCATCCGGGTGAGACAGGAGGCGTACGACCGGGGTTGTCCGGTGGCCTCGACCACGAAATCGTCGCAGGCGACCTCGCGTTCCAGGTCGATCTGCCGCGTGATCCAGCGCACCACAGGATGCAGGGCGAACAGCGCCTCGATAAGGCGTTCGACCAGCAGAGCATAGTCGTCGCGCCGCGCCAGATGGGCGGCTTCGTGCAGGACGATTTGGCCCAGGTCCACATCGTCTAGTTCTTTGAAAAGACGGGACGGAATCAGAATGGAGGGGCAGCGCGGCCCTACGGCGATAGGGATCGCGATTTCCATCGAACTGGCCAGCCGCACGCCGCTCCTGGCAGGTCTGCAGCGAGCCAGCCACCTCTCGGCCTGTGCGCACAGTGCCGCGGGCGCTCCAGAAGCGCGAGCCCTTCGACGATCGAGCAGTACCCAGCTCACGATAAGCCGCCCGACCAGAAAGAGGCTGACCGCCAGCCAGCCCATCGCAATCCATTGTGGCTGACTGACGGCAGTGAAGCTCACTCGGGCAGGCATCCAAACCGCCCCTGGAGACTGGCCAGTAGCCTGCGGGCCGACTGCCAGTCGGCCCCGCGCAGGTCGAAGACCTACGCTACCGGGCGCACTCAAGATCGTCGGAGTCGCGACCATAATCGGCGCGACGCGCCCATCTTCCGGCGTCCGCAGATACAGAACCGACAAGGCGAGAGTGGCGGCCAAAGTCGCCCACCAGAAGGCGTACCGCGTTGCCGCGTTCAGCCGGCGCCTGGGCGCAAGCCGCAAGGCCAACCAAACCGCCGCCGTAAGCAGGGCGCTCACCATCGCGCCGTTTGCAAATGCCGCTAACACCGGGCCCATCAGTCGTCCCTCCTGCTGTTAAGGAATTAATAATTACATCGTAGGCCCGGTTTGCCCGGCTGTCAATTAAAAAATTAATAGTTCATGCGCCCTGTCGATTCATGTCCCTACTTCGTCTTGTCCATCACCACTTCGCCGCCCTTCATGACCCAGCGGACATTTTGAATCGCGACGTCGATGTTGGCCAGCGGGTCGCCCTCCACCGCCACCACGTCCGCCAGGCTGCCAGGCCGGATCGCGCCCAGGCTCTTTTCCATCCCGAGCAACTCGGCGGCGCCGGTTGTCGCCGTTTGCAGCGCCTGTTCGGGGGTCATCCCCGCCTTGACGAACCATCCCAACTCCCGGGTGTTTTCGCCGAACATGGTATAGACCGCGTCGGAGCCCATGGCGAACCGGACCCCGGCGGCGAAGGCCTTGCGGGCGGTTTCCAGGTTCCGCTGAATGTAGGCGTTCAGGTCGTCCACCGCTTTGGCCGGATAGTTCAGCTTGCGGTAGTTGTCCACGTAGTAGCGGTTGTGATCGATGGTGGGCACGTAGAAGGTCTTGCGGCGCGCCATCTCCGCGATGGTCGCGTCGTCCATATCGGTCGCGTGCTCCACCGAGTCGGCCCCGGCGCGTACGGCGTCGCGGGCGCCGTCGGGACCGTAGGTGTGGATCGCGATCCGTTTGCCCAGCGCATGGGCTGCGTCCACCGCGGCCTTCATCTCCTCGAAGGTGAAGGTCTGGAAACCGGTGACATCGCGCCCCGACCCGGTCGAGCCGTACATCTTGATCCAGTCGGCTCCTGCGCCCACCTGTTGGCGCACCACGCGCAGCACTTCCGCCGGACCATCGGCCGTGTTCGGCGTGGGCGTTCGGCCTCGCGTAATCATGAGCCCATACCCCGCGACGAACATCCGCGGCCCCACCATCTGGCCGTTGTTGATCAGGTCGCGCATGGCGATGTCGGCGTATTCGGAAGCGCCCAGGTCACGCACCGTGGTGACCCCGGCTTCGAGCGTCTTGCGGGCGTTATCCTGCGCGAGAAAGACCACCGCCGCGCCGCGCCCGGCCTGGCTGACCCGGTTCTCCAGCACGTACGTCAAGTGCGTGTGGACGTCGATGAGACCGGGGATGGCGGTGTAACGGGACAAATCGACCACCGTTCCCGAACAGGCGCCCACGCTTTCGATCCGGTCTCCCTTAGTGGTGACGCAGGCGTCCTTCCAAACCTTGGAGCCGTCCCAGATGGCGCCGAACCGGTAGGTTGCTGCCGACGCGAAAACGGACGACAGCAAAGCCACTGCGATGAGTCGAAAGTGGGGCATGCTTTAGCTTGCCATGTTTCTTGTAGGCTGTTTGGCCAAGGCAAGCTAAAGCATGGCCCACAGTCTTATCCGATCCCACTCCGTTTTGGTCTCCTCTTCGGAGTATAATTGCAATGAAAGAGTCCTGCGATGGCCTTGAAGACGAGAAAGAAGCGACCCGAACCTCCCGCCATCCACCGCATCCGTAAGGCCAAGTTCCAGGCGGACCTCGCGCCTGCGGACGACCGCGCGGTGCGCCTGCTCAAAGAAGAGTTGCAGCTTACCAGCAACACCGACTTGCTGTCCGATGCGGTGGCTCTGTTTCGATGGGCTGTATCGGAGCGGAAACTGGGCCGCCGGATTATGAGCGAGAGCCTGCATGGGGAACGTAAGGTGCTGGTCCTTCCCCGGCTCGAGCGAGTCGCTCCGGACGTTGCCCTGCCGCGCGTTCAGATCCAGTGGACGGAGCGAGAATTGGAAAGTCTGGCGGAGCTCGCATGCGCGGAGGAAGCCCCCCCTCCGACCGAGGCCCTGATTCGGGCCATGCGGGATTGAATGGCCATCTTCATTCGCCGCCTCGAAGAGCACGATGAGGTGGCAGGCTTCAATTGTGGAGACGATCCCCTCAACCATTACCTCCAGCGCCACGCATGGACCAATCAGCAGAAGATGTCGATCGGGGTCAGCTATGTGGCTGTGGATGACGTTGCTCCACACGCAGTGCTCGGTTACTTCACGCTGGCGATGGCGAGCGTGCCCCGCGATGCATTTCCCAAGAAGTATGTCCGCGGGCTACCCCCTTACGATTTGCCCCTTATTCTGCTGGCACGCCTGGCGGTAGACCAGCGGTTCGCGGGCCGGGGAATCGGACACGCGCTGATCTCGGAAGCATTCCGCATCAGCCTGCGCGTCGCCGATGAGGTTGGTTGCCGCGCGATCGTCACCGATGCCTATCGCGATCGGCTCGCCTGGTATGCGCGATATGGGTTTGTCCCCGTCGAGGGCGGGGCGCCGACCGGTCCACAGCGGATGTTTCTCGATCTGCGAACCGTCCGCGAGGCCTTCCGAAGGTGATGCCAACCTGTCGTCTTCGGTTCCGGATTTAACGCTATAGCTTGACACCTTCTCTTCCCTCCGATAGAGTTGACGGTCTACCGACATGTCGCAGGAATCGAGTTCTCTCATGACGCCGGCCATCGACAAGAAGAGCATCTTCGTATTGGAGGACGGGACCAACCTGATGTTTACGTTCATCCTCGTCAGCTCCCTGTTCCTCCTCTGGGGATTCTGCAACGGGATGATCGACGTGATGGACAAGCACTTCCAGGAGGAGCTCAGCCTCACCAAATCGCAATCCGCCTGGGTGCAGTTCGCGCACTATCTCGGCTACTTCCTGATGTCGATGCCGGCGGGGTGGATGGCCAGCAAGTTGGGGTATAAGGGCGGGATCGTTGCCGGCCTGCTGATTGTCGCGGTGGGTGGCTTCTGGTTCATACCCGCCACGCACATCACGGCGTTTTGGGCCTTCCTGCTGGGCGTCTGCATTATCGCCTCGGGGCTGACATTCCTGGAAACGGTGGCCAATCCGTACACCACGGTTCTCGGAGATCCACGCTATGCCGCCACCCGCATCAACCTGGCTCAGTCCTGCAATGGCATCGGTTGGATCCTGGGGCCGATCGCCGGCGGAGCGTTCTTTTATTCCCGGAACGCGCAGGGCGTCAGCACCGGGAGTCAAACGCTTTACATCCCCTATGTAGCGGTGGCGATTACCGTGATCGTCATCGCCCTGGTTTTTCGCTTTTCGAATATCCCCGATATCAAGACCAAAGACGACTACCACCTCGAGGAGGCCGTCGCCGGCGAGAGTATCGCCGAGAACAATCCCGCGACCCGAACGGCGGTGGCACAGGGTGAAGACCGGCCGATCAATCGGGCCCTGGTGTACGCTCTCCTGCTGTTCAATGCACTGGTGCTGGCAGGATCGTGCGGCATGATCGTTTGGGTCATTCTGGGGACTCTCCGGGTCAGCGATGCCACCATGAGCATGATCCTGTGGACTTTGGGAGTGGTTTCGATCGCGATTGCGGCCGTCGCCCTGCTGCCTGTCGCCAAGAAGATCACCAACCACAGCATCTGGTCGCACCCGCATTTTTCCTCAGCGGTGCTGGCCCAGTTCTTCTACGTCGCGGCCCAGGCGGGCATCTTCAGTTTTTTCATCAACTATATGACCTCTGAAGTGCCCAACCTGCCGGCTTCGTGGGCGTCGGGTTTCCTGTCGGGCTGGTTCGAAGCGGGCAAGGGCGGGCTCTTGCACATCAGCGACAAAGGGGCTTCCAATCTCGCGTCGTTCGGCTCCTTCTGTTTCCTGGCGGGCCGATTCTCAGGCGCCGGGATCCTGCGGAAGTTCTCCGCGCACAAGGTGCTGGGGCTTTACGGGGTGCTCAACGTGTGCACCTGCGGGCTCATTTTCCTGAAGCTCGGATGGTTCAGTGTGGTGTGCGTGTTCCTGAGCTATTTCTTTATGTCGATCATGTTCCCGACGATTTTTGCCCTGGGGATTTTCGGGCTGGGCGCCCGCGCGAAGAAGGCATCGTCATTCATTGTGATGGCCATCATGGGCGGCGCGATCCTGCCCAAGCTGATGGGCCACGTCGCCGACCAATACGATATGTCCCGAGGGTTCATCGTGCCGATGTTCTGCTTTGCCTTCGTGGCGTTATACGGCTTCAACTGGTCCAGGTTCAGTCACGCGGAGAGTTTGCAGGGAGTCAAGCTCTCGGGCCATTGAGAGCGATCCGCTGGAGTTTCGAGGAAATCCAAGATGTACAAGCGAGCACCGCGTGCGCCAGAACCCGCCGCGCGCGAGTTGCCGAGGGGCATGGTGTTGCGCTATTCTGAAAACTCAAACACTCTGTAAGGATTAGATTTAGCAAAGATGGCCAATACTTATTCCGCACTCAAGCGGGTGCGAGAGACCGAACGTCGCACGGAATACAACCGGCAGAACAAAACCCGTCTGCGCCACCAGATCCGCGCCATGCGGAAGGCAATCACCAGCAAGGATGCCAAAGTGGTGGCGGCGCTGCTGCCCAAGACCTTTTCGCTGATTGACCGTTCGGCGAAATCGGGGATCATCAAAAGGAACACTGCGGCCCGGTATAAATCCAAGCTGCATTTAAGAGCCAAGGCGCTGCAGGCGTAAGCTAGCGCCGGTGGGGTTATGCTTAAGCGTACCCTGCCTTAACGGTGGGCAAGCTAAAGCATACCCCACACTATCCCACCAACTGCAGAATGAACTGCTCCATGACCGTCCGGTCGTCTGGCCGGGCGTCGCGTAGTCCTTTGTCCGCCTGATAGATCAACCTCATCGCACGCTCCAACTGAGGCTTGCTGAATTTCGTCACGGTCTGATAGACCTGCTCGGCCTTAGATCCCCACATCTGTACACCCAAACGGGCGAAGTGCGACTGAATCTGTTGCGAGCTCTTCAAACCGGCCTCGCGGGCCACCAGCGCCATGCGGAATTGGGTGGAGAGAAAGGCCAGCGCGAGCGGCAGGTACTCGCCTTCCCGGGTCAATGTGTCGAGAACTTCCAAGGCACGCGCGCGGTCGCGCCGGCCCAGCGCGTTCACCAGCACAAAGATGGTGGTGGCACGCGCGTCCGGCACCAGGTCGGTGATGTCTTCCACTCCCACCTGCCGTGTGCCGGCAAAGAGCGACAGTTTTTCGATCTCCACCGCCACCCGTGCGACATCCGCCCCCAGGGCCTCCACCAACAGTTCCAGCGCGTCGGGGCGCATGCGCAGGCCCGCGCGGCTGGCCAGGGTCTCGGCTTCCGCACGCGCGTCCTGCACCGAGAATCTGCGAAACTCAACGGTATCCGGGATGGCGCCGTAGAACTTGCGGACGCGATCCTGCTTGCGCTTTTCGTCCCCTTCGAAATCGAAGCGAATCGCTTCGAAGACCAGCACAACGCCGGGGGTGGGGCCCTGCATGTAACTCTTCAACGGGGCGGCATCGCTGAACCCCGATTCGCCTTCGCCCTCGTCCTCGAAGCGCCCACGCGGCAGGGCGGCTTCGGCATTCGCCACCCAGATGAGCCGTTCGGATGCGAACAGCGAGAGCGAACGCGCATCGTCCAGGACCTCGGCCAATTTGCTTTGCGCGAGATCGTGGTCGGTGAGGGCCTCCGGGGG
Source organism: Bryobacterales bacterium (assembly GCA_003167275.1). GTDB lineage: Bacteria > Acidobacteriota > Terriglobia > Bryobacterales > Bryobacteraceae > JAIQFL01. The sequence goes on along the minus strand of PMTT01000487.1, from coordinate 16,234 downwards.
AACTGTGGCGGCCAAGGACTCGCGGAGACGGCGACGCTCATAAGCTTCGGGGCCCAGAAAAAGAAGCGCGGGTGGGATTGCCTGCTTTTTGATCCGGGAGAGGAGTTGGGCGGGAGTCACGGCTAGAAATTCACCAGGATGGCGGTGACCACGCTTCGGGCCACATCGCGGCTCAGGCGTATGATGGCGGTGCCGCTCTCGTCGAAATACGCCTGGGGGTCGATGGAGATCTCATATCGCTCCCGGAATTCGTACCGGGGGCGCGAGAAAAGCACTTTGCCGGTGTTGCGATCGGTGAGAGTGACTTGCAGGGCGACGATGATCTGCGCGCCGGTGGCCCGGCCCGAGACGGGATCGAAAATGGTCGGGCCGCTGCCGTAGCTGATCACGGATCCCTGGAGCAACGCGTCGGCCTTTTCCGGTTGGGCAACAATCGTGTAAGGGGTGCGCGAGATAAACTCGCGGGTGAGGTCCTCGGAGATCAACTGCGACAGTTTTTGGTGAACCGACTGGTTGCCGAACGCCGGGATGGCGATAGTCTTGATGGTCTTCGGCATCAGGTCGGAGTGCCCCGCCACGTGATAGCCGCAGGCGGCGGTCAGGAGGGCGAGGATCAAAAGAAGCAGGGGTTGGGGGTTGGGGGTTTGGGGTTGGGGACTGGTAAGCGCGGCGGGGCCGGCGGGGATGGCGCGCAGACCGGGGAGCGAGGATCGGGAGGACCGTCCCAGGCCCCAACCCCCAACCCCCAACCCCCAACCCCGGCGAGCGTAGCGAGTCATATCAACTGCCTCGCCACCAGTACCGCGTTTTCGGCGGAAAGCCGCAGGTTGTCGGCCACCAGCCAGAACCAGCACGCGTCGGGCTCGTTGCGATCCTCCACGATGCCGCCCACCGCGATGCCGCTCTGCCCTGCCTGTCCGACGTTCGTGGGAGGCTCGAAGTCCCTGCCGCGCACTTCGATGGAACTCGTGGCCAAACTGCTTTCCAGAACCTCCACACCGGGGTTGCCTTCAAACTCCACCCAGGCCGAGAACGAGTAGCCGTGAAAAACCGGCGCCTGAATCACCCGGAGGGAGGGCATGTTGACCGCCTCGCCTTCACCGGAAAGGGCCAGCAGCGTGGCCAGATGGCGCTCGATTCGCAACTCCGTTTCCTCCAGCGGGACGATCGCGTCCTGGCCGTATTTCGCCAGCAGGTTGAAGCTGAGCTGGGCGTCGAAGATCGTGTGCGGCATGCTCTTGAAGGAGAGGAGACTGATGGTCTGTTGCTGGAGTTCCTCCACGGCGGCCGTGCCGTACTCGCTGGCAGGGGCGAAGATCTGGATCACCGAGCGGCGGATCGGGTCGTGTTCATGCAGGCGCCGCAGGAACAGCGCCAGCGCGATAGAGGCGGGATGCGCAATCACATGGACGCCGAACTCCAGACTCTCCGATTCCGATTCGTCCGCGGGCTCGACCATCGGAGCCCGCAGGCGGGCATCGGGGCGCTCTTCGGTCGAATACGTGAGGTCGATGATCGCGACGCCCGATTCCTCGTCCGCCATTTCGAGCGCTTTGCGGTTGGACTCCGCGGAACCGGCGAGGAAGATGGCGCGCGCCCCGGTAAGGCTCTCCGCGCCCAGAACTTCCACCAGCGAGGGCTCATCGCCGACGCGTGTAAGCGTGCCCGCGTGTTCGTCGTCCGAAGCGATCAGGCGGAGATCGATGCCCGTGCCCGAGGTGGCGACAATGTCGCGGATCTCGCGGCCGAGCAGGGATTCACTGCCGATTAGTGCCACCGTGGAATGTTCAGCCAACTCTTTGCTCCGTGGGATGCGGCGGCGTGGGCCGGAACCGCCGCCGGATGATGCCGCCGATGCGAATCAGAATGCCGCCGCCGACGTAGGCGGTCGCCAGAACCAGGAGCACCGGCTGCGGCCAATTCCAAGTGGCGTAGATCAGCGCTCCGATCACGATGATGATCAGCGGCGTGTAGGGTTTGGTGAGATTGATTCCCTTGAAACTGTAGTAGCGCCACGTGCTGACCATCAGGAAACCGAGCAGCAGGAGCAGCCCCAGCCAGGCGGCCGACGCTTTCCATGAAGTGAGCGGCTCGCCATCGAAAGCAAAAACTACCGCACAGACCATGCCGGCGGCGGCGGGAATGGGCAGGCCGACGAAGTACTTACGATCGGGCCGGCCGGGATTCTTGGGGACTGGGTTCTTCTGGATATTAAATCGCGCCAGGCGCGCCGAACCGCACAACAGGAAGAGAAACGCGATGAAGTAGCCGGCGTTGAAGAGTTGTTTGCGAATGTGCTCGCCCAGGGATGGCTCCACAAACTGGACGCCCCAGGCGAAGGCCAGCACCGCGGGGGCAATACCGAAGCTGATGACGTCCGCCAGGGAGTCCATTTCCCGGCCAAAGTCGCTGGTGGTGTTGGTCATGCGGGCGATGCGCCCGTCCAGGCCGTCGAGCAGCCCGGCGGCCATGATCGCAGTGGCCGAGATGGTGAAATGCTCATGCGCGGAACCGCCGGTGGCCGCCGCCATGGCGCCCCGGAAGGACCGCAGGATGGCGATGTATCCCAGGAAAATGTTGCCGGCGGTGAAGAGCGTCGGCAGGGCATAGGCGACCCGGCGGGGACGCCGGTCCGGAGAGCGCGGATCTACCAGCCGGTCTTTAAGCCCCATGGGATTGTCCTGCCGAGGACCCTGGACTCCCGCGACGCGCGATCACGCTGGACCCGCCGGCTACCCGCATCCCGGGTTTCACCACGATCTCCCATTCGGGCCCGAAAAGAACGTCGACGCGCGAACCGAATTTGATCAGCCCCACGCGGTCTCCGGCAGCCACCTGGTCTCCAGGTTTCAGGCGGAATACGATGCGGCGCGCAATCAGGCCGGCGATCTGCTTGAAGACCACGCTGGTGCCGTCCCCCCGCACGGTCACCACGTTTTGTTCATTCTGCGTGGAGCACACCTCGCGGCTGGCCACGTGGAACTTGCCTTTCTGGTATTGCACCTTCTCGATGGTGCCGGCGATGGGGGCACGATTGACGTGAACGTCGAAAACGCTCAGGAAGATACTGATCCGCTGCAGCGTGGGGCTTTCGGACTTGACTGCGACTACTTTGCCATCGGCCGGGGAGACCGCGACGGCGCCGGACGGGATCACGCGATCCGGATCGCGGAAGAAATAAAGGCAGAACAGCGCCAGCAACCACAGCGGCGAAGCCAACCATGGCCCGGCCAGCCAGCAAACCAATGCGCCCGCGCCAGCTAGGCCGAGGGCGTAATAGATACCATCAATAACGATCCCCAAGAATCCATTTTCCCACACCCGTGGCACGGGCATTCTTGCCTGTTTTCGTTTTTGCTTTCTTGGTGGTGGTTTTGCCAGGCAAGATTCACCCTGCTGGGCGATCGCCTGTTCGTCGCCCGTGTCGTTCTGCCGCAGGACACGGGCGACCGTGAGAGCGTGTTGCCTGGCGCCTGGACGCTTTCCGGAAACCCCAACACAGGCAAATGCCCGTGTCACAAAGGGCTACCGCTTGCGTTGTCCTTGCGCCTGGTGACGGATCTTTTTCTTCTGGGAGCCGCGGGCCACACCGGCTGCGCGCTTCGCCTTGGGGGCCGCTTTCTTGCGCGCTACGCGCTTGATTTTCTTGCGTTCCGGTTTGTCGGTGACGTTCTTCGTATTCATCAGTTTCTTTTTAGTCCTGCGTATTTTTCTAGTAGCTTCTTGAGCCCGTAACGAGGGAAGTTAACAGTGATTTTAGCATCTTCGCCGTCGCCTTCGCGGCGTACTACCGTGCCGGTGCCGTACTTGGGATGCTCCACCGTCATGCCAGTCCGGGCGCCCTTACGGGGCGGGGCGGCCGGCAAAGGCTTGGTGAGAGGCGCGTTCCCCATGCCCGGCCGGGGAATTGGCGTCGGCGGCGTCTTCAGCGAAGCCGACGGTGCGGGCTTGGACCCACCGCCCGGGTTCCCCGCGTTAAAGGGCATGCCGCGATCACCGAAGAACTGCGAAATGTTCTCGATCGAATTATAGGTCTTGCCGGTGAATGTATTCCGTCTCGCCGCCTGCCGGACGTCGTGCCGTTCCGTCAACAGGTCAACCTCTCCGGCCTGTTCCTGCGGTCCCAGATTCACAATCAGGTGCGCCGGCACCTCGCCCAGGAACCACGAGGGAGTGGATCGCTCCTGGTCGCCGCCGCCAAACCGCCGGCGGTACTTGGCCCACGTCAGGATCAGCCGCTTGCGCGCGCGCGTCATGCCCACGTAACAGAGCCGTCGCTCCTCTTCAAGCGCCGCCTCGGAATCCATCGACCGGCTGTGGGGGAACAGCCCCAGTTCCATGCCGGACAGAAACACCACCGGGAATTCCAGGCCTTTGGCGTTGTGCAGCGTCATCAGCGTGACCGGCGACTTCTCGTCGAAGGCGTCGGCTTCGGCCACCAGCGCGGCATGGTCCAGGAAATCCGAGATGCTTTCGCCCCGCTCCGCCGCTTCCGCCGCTGCGTTGACCAGTTCGTGCAGGTTCTCCAGCCGCGCTTCCGATTCCGGCGTCTTCTCGGTTTCGAGCATCCGGCGGTACCCCGTGCGGTCCAGAATGAACCGCAGGAGATCCGGCAGAGGCGAAGAGCTCGCCACCAGCGACAACTCCTGAATCAGGTTCCGGAACGTCACCAGCGAAGATTGCGAACGCGTGGACAGAGCCTGGTCGTCGATCACCCGCCCGATCGCTTCCCACAGGCTGATCCCGTGCTCCCGCGCGTAACGCTCGATCTGGTCCACGGTGGTGCGACCGATGCCCCGCGCCGGCGTATTGATGACGCGCAGGAGGCTGACCGAATCGGTATTCGACGCCGCCAGCTTCAGGTACGCCACGGTGTCCTTGATTTCGGCCCGTTGGTAGAAGCTAAAACCCCCTACAATGTTGTACTTGCGCCCGTAGCGCCGGAGCGCCTCTTCGATCTGCCGGGACTGCGAGTTGGTGCGATAGAGTACCGCCACCGAATCGCCAGGGTTGGAAGCCAGATGCTTTTCGATGGTGTCGGCGATGAACAGCGCTTCGTTCTGATCGTCGTAGCCTGCGTACAGACCCAGCGGGGAGCCGGCATCGGCCTCGGTCCAGAGTTTCTTCCCCTTGCGAGCCTTATTGTTCTCGACCACCGCGCCGGCTGCCGCCAGAATGTTCTTGGTGGACCGGTAGTTCTGTTCCAGGCGGATGGTCTTGGCTTTAGGAAAATCGTGCTCGAAATCCAGGATATTCCGCAGGTCCGCGCCGCGCCAACTGTAAATCGACTGGTCCTCATCCCCAACCACGCAGACATTGCGATGCGACTCGGATAGCAGCCGCATCAACTCATACTGGGACCGGTTGGTGTCCTGATACTCGTCAATCATGACGTAGGCCAGCCGCCGGTTCCAGGCCTCGCGGGTGGCGTCGTCAGTCCGCAGAAGACGGACAGCCTCCAGCAGCAGGTCGTCGAAATCCAGAGCATTGGCGGTGCGTAGCGCCTTCTCATACTCCTCGAAGAGCGCGGCCAACTTCTCGGTCTCCGAATTGACGGCTGATTTGTAGAGATCCTGCGGGGTCAGATTCCGGTTCTTGGCGTTACTGATCTTGGAGAGGGCCGCCCGGTACTGCATGAACTCCTTCTCATCCAGCCCCATGCCGCGATAGCTCGCCTTGATGATTCCGATCTGGTCTTCGTCGTCATAGATGCTGAAGCGCCGGCTGAATCCGGGCCGGACGCGCGCCAGAGGGTCCCCGTCGCGGCGCAGCAACCGCACACAGAAGGAATGAAACGTGGAGACATTGGGTGAGGATTCGAGCCTCGCGTCCTCCAGCAGAGTGGTCACGCGTTCGCGCATTTCCCGAGCGGCTTTATTGGTGAAGGTGACCGCCAGAACAGCGGTGGGAGGCACCCGCCGCGAGGTGATGATATGGGCAATACGATGCGTGATCACGCGGGTCTTACCGCTACCCGCGCCGGCCAAAATGAGGAGCGGGCCCTCGGTATAGCTCACCGCTTCCCGCTGCTGCGCATTGAGGCCTGTGAGGAAATCCATGAAGGGAAACTACTTGAGTTTAGCACGTGGTGGGGCATGCTTTAGCTTTGCCCACTGTTCCGGATGGCCGATCGCTGCAGTTAGGGCCTATGAAGGCTCGAAGTCGTAGGGAGCCAAATAAAGTTCCTGGTCGTGATCGACGAGGCCAAAACGAACCCGATCCAGCCCCCCGACTCGGCCAAGCAGGTTTTTGTTGATCCGTTCGTCCGCAAAGAAGTACACGATGGACTCAAACTCGATATCCAGGACCTTTATCGAAACAAGATGGCCAAAAGTCTCGACGGGTCCGATCGCGGTCGAAAACGTCCTTGGATCCCCATCCTCGATCTGAAGCTTGAGCACCTCGCCGTGTTCGCGCCGGAAAAGACAATTGCTGGCACCCGTATCGACCTGTGCCAGTATGTCAACCGCCGCAGCGCCGCTTCTTAAAGTAACCAGCACCGAGGTCCCTGCCCCTATTGACCCGTAGCGATGGATTGAGCGGAATTCAAGCCGAGGCACTAAAACCATCCAATGGACGGAAGACCGAAGTCCTCAGGAACGCTTACCAGAAGCGGTCGCTGAACCCCTTTGCTATGAGCCTCATCGAGCACGGCCTGGGCTTTTGGTCCGTGGCTGATCAGAGCATCCCCCTGCAATGCTACCCACTGGCCGCGGTATTCGCCACCATGGACATCCAGCCATTCCAGCTCGGCCTTCCGCTCGGAAGTCACTTCCGGCACCTGTTCCGGCACCTGAATATCTTTGACCGTAACCAGAACACGCTGGTTCTCGGTCAGAGATAAAGGCTCGAGTGGCCGCAGAACCCCATGTTCGAATACGGCCTCCAACTGTTTGACCATGCTTTGATTGTAGCCGGAACCTCGGTTCCGGGAAAAGCTGGAGGGCCGTGGGCGTGGGGGGCGACCGGAAAGTGGAGACCTCGGTATTGGCCGCTCAATGGCGGTACGCATCCCCGCGCTTCTCAACAGCTAAGACCAAAGAGTGTCCGGGTTCGAGATATCGATAGCGGACCCGCCACGAGCCGACGCGCAAGCGCATGGTGCCGGACGACGATCCGTGGAGTTGCTTCACATCCCCCTCGCCCGTGTCCGCGAGCCCGGTCAGCGCCTTTAGGATGCGGATCGCATTCTCAAGGTCTATGTTGCGGAGCTGCGCACGAGCTTGAGGCGACCAAGTCCAGACAGTTTTCACTTCATCCCGAATTCCCTGAGTATCTCCTCGTGGGAGATGCCGGCTCCGGCATTAATGGCGGCCTGGGCTTCGGCATCGCGTGCCTGTTGCTGAGCCGGATAAGGCTCATCGTCCACCGCAGCCGTCACGCTGGCTAGCCAGAGCGGATCGGCGAGGAGCCCGGCGAGCAGCCGATAAACGGTTGGAATCTCATCCTCGGGCAGGCGCTCGATGAGCTCGTGAAGCTGCTGTTTGTTGGCCATCGGACTTGTCTCCTGACTCAATTGTAGTGCCGCGTAGCGATCAGTGAACCCCCGGAATCTCTTCGGGATGAAACACCAGATCGCGATCCAGGACCATTTCGATGTGCGTACCCTGGCGCAGCACCACGTCCTGATTCCGGGAGAGCATGACCCCCGCGAGCGTGCCGGCAACTCCACCCACCGCCATGCCGCCCAGTCCCTTGACTCTGGCGCCAATCCCCGCACCCATCCCGCCTCCCATCATGATCAAACCAGGGTTGACGCCTTTGCCGTTGGCATCGACCTTGCCTTCGTCTCCCGAAGGCCGGGCGCGAAAGTCACGCGACACTCCATTGGGCAGAGTCAGCGAGTCGAACCGGATGTACAACTCGCCCTTGCCGGAAATATGGCCGGCCGGCTTCACGTGGGTAATCGTGCCGGCAACGTCGCTGCCACGAGGGATGACTACCCGGCCGTTCGCGGCAACCGGCGTCGCCGTGGAAAGATAGACATGATCGCCATCCTTGGCGTGCTTCGTGCTGATCTCTCCGATCAGCGACAACAGTACATGCGTTCCGGTGAGAACCGTGACGTCGGGAGGCACGCCCGGCTCAGGTCTCTTTTCCAGAACGGGTAGCGTCGCGTTGCCCCCCGGCTCGGCGGAACGCGTCGGCGGCACAACGTCACGAGGCGGCTGAAGAAAGGCCGTCATCGCCGCGCCCTCGCGCCGGAACACCAGTGTGCCGTCGACCTCCCCGCCCGCGCGAACCACCTGTCGGGTGATGGTCAAGGTAGCGCGGTCGCCCGAAAGCACCCAGCGGTCCATCACCGTGTAGTCCGGCGGACCGGAGACCAGGGTGTTGATCAGCAGCGCGGCGCCTTCCCACTTGGCCACGGAGTTTCGGGATTCCTCTCCGATGCGCTTCCGCGTCTCGCTGCCATCCAAGGCGTACGACCACTGCGCCGATCCCGTGGAGCACAGGATTCCGGCATCGCCTTGCGAGACGGTCAGAGAAGTCTCCACTGAGTCGAGCGAGCGAGTGCTGCTGGCAGCCGCGTCCAGCACCCACTTCCCGGAAAAATCGCGATCCGGATCGGCAGCGCGAAGCAGGATCGTAAGGCCCACTGCAGTGAGCACCGTGGTTACAGGAATGGACCCCCGCATGATTCCGAGAATAGCACTGGGAGCAGACGCCTGCTAGCCCTATATCGTCATCGCGCCGAACCCGCCGTCAACCCGCAAAATACTGCCGGTGACAAACGAGGATGCCTTCTCGGAAGCCAGAAACAGGGTCGCGGCAATCAACTCCGAAGGCGCCCCGAAACGGTGCATGGGCGTGTGGCGCATGATCGAGGCCACGCGTTCTTCGGTCAGGAGCTTGCGATTCTGCTCCGCGGGGAAGAAACCGGGCTGAATGGCATTCACGCGCACGCGATGCGGAGCGAATTCGTTCGCCAGAAACTTGGTGACCTGATTCACGCCGCCCTTCGCCACCGAATAAGTGAACACCCTGGTTAACGGGGGGTCGGACGAAGCCGAGGAAATGTTGATGATGGAGCCGCCCTTGCCGGCCTCGATCATGGCCTTTCCAAATACCTGGCAAGCCAGGAAGACGCTCCGCAAGTCGACGTTCAGGATACGGTCCCATTCGGCTTCCTCGATCTCAAGGAAGGGAGTGCCCGAATTAATGCCCGCCGCGTTCAAGACAATATCGACGCCGCCAAATCTGGCCAACGTCGCTTCGAGTATGGCGCGGATATCCGTCTTCCGGGTGACATCGGCCTGACAGACGAGTGACTTACGCCCCAGGTCATCGATCGCCCGGGCATGCCGCCTGGCACTGTCCTCGTTCAGATCGGCAATCACCACGTTCGCGCCCGCTCCGGCCAATCCGATGGCCATCTCACCCGCGAGCACTCCTCCCCCGCCGACCACCACCGCGGTTTTCCCTTCCAGCGAGAAGAGGTCCTCAATCAGCGTATGGACCTCGGCGTGGGCGCCAGTCCCACATTGAATTGGAGCTTCAGCAATCATCATGGCTTAGAACACCATCTCCTCGTACTCTTCCATCTCTTCGAGGGTTTCTGTCAAACGCCCCTTGCCGCTTAACTTTTCCGCTAACGGCTGCCAGCAACGTTCGCAGATGTCGAATTCCTTTCCCTCGATCTCTTTCTGGACGCATTTGGCGGTTGTCCCGCACAGGTCACAACGCATCATAAGCTGCCTCCCGGCACCACTACTGGTGAATATATCAGCATTAGGAGATAAAGGTCAATTACTACTAAATTGGAGAAATTGGAGTAACTTGGATAACTTTGCGGCCCGGCGGGGTAGTCCCCCCGGACCGCCTACCCCCCGACGATTTCAAGGGCTTTCAGGATCACCGGGTCGCGCTGGGCTTCCACCTCATCGCCCTTTTCCACGCCAAACGCCTGGTTGAAGATCTCCGTCTTCAGACGATTGGTCATGAATGCCTGCTCTACCGCCAGTTCGGCGACGCTCGGTTGAATTCCACGCTCGGAAAGGAAAAGCTGGAACTCGCGAAGAACGGCGGCCGTAACTTCGAAGTCCTCAGTCACTTTGTTCTTGCGAAGATACTCGGTGGCGAAGTTAGTGAAGGAGGCGCTGGCATCCAGAACCGCTCGCAATCGGCTCATGGCTGCCGGAGGAACCACGATGTCGGGCCGAATGCCGCCACCACCAGTAACCGTCCGGCCCTGATCGGTATGGAATTCCGACTGTACATTGGGATGCGCCGTGGTGCCGCCCAGTTCGAACTTCGCGGCATCCAGTGGCTTCTGAATGGAGCGGCCGCTGGGGGTGTAGTAAAGCGCGGTGGTGAGCGCGAGGCCAGTTCCATCGGTGAGGGGAAACACGCTCTGCACCAGGCCCTTTCCGTAGCTGGCGTCTCCCAGGATCGTCGCCCGGTCGTGGTCCTGCATGGCGCCGGAGACGATCTCCGAAGCGCTGGCGGTCTTTTCGTTCACCAGGATCGCCAGCTTGAATCCGTATGGCGTGGCGATCGAAGGAACCACTTCGGATTGCTCCGGAACGTGACGACCGCGCACGGTGACAATTTTCAAACCCGGCTTCAGAAACAAGGATGCGGTATCCAGGGCGGCCTTCACCATCCCGCCGGGATTGTTGCGGAGGTCCAGGACCAGCCCCGCGAGGCGGTCCCCACCCAGTTTTTCGATCGCCTTCTTGATCTCGGCCGCGGTGTTGGCGTCGAAACTCGCGACCCGGATGTACCCGACACCCGCTCCAATAAAGAAGGCGCGCTCGACGCTCGAAGCCTGCATTTCCTCCGGGATGAGGGTGAAGGTGAGCATGCGCACAATGCCGGGCCGCCGCACCACCAGTTGCGCCGACTGCTGGCGCGACTGCGTGAGGAGTTGGGTGAGCTGTTCCATATCGAGGCGGCTGATCTCGTAACCATTGATCGCCAGGATCTCATCGCCGGGACTCAGGCCCGACCGCGCCGACGGCGTGCCGGGCTGGGCCTGCAGCACGATCACCCGTCCCGGCAAGAGCGAGACCACGCTGCCGAAGCCCTTCTGGGTGGACTCCTCCATCTTCTTGACCTGGTCGAACTGTCCGGGATCGAAGAAGACGGAATGCGGATCGAGCCGGCGCAAGAGTCCCGGAATGGCCCCTTGGAAAAAGGCCTGCTCCGACGAGACCGGGTCGGCGGCGTTCTGCTCCATGATCGCGTAAGCGTTGATGATGGTCTTCAACTGCGCATCGAGATCGTCCGCGCCCTGGAGGGCGGTGGCGGCACAGAGCAAGGCTACAGTAAGTCGCAACATCAAGCGGGCCAAATTTCGGGTATGTGGATTTGGACGTTGGGAAAGTGCCGGGGNNACGCCAAGGCTGGCATAGTCCCGCAGTTTCTCCTCGCGCTCCCGGCGGGTGTTGGATGGCGAGCGTACTTCTACCACAAGCTGAGGAGCGGAGTGGATGCGGCCATCCTTCTCCACGATCGTGCTCGCGTCGAAGACGGCCAAGTCGGGCTCTCGGGCGGTAAGGGGCTGGCGCCGGATGATCAGATCGAAAAGCGAGGTAGCGACCTCGACCTTTCGCCTGTCGACCTGTCGCGCGATCAGGTGGCTGAGATTGTCCAGGATCTCGCTGTGATTCCAACTGGGTACGGGCGTGATGCGGATTTCACCGTTTACCACTTCCTCCTTAGCGCCCTTGACTACGGGCATTTGGAGCCACTCTTCGTAGGTGACGGTCTTCGAATTGGGAAGGCTGGCCATGCGAAACTCCTGCTTGTTTCCCTATTCTATCGCGCCGGAGGAATCAGTCGGGCCAGATCTCGGAGATCGGAACGTGCACGCCGGGGAAATGCTTCGGGGTAAGGACGCCCTCGGTGAGAAGGGCGTGGCGGCGGAACTGGCCGTCTTCGAGATACAACACCTCGACGGTGCGCTCTTGGGAAGCGACCACCCAAACCTCAGGGACGCCGAGTCTGGCGTAATCGGCGAGCTTCTCTTCGCGCTCGCGCCGCGTATTGGCCGGGGATAGTACCTCTACGATCAGTTGCGGCGCCGAGTGAACGCGGCCGTCCTGCTCCACCATCGTATCGGTCCAAAAAACAGCCAAATCCGGTATCCTCGCCGTCAACGGCTGACGTCGGGTAATGAGATCAAAATGTGTTGTGAAGATCTCGACTTCACGCATACCTACCTGAGGTCTGATCAGGTTATATGTTCTTTGCACGACTTTGGCATGTCTCAGGTTGGGTGAGGGCATGATGCGGATTTCGCCGTTTACGACTTCCTCGATGGCATCGGTGACTTCGGGCATGCGGAGCCACTCTTCGTACGTGACGGTCTTCGTATTGGGAAGGCTGGCCATGCGAAACTCCTGCTTGTTTCCCTATTCTATCGCGCCTGCTGGAATCAATCCGGCCAGATCTCGGAGATCGGAACGTGCACGCTGGGGAAATGCTTCGGGGTCAGGATGCCCTCGGTGAGAAGGGCATGGCGGCGGAGTTGGCCGGCTTCGAGATAGAGAACCTCCACTGTGCGCTCTACCGGTGCGAACACCCACATTTCGGGGACGCCGAGGAAGGCATAGTCCGCGAGTTTTTCCTCGCGCTCACGGCGGGTATTAGCCGGGGAGAGGACTTCTACAACAAGCTGAGGAGCGGAGTGGATACGGCCGTCCTTCTGCACCATTGTGTTCGCGTTGAAAACGGCCAGGTCGGGCTCTCGGGCGGTAAGAGGCTGGCGCCGGATGATCAAATTGAATTTTGAGCAGACGACCTTGACTGCGCGCTTGTCGACCTGCGGCCTGATCGAGTCGTAGAGGTTCTGTACGATCTCGGCGTGATTCCAACTGGGTGAGGGCATGATGCGGATTTCGCCGTTTACGACTTCCTCGATGGCATCGCTGACTTCGGGCATGCGAAGCCATTCTTCGTAAGTGACGGTCTGCGAATTGGGAAGGCTGGCCATGCTGCACTCATTCTATCGCGTCGGCGCTCCGGGTTACAGCCTCTGTTGCGAGGACTACACCAGTGCATCCACCGTCGTCGTCAGAACGGAGTCGGGAATAGTGGCCGGGAGGGCCACCGCCGTTTCTCCGGTGCGGCGGACGGCGCGCAGCAGGTCGAGCGCCTCAGACAACGCGAACTGCTCGCCCAGGTACGCTGCCACGAAACGGCCCCCGCGGATTTCGCCCCGCGACTCCATGCGGCGCAGCACTACCAGCAGATCGCGCCACCCGGGGGAGAGCGGCTCCTTGGCCGCAACATCGCGGAAAACCACTCCCCACCGGCGCAGCAACTGCTGGACGAAGGCCTCCCTGTGGCCATCGGGTGGCGCGTCCGTGTGGCGCAGCAACGCCCACCTTCCGGGCGCGTGGCGCGGGCGGGCGGTGCGAGCCTTGCCTTGTCCCGCGCGGCGCTTGGGGTCCAGCAGAGCGCGCAGGTTTTCGAAGCCGTCGGCCGTCACCAGGCCGGCGGCCACCAGTTCCCAGAGCCCATCCTCCACCTCGCTGGCCAGTCGGCCAGTCGCACGCGCGAGGTCCGCAAAAAAGGAGGCGCCCTGCGACTCCAGGACCGCCAGCAGTTCGCGCGCCGGGTGCGAAAGCGACTCCCGGGGCGATGGCTGCGGCGTGGCCAGCAGCCAAGGCGAATCCTCTCGCAGGAAAATCGCCAACGGCGCGACCCGCGTGGGCCGGATGCGGCGGCTCTTGTTCTCCTCCTCTTCGCGCTCGAATGCCGGATGCGGTGAAATGCGGCCCCAACTGACTTCGCCCGAGAGGCACAACTGGTCGAGATACTCGGGTTGGTAGTGTGCCACGCGCTGCGGCAGGACTTCCGACTCCCAGGCCGCCGCCGGAAACTCGGAACCCTGGAGTTGCTTGATGATCTGCAGCGTGCCATCCACGCCGTGCAACTGGTTTCCGGGCGTGAGGTGCTGCCAGCGATTCAGGAAAGCCAGGAACTCGGCGGTGGTCACCGGTTCGATCTCGCGGCGGAGGCGCCCGATGGTGAGCCGGTGGATACGTGCAAGCAGTCGCCGGTGGCACCACTCCGTTTCGTGGGGCAGGTCACCGACCTGCCCACCGGTGAAGCTCCCGCGCAGAATCTGCCCCTCGGCCTCCAGTTGAGCCAGCGCCTGATCCACGAGATCGCGCGGCATCGCCAGGTCTCGCGACAGTTGCGACGCGCGCAGCGGTCCCGAGCATTCGAACCAGCCGCGCAGGATCTCGGCGGCGCCCGTTTCGGGGGTGTGGCACAGGCATTCCTGCCTGTGTTTCGGCGGTGCGGCAATCTCGGGGTGGATGGAGGCCAGGGGATGGACTTGGCGCACCAGGTCGAGGCGCTCGGCGGGGACCCAGAAGGAGCGGGTGTCTATGGTGAGGGTGGTGGCCCGATTCGAGGCGACCAGGTCCCGGAAAAAACCAACACAGGCAAGAATGCCCGTGTCACCGTCACGGACGGGCAGCATACTAAGGTCGCACAGAGCTTCGTGGAGCTCGTCGGCGTCCCGCATGGGAGGCCAGGCTTCGGCGGCCACCTGGGCAATGGCTTCGGGGTCTAGAGCGCCGGCGCCTTCGGCGTAGTCGGCGGGCAGCGTACGGCGCATCTGCACGGCGCGGGCACGGCGCTCTTCGAGAGGCGCGTCGTCCAGGTACGCATACGGATTGGCGTTCAGGATTTCATGCGAGAACGGCGATGGCTCGGGCGTGTCGATGGCAACAGTCTGAATTTGGCCGTCGTGAATGCCCTCCAGGAGCGCTTTCAGTCCGTTCAAATCCATGGCCTCGTAGAGGCAGTTGTCGATGGTCTCCTTCACCAGCGGATGATCCGGAATGCGAACTTCGCCCGACAGGTTCTCGGGGCAGGCCGCCTGGTCGGGGAAGACCGCGGCCATCAGATCGTCGGCGCGCATGCGCTGGATCGGCGGAGGCACCTTGCGCCCGCCGCTGTACCGCGGTATCGCCAGCGCGCGGGACGCATTCCACCGCCAGCGCGCTGTGAACATGGGAGCTGCCAGCAGCGCCTGCGTGAGCACTTCCTGCACGGTAGCCACACGCAGGAATTCGAACACGATCTCGAGAGGGAAGGAGTGCTGCTCGCCGAGCGAGATGACGATGCCGTTGTCGGTGGCCGCGGCTTGCAACTCGAAATTGAATGAGCGGCAGAAGCGCTTGCGTAGCGCCAGTCCCCAGGCCCGGTTGATGCGCGCCCCGAACGGCGCGTGGATCACAAGCTGCATGCCGCCCCCTTCGTCGAAGAAGCGCTCGGCCACGATTCGCTTAGTGGTTGGCATGGAGCCCAGCGCGGCACGGCCGGCCAGCACATACTCTATGGCCTGTTCGAAGCCGCGGCGGTCAAGTCCGCACTCGCTCTGTAACACGGACATCCTTGTCTGTGTTGCTTTGCCGATCTCGCGCAGTTCACCCTGCTCCTGCGACAAATCACCGTCGGCAAGACCGCCGGCGCTACGGAGGCCGCCGATCTCCTCGCGCAGTTCCGCCACTTCCTGCGACAGTTCCACCGTGCGTCCGGGCGCCTCGCCGCGCCAGAACGGGATGGAAGGCGCCGCGCCATGCGCGTCTTCCACGCGTACGCGGCCGGATTCCACACGCCGGATCCGCCAGGAAGTGGTGCCCAGCAGGAAGACGTCGCCGGCCATGCTCTCGACGGCGAAATCCTCGTCGAGCGTTCCGACCGTGGTCCCCTCCGGCTCGGCGACCACCAGGTACTGGGCGGTATCGGGAATGGCGCCGCCTGACGTGATTGCGGTGAGCCGCGCGCCCCGCCGTCCACACACGCGCCGGTTCACGCCGTCATAGTGCAGATAGGCGCCACTGCGGCCGCGCGCGGTGGCGATGCCTTCGGAGAGCACGGAGAGCACGGCGTCGAAGTCCTTGCGCTCCAGGGTGCGGTACGGCCATGCACGGCGCACCAGGGCGAAGAGATCGTCTTCGGCGAATTCCTCCGAGGCGCACACGGCCACCATTTGTTGGGCCAGGATGTCGAGTGCGTTGCGCGGAATCTCCAGGCGGTCCAGTTCGCCTTTTCGGATGGCCCGCACCAGCGCGGCCGATTCGATCAGCTCATCGCGCGTAGTGGCAAAGATGCGTCCTTTGGGAAGCGCACCGACCCAGTGGCCGGCGCGGCCGATACGCTGCAGAGCCACCGCGATCGACCGCGGCGAGCCGATCTGGCACACCAGATCCACCGTGCCGATATCGATCCCCAGCTCAAGCGAAGCCGTTGCCACGACGGCGCGCAG